>JAFADX010000342.1 GCA_023424475.1 Pseudomonadota bacterium
GCGCGGCGCCCGAGGACCATGCTGCGCCGGGTGAACCGCCCGTGCTGCCCGACCTCGAATCGCTGCCGGTGGCGACCGGGCAGCAGGCCGCCGCGGCCCGACCGCCGCCGGAACCGCCGCGCTCTCCGTCGCTGAACGCCGTTCCGCCCGTCGATCGCCTCCGGCGCGATCCCTCGCGCTTCGACCTCGACCAGGCGGTGGCGGTCGCCATCGCGGCATCCCGCGGCACGCCGGGGGCGCCGGAGGAACTGCGCCTGCGCAGCACGCCGCGCCTGTCGATGCCCTCGGGGCCGGTGGTCGCGGCCAGGCCGGAGGACGGCGAGCTCACCCTCGGCACCTTCGGCCTGGTGGGTTCGGGCGGCGTTCTGCCGCGGCACCACACCGCGATGGTCGCGGCGGAGCAGCGCAAGCGGTCGACCGCCCTGCACGCCTTCCTCGACCTGCTGGCGCGGCGGACCGTCGGGCTCTACGCCAAGGCCGGGGCCAAGTACCGCCCGACGCGCAACGACGAGCCGACCGCGCACGCCCTTTCGGCGGCGATCGGCATGGGCACGCCCTTCCTCGAAGGGCGGATGAGGATCGAGGCCGAGGACCTGCTCTTCCACGCCGGCAACCTCGCTTCCCGCACGCGCAGCGCCGAGCGCCTCGGGGCCATGCTCGAAGCCGAGACCGGCCTGCCGGTCGAGATCGAGGAATTCGCGGGCGGCTACATCCGGCTGCCGCCGAGCGAGCAGACGCGGATGCCCCGCGGGCGCGGGCCGGCCCAGCATACCGGCCTCGGCGTCTCGACCGTCGCCGGCGCGCAGGTCTGGGATCCGCAGGCCCGGTTTATCATCCGCTTCGGCCCGCTGTCGCGCGAGCAGTTCGAGGCGCTGCTGCCCGGCTCGCCGGCCTGGCTGACGGTGACCCAGCTTGCCCGCCTCTTCGTCGGCCCCGACACCGCCTTCGCGGTGAACCTGGTGCTGCGCAGGGAACAGGTGCCGCCGGCCCGGATGGGCGGCGGCGCGCGCCTCGGCTGGTCGTCCTGGTCGGGGTCGTCGCGCCCGCGCGCGAAGGATGCCCGCGACGCGATCTTCGAGCCGCGGGAGGTCGTGTGACCGGCCGCGCCAACACGCCCCGCCGCGTCTGAGGAGGCCAGGTGTCCGACGCCAAGACGCGCTACGGCGCGGCCGACATCCGCTACGTCGCCGCCTTCGATGCGGATGTCTCGCCCGCGCGCCTGCACGCCGCGCTGGCGCTGCACGACACGGTGTGGAACCCGCCGGACCGCGAGCGGCTGACCTTCCTCGACATCGGCTGCGGGCGCGGGCTCACCGCCTGCCTGCTCGCCGCCGCCAATCCGGGCTGGGAGGTCATCGGGCTCGATCTCCAGCCCGTCCACGTCGCCGAGGCGCGGGAGATCGCCGCCGAGGCCGGCCTCGACAACGCCCGCTTCATCGAGGCGGACCTCGCCGAGCTGGACGAGGAGGCGAGCGCGCGGCTGCTGCCCGAGGTCGACATCGTCCTGTGCAACGGCGTCTGGACCTGGGTGCCGGACCCGGTGCGGGAGGGGATCGTCGCGCTGCTGAAGTCGCGGGTGAAGCCGGGCGGCCTGGTCCGCATGGGCTACAATTCGCTGCCGGGCTTCGCCGACTGCATCGTGCTGCAGCGCATCCTCCAGGAGGCCGCCGAGGGCGTCGCCGGCAGCGAGGCGGCGAAGGGCGCCGCGGCCCTCTCGGTGCTGGAACGGCTGCGCGGCTCGGGCGCGCGCTACCTGCCGCACCCGAAGGTCCTCGACCACATCATCGAGACGGCGCGCGCCGCGCCGGCCTACATGGCGCATGAGTGGTTCACGCCCTTCTGGCGGCCAGCCTTCCATGCCGATCTCGCGCGGGACCTGGCGCGGGCCCGGCTCGACTACGGCGGGCCGGCGCGGCCGGGGGCGAGCCTGCTGCACCTCCAGCTCGATGCCGAGCGCCGCGAGGCGCTCGGCAGCCTGCCCGGGCATCTCGACCACGAGACCATCGCCGACGCCTTCCTCGAACGGCGCTTCCGCTCGGACATCTTCGTGCGCGGCCGCCGCCCGGGCGGCCAGGCCGCGCTGGCCGAGGTGCGCTTCGCGCTCGGCGTGAATCCCGGCAACGCGGCAATGCGCCTCGGCACCCAGGCCGGCGTCGCGAGCCTGAGCGAGGCGCAGGAGCAGGCGATCCTGGCCGCGCTGGCAGAGGGCCCGCAGCGCGTGCGCGACCTCGCCGCGCTGCCGGCATGCGCAGGGCTGACCCTGCCCGACATCGCGATCATGCTCCTTGAGACCTTCACGGCGCACCCGCTGTGGCGCGACATTCCGACCGACCCGGCGATCCGCGCGCGCGCGGCGCGCTGCAACCACGTCATCGCACGGCGCCTCGGCCGCGAGGCCCTGGCGAGCAGGGCGCAGCTCGGTGCCGTGGTGCCCGCGCTGGGCAGCGCCTTCGCGCTCGGCATGTCGGAACTGGCCATGGTCGCCGCCATCCAGGCCGGCGTGCCCGCGGACCCCAACGCGCTGGCCGCGCGCCTGACGCGGCAGGGCGAGGGCCCGGAGGCCGTCGCGACCGTGCGCAAGGCCGCCGTGGCGACGCTCGGCCATCACCTGGAGGCCTGGCGCGCGATGGGCATGCTCTAGGCCATGGGCGGCAGCAGCCAGGGAGCGCCGACGTGACGCAGGCCACCGACCATTACGGCGCCGCCGATATCCGCTACATCGTGGACTTCGATGCGCATGCCTCGCCGGGCCGGCTGCGCCTGGCGCTGGCGCTGGCCGACACGGCCTGGGCGCCGGCGGACCGGGACCGGCTGACGGTGCTCGACATCGGCTGCGGCCGCGGCACGACAGCGATTCTCCTCGCGGCCGCCAATCCAGGCTGGGATGTCATCGGCCTCGACCTGCAGCCCGCCCATGTGGCCGAGATGCGCGAGATCGCCCTCGAGGCGGGACTCGCGAATCTCCGCGCGCTGGAGGCCGACCTCGCCGAGTTGGACGAGGCGCGGGCTGCGCGCCTGCTGCCGGAGGTGGACATCGTCATCTGCCGCGGCGTCTGGACCTGGGTGCCGGACGAGGTCCGGCGCGGCATCGTCGGGCTGCTGAGGTCGCGCCTGCGGCCGGGCGGCGTGGTGATGATGGGCTACAATGCGCTGCCCGGCTTCTCCATCGCCGTCGTCCTGCAGCGTCTGCTCCAGGAAGGGGGGCGCGGGCCCCATGGCAGCATCGCCGAGCGCGGCCGGCAGGCCATCTGGCTGGTCGAGCGGCTGCGCGAGATCGGCTCGCCCTACCTGCCGCCGCCCCGCGTGCTGGACCGCATGATCGGGCAGGGGAGGGCCTCGCCGGCCTACCTGGCGCATGAATGGCTCACCGGATTCTGGCGGCCGGTCTTCCATGCGGATCTCGCGCGCGACCTCGCGGCGGCGCGCCTCGACTACGCGGGGCCGGTGCGTGCATCGACTGCCATGGCCGAGCTGCAGCTCACGCCCGCGCAGCAGGACCTGCGTGCCGGCATGCCCGCCTCGATGCATCCCGAGACCACGCTCGACCTCTTCCTCGAGCGGCGCTTCCGGACCGATCTCTTCGTGCGCGGCGGGCGGCCGGGGGGGCGTGCGGCGCTCGGCGGCATCCGCTTCGCGCTGATGGGTCATCCGGAACACGCAGCCATGCGCCTGCCGACCCAGGCGGGCGAGGCGGCTCTTCCCGAGGAACAGCAGCAGGCGCTGCTCGCGGCGCTGGCGGCGGGGCCGAAAAGCCTCGGCGAGCTCGCGGCGCTGCCCGCCTGCGCCGACCTGACCATGCCGGAGATCGCGGTGATGCTCGCCGAGACCAACACGGCGCAGCCGCTGTGGCGGGAGCCTTCGGCGGAACCGGCGCTGGCGGCCCGCGCGGCACGTTGCAACGCCGCGGTGGCCCGCCATTTCGCCGCCGAGGCGATCGCCAGGAATGCGCCGCTCGGCGCCGTCAGCCACGCGCTCGGCGGCGGGGCGCCGATGACGGGCACCGAGCTCGCCCTGGTGGTCGCGCTGCAGTCCGGCGTGCCGCCCGGGGCGGAGGCCCTGGCGAGCCACCTCGCCGCCGACCCCGGGGATGCCGATCTGCTCGCCGCGCTGCGCGAGGATGTCGCGCGCGTGCTCGCGGTCCATCTCGATGCCTGGCGCGCCCTCGGTGTCGCGTGAGCCGGGAGGCGGCGCCCGTGCCACGCAGCGCCGCCGCCCTTTGGGCGCGCGGCCATGGTATCCATATGCTGTGAATCGCTTCGGATGCGCACCCGCCGCAACCGCCATACATACAATCCCGTCGAAGGAGGGATCTCCATGACCCGCTCGCTGCTTCTTGCCGGTGCTGCCGCGTTGACCCTGCTCTCCGGGGTCCCGGCGGCATTCGCGCAGTCCGATCCCGCCGCGCTCCAGCTGATCGAGCG
>JAFADX010000344.1 GCA_023424475.1 Pseudomonadota bacterium
CGGCCGGGCGGCGCGCCGGGCTTGGCCGCCCGGGGCCCCCCCGACGAGGTCTACGACGTAATGGCTTTCGACGCGGCCGGCCGTCACGCGCCGTTCATGCGCTTCCGGGGCGGCCAGCCGATCTGAGCCGGCCGCCCCGCGCGATGGATCAGGCCGGAGACCACGTCACGCCGTTCGGCGTGCGACCGACGCGGAAGTTGCGTCGTACGGCCTGGGTCGCGACGTCGATTTCGGTCAGGGTGTCGTCATAGAGGTTGGTCACGAAGGCGCTGGTCCCCGCGCCGCAGACCACCGCGCCATGGGCGCCACGGCCGGTCTCGATGGTGGCGATGACCGCGCCCGCGGCCACATCGATGACCGAGGCAGTCGTTCCCGGTGCGGCGCGCGTCCCCTCATTGGCGACATAGACCAGCCGGCCATCCGGCGTGCCGTACAGCTGAATGGGCCCACGCCCGACCGGAATGCGGCGCAGCACCCTGCGGGTGCGGGCGTCGATCTCGGCGACCACGTTGGCGTCACGCAGCGAGACATAGGCCCGCGACCCGTCCGGCAGGAAGCCGACCTGCACCGGCGCAGGACCTGCCTGGATCCGCGCGGCCTCGCGGCCTGCGGCAACGTCCACAACCGAAACCGTGCCGTCCTTCACATTGGCCAGCCACACCTCGCGCCCGTCGGGGCTCGGGCGCAACCCGTGGGGGTAGTCGCCGACCGGAACGCTCGCCACGACCCGGCGCGCGGCGACGTCGACGATGAGCAGCGCATCCGCCTCCGAGTCCGAGATGAAGGCGCGATCGCCGGCGGCATCGGCGACGACATGGCCGGGATGGCGACCGGCGGGGATCTCCGCGACGACGCGCGGCGCGGCGCCGGGAACGGTATCGAGCACGACCAGGCGACCATTGGCCTGCGCATGATCCGAACCATGCGCCCCCGCGGCGGTGCCGACCACGAACAGGCGCCGGCCGTCGCCCACGGCCTGCACGTTGTGCGGCGTGATCGGTACGGCGACGGTGGAGATGCGGCCTGACGCGAGGTCCACGGCGCTGATGCTGGCGCTGCCCTCGTCAGCGGTGAAGATCGTCCCGCCGCAGTCAGTGGAGGCACGTGCCATTGGTGCGGCGAGGAACAGGCCCGCTCCGGCGAGCAGGAACGGCAGGTCGCGGCGATGCAGGACGGACATGGATTGGCTCTCCTCTGGTGGCCGATGAACAGCCTCCCGCTGCCACATGTCCCCGCGATGATCGCTTCATGACAAAGCATGTCGCGAAGCGGCGGGGCGCGCCGCAATGCTTTGTCATGAAGCAGGCTTTGACCTTCCCACAATAGGAAGCCCGAGGCTTCCCATCATCGGAACAAGGACCACGAGGAGGGTCAGATGCTTCGCTTCAGGATTTCCAACATGAGCTGTGGCGGGTGCGCGAAGGGCGTCACCAAGGTCCTCCGGACCGTTGATCCGGACGCGGAGGTGACGCTCGACCTCGGCACACGCGAGGTCAGCATCCAGGGCAATTCCGCCGGTGCCGAACGGTTCGACCGCGAGCTTCGGTCCGCCGGCTGGAAGTCGGAGCGGCTGCAAGGCTGAGGCGGCCGCCGCGGCAATGCTTTGTCACGAACCAACAACACGGGCGACGCAGCCTGCCGTTACGCAGCGCTGCACCACATGAGCAAAGGAAAGCCTACGATGTCTCGCATGAAGATCACTCTCGCCCTGGCTGCCGCGCTGACTGCCGGCCTCGGGGCTGGCGTCTGGGCGCAGGGCGCCGACCCGCATGGGCATGACGGCCAGCAGCCGCAGGCGCCGGCGCAGGCGGCGCCGAGCCCCGCACCGCAGACGCAGCCCGGCGGTGGCATGATGATGACGCCACAGGGCATGCAGCAGATGCACCAGCGCATGATGCAGGGCGGCGGCATGCCGATGGCGCAGATGGCCCCCGGCCAGATGCCGCAGGGGCAGATGCCGATGGGCCAGATGCCGCAGGGGCAGATGCCGATGGGTCAGATGCCGCAGGGCCAGATGCCGATGGGCCAGACGCCGCAGGGGCAGATGCCGCAGGGGCAGACGCGCTGAGGCCCCCTGGTTGCGCGGGCCGGGGACCCGGCCCGCGCCTTGGCACAGCGGAAAGGGGATGATGACCATGAGCAGCACTGAGCATGGCCCTCTGGCCGACACGATGTGGCGCATCAGCGCCCTGGTCCCCTGGTTCGGTGCCGCGGAGGCGGACGATCCGGCCACTCGTCACCCTGCCGTGTCCGTCGCCCTGCGCCGCCTGCAGCAGGAGCAGCAAGGCGCGATCGAGGCGCAATTCGCGATGATGCGCAGCGCGGTGGAGCATGCAAGCCAGGCGGCAAGCCGCCTTGCGACTGCGCATGATCCGGGAGACGCCATCGTGGCCCAGGTCGGATTCGGCCTGGCGCTGGCCGAACTGGCGGCAGCACCAGCGCGGGCTTGGCTTGAAGTGATCCCGAAGCTGCACGAGTGCTGCATGGCGATGGCAAATGACCCGCCGGCGCCGAGCTTCGCGGCGCCGGGAACCGCTGGGACGACAGCCGACGAAGTGCAGCCAGCGCGCACGCGATCCCGAAAGGAGGCCGCGCCGTCGCCCGACCCGGGGTGACTGGCGGGCCCGGCGGCGGGCGGTCCGTCGTCGCCTCACGAAGCAGGAGATACGGACATCATGTCTGACCATGCACACCATCACACCCGGCCGTCGTCGGAGCAGGGCTTTTGGCGCAGCCGAACGGGCCTCGTGTTCATCGGCTTCGGCGTCATCGCGGCGGCTTATCTGCTCTTCGAGCACACCGCGCACGTCTTCCAGTGGCTGCCCTTCGGCATCCTGCTGCTGTGCCCGCTGATGCACTTCTTCATGCACGGCAGCCACGGTGGACATGGTGGCAGCGATGGCCCGCGCCCCGGGGCGCGGCCATGAACGCCATGGAGGGCTACGGCTTCTGGATCCTGGCGGCGGCGAATGCGGCTCTTTTCATTGCCTTCGCCTACAGCTTCGCACGCCCCTTGAATGCGCGGGACTGGCGCAGCTTCGGCGCCTTCTCTGCCTTCATCGTCGCGCTCTTCGCGGAGATGTATGGCTTTCCCCTGACCATCTACCTGCTGTCCGGCTGGTTGCAGGCGCGCTGGCCCGGCGTCAACTGGTTCAGCCACGACGCCGGCCATCTTCCTGAGATGATGCTCGGGATCGGGCTGAACCCGCATTTCGGTCCGTTCCACCTGCTGAGCACGGTGTTGATCATTGCTGGCTTCTGGCTGGTGGCCGCCGCCTGGCCGGTGCTGTTCCGCGCCGTTCGTGCCGGCCGCCTGGCCACGACCGGTCCGTATGCCAAGCTGCGTCACCCGCAATATGCGGGCTTCATCTTGATCATGACCGGCTTCCTGTTCCAGTGGCCGACCCTCGTCACGCTGCTGATGTATCCCGTGCTGGTCGCAATGTACGTCCGCCTCGCTATCCGCGAGGACCGCGAGGCAGCCGCGCGCTTCGGCAAGGAATACGCGGCCTGGCGGGCGCAGGTGCCGGGTTGGTTCCCCCGCCTCAGCGGCCCCGCCTCCGGGCCGGCGCCATCGCGCTGAGCCCCTCAGAGTTCGACGCCGCAGCCAGCCGAGGATACTTGGAATGACGAACGGGCACGATCACACCCATCACCACCACCACGGCCATGCACCAGGTGTGGCCGGCGCGGCCCCGGCGCCCATGCCTGCCAATGCCCACGCCGGGCATGGCAACGCTGGGCATGGCCACACCGGGCATGATCACGGAGCGATGGTGGCCGACTTCAGGCGCCGGTTCTGGATCTGCCTGCCCCTGACCATCGGCGTGGTGCTGCTGTCACGGCACATTCAGATGTTGATCGGCCTGCCGGGGATCATCGCCTTTCCCGGCGACTACCTTGTGGAAGCAGCGCTGGCCAGCGCGGTGTTCTTCTATGGCGGCTGGCCATTCATCACCGGGCTCACCGATGAGGTCCGCCGCGGCAAGCCGGGCATGATGACGCTGGTCAGCCTCGCGATCGTCTCCGCCTACATCTACTCCCTTGCGGTGCTGGCTGGCCTCGCGGGTGATGTCTTCTTCTGGGAGACCGCGACCCTCATCCTGGTGATGCTGCTCGGGCACTGGCTCGAGGCGAAGTCGGTGCTCGGCGCGTCCGGCGCGCTGCAGGCCTTGGTGCGGCTCATGCCGGCGACCGCCACGCGACTTGGCCCGGGCGGGGTGCAGGAGGAAGTGCCGATCTCCGCCCTGAAGCCCGGCGACCTGGTGCTGGTGCGGCCCGGTGCGAAGGTGCCGACGGACGGCACCGTGACCGAGGGAAGTTCCTCGGTGGATGAGAGCATGCTCACCGGTGAATCGAAGCCTGTGGACAAGACCGCGGGCGGACGCGTCGTCGGCGGTTCGGTGAACGGTGACGGCGCGCTGACCGTGCGGATCGACCGCACCGGGGGCGAGACCTATCTCTCGCAGGTGATCCGGCTCGTCGAGCAGGCGCAGGCGACACGCTCGCGCACGCAGGATCTCGCGAACCGCGCCGCCGGGGTGCTCACCTGGGTGGCCATCGCGGTGGGCGGCGGCACCTTCGCCGTGTGGCTGCTGCTCGGCGCGCCGCTGGCCTTCGCGCTGGAGCGGATGGTGACGGTGATGGTCATCTCCTGCCCGCATGCGCTCGGCCTCGCGGTGCCGCTGGTGGTCGCGGTCAGCACCGAACTCACTGCGCGCAACGGCTTGCTGATCCGCGACCGCGCCGCCTTCGAGCGCGCCCGCGCGCTGCAGGCGGTGGTCTTCGACAAGACCGGCACGCTGACCGAGGGTCGCTTCGGAGTGGTTTCGGTGGTGCCACTCGCGGACCGCCACGACGAGGCGTCGGTACTCCGCCTCGCCGCCGGGCTGGAAGCCGCGTCAGAGCATCCGATCGCCAAGGGGATCATGCGCGGGGCCGAGGAGCGCGGCATTGCGGCGCCACAGGCGTCCGAGTTCCGCAACCTGCCGGGTGAAGGCGCGCGTGCCATGATCGAGGGCAGCGAGGTGGAGGTGGTGAGCCCAGGCACGCTCGACCGCCGCGGCATCGCAGTGAAAGACGAGCGGGTCGCGAGTGAGCGCCAGGCAGGCCGCACGGTGGTGTTCGTGCTCGTGGACGGCGTTGTCACCGGGGCCGTCGCCCTGGCCGACATCGTTCGCGCTGAGAGCCGGGAAGCGGTGCATCAGCTTCAGTCGCTCGGCCTGCGCTGCATGATGCTGACGGGCGACGCGCGCCCGGTCGCCGAGGAGGTCGGGAAGGAACTCGGCCTCGACGAGGTGCGGGCCGAGGTGCTGCCGCATCAGAAGTCCGAGGCTGTGCAGGCGATCCAGGCAATGGGTCTGACAGTCGCCATGGTAGGCGACGGAGTGAACGACGCACCGGCATTGGCGCAGTCCGACCTCGGCATCGCCATCGGCGCGGGGACCGACGTCGCGGCGGAGGCGGCCGATATCGTCCTGGTCAGGAATGACCCGCGCGACGTGGTGGCGATCCTGGGCTTGGCCCGCGCGACTTATGCGAAGATGGCGCAGAATCTGGTTTGGGCGACCGGTTACAATGTTGTGGCGATTCCGCTTGCCGCCGGCGTCGGGATGCCCTGGGGCATTCTGCTGACGCCGGCCATGGGCGCGGCGCTGATGTCGCTCTCGACGGTCGTTGTGGCCTTCAATGCTCGCCTGCTCGGTCGCCAGGGGGAGCATCGGCTTGCGGCGCTCCGGCGGGATGTCGCGAAGACCGGCGCCTCAGTGTCTGCGTCGGCGAACTCGGCATGACGGGGGCAGCGGCACATGGACGGTTTGTATCCCGCTGTCAGCCCGTCTGCGTCCTGGCTCCGTGTCATGCGCGCGTACATGACGTTGCTGGTCCCGGCCATGCTGATCTGGGAAATCGCTCAACTGCCGCTCTACACGCTGTGGTGGGAGGAGAGCGCGGGCGCGATCGCCTATGCCGTCCTGCACTGCACGCTCGGCGATGCGCTGATCGGCGTCGCGGCGCTCGCCTGGGCCCTGCTGCTGACGGCAGACGGCGCTTGGCCAGCCCAAGGATTCAGGCGGGTTCTGGTTGCAGCAGTCGCCATCGGAGTCGCCTACACGATCTACAGCGAGTGGCTGAACATCGAGGTCCGGCGGGCCTGGGCCTACACCGAAGCAATGCCGCGGCTGCCCTGGCTCGGAACGGGGCTCGGGCCATTGCTGCAATGGTCTGTGCTGCCGCCTCTGGCGCTCGTCGCCGCACGACGCTTCGTGGCGCCGACAAATGCTGCCTGATGAACGGAACGTCGCGCCATCCGAAGCAACGCGTGCCCCATCCCGGGCCACGCTGGCGCGAATATGTAGGAGGAGAGACACCATGTCCGCACGCATGACGCACGGAGTTGCCTTCGCGGCAGCGCTCTTGATCGCCTGGCCGGTGATGGCGCAGCAGAACCCGTCCACGGATCCACATCACCCCGGCGGCGCCGGCCCCGCAGCGTCCGGTGCCGCGCCGCAAGCCCCTGCAACCTCCGCCCCGGCGGCACCGGCGCCGGGCGGAGGCATGGGTATGATGGGCATGATGGGGGGTCAGGGTGGCATGCCCATGATGATGGGCCGTGGTGAGGGCGCACCCGGCATGGTTATGATGGGCGGCCAGGGCGGTATGCCGATGATGATGGGCCGCGGTGAGGGTGGGCCCGGCATGGGGATGATGGGAGGTGGTGCCTCAGGGCCCGGCATGATGCGGCGCCACGGGGCCTACGGATCACCAATGAACGTCATCATCAATGTCGGTCCCGGCATACACGTCGATGTTGAGGACGACGACGGCCGCCGTGGCATGGGCCAGCGCCGCATGAGGCGCGATGGGATGCCAGGAATGATGAGCGGTGACATGCCCATGCGGGAGATGTCCGGAGGGCCCGCCGCAGGCATGGGGCCTGGCGGGGCGATGGCCGATCGCCTCCACGAAATGCTCGCCGAACGCGTCGAGGGCGGCTTGGCCTTCCTGCGCGCGGAGTTGCAGGTCCGCCCGGATCAGGACGCGGCGTGGACCGCCTTCGCCACTCGTATCCGCGAAGCGGCAGCGCGCTTCCGTGCGGGGCGCGAGCGCCTTGCCATGCTTCCTTCTGACGCTGGGCTCGACCAGAGGCTCGCGTTCCGCGAGGCACGCCTTACTGCGGAGCTCGAGCGCATTCGTGCCTGCCGCGAGGCGACGGCAGGGCTGCTCCCCGCGCTGGATGAAGCGCAGCGTCGGACGGTCGAGACATTGTCTTGGCTCATCATTCCTGGCGTCGGTCCTGGCCCGATGGCCCGCGCGATGGACGGCCAGCAACGTTGACGCACCGCGCCACCGGCGGGGATTCGCCCGCCGGTGGCACGCCTTGTTCTACGGAGACATGGGTCAATGGACGGTCTGGTGCCAAGTCGGACGCAGCCTGCCACTCAGGGTACGCCCCTGGGCGACATTGAGGCCCTGTGGGCCTACGGCGTCGATGTTTGGCAGCGCTCGGTCCTGTTCTGGGATACGCTGCGCGAGCGGGCAAATGACGTACTGGATCGCGAGGCCTCCGGCGCGCCGGACGTACTCGCCTTCCGTCACGAGACCCTGCTGGATGCCAGGCGCTTCGACAGGCCGGTGAACTACGCCCTGCTTCGCATCACAGCCTATGGCGCGGACGAGGCGGATCACTGCCTCGATCCCGACAAGCCGCCGTTGATCATCATGGACCCGCGGGCCGGCAGCGGCCCGGGGATCGGCGGCTTTCGTCGCGAGTCGGAACTTGGCATCGCCCTGCACGAAGGCCACCCGGTCTATTTCGTCAGTTTCTTCCCTGAACCCTGTCCTTCGCAGACGCTGATCGACGTGCTGCATGCGCTGCGGTATTTCGCCGATGAGGTGATCAGGCGGCACCCGGGCAAGCTTCCGATCCTCTACGGCAACTGCCAGGCGGGCTGGGCAGCCATCCTGCTCGCTCTGCATTGCAAGGGCGCCCTGGGCCCGGTTGTGCTCAACGGCTCGCCACTCTCCTACTGGTCCGGCGAACCCGGCGTGAATCCGATGCGCCTCGCTGGCGGGCTCACAGGCGGCATCTGGCCGGTGCGGCTGCTTGCCGACCTTGGTGACGGCCGGTTCGACGGTGCCTGGCTGGTTCAGAATTTCGAGATGCTCAAGCCCGAAACCACGCTCTGGGAGAAGTACAGCACCCTGTTCCACGACCCGATGGGCCAGCATGATCGCTTCCTGGCCTTCGAGCGCTGGTGGAACAGCTTCTACGCGCTCAGTCGGGAAGAGATCACTGCGATCGTCCGCCATCTCTTCATCGGCAATGAGCTCGAACGCGGCGTCCTCGACCTTGGCGACGGTGTTCGCATCGACCTTCGGGACCTCGGGAGTCCGGTGGTCGTGTTTGCTTCCTACGGCGACGATATCAGTCCACCGCACCAGTCGCTCGCGTGGATCCGGCAGGTCTACCGCAGCACCGAGGCCTTGAAGGCTGCGGGACAACGGATCGTCTACCTCCTCGACAGGAAGGTAGGTCATCTCGGGATCTTCGTATCGGCATCGGTCGCGCGCTTCGAGCATCGCGCCATCCTCGACGCCATGCCGGACGTCGATGCGCTTCCACCTGGGCTCTACGAGATGATGATCGAGAATCCGACAGGAGACCCTGATTGTCGTCGCCCACAGTATCGCGTCAGCTTTGAGCCTCGACAGGTCGAGGACTTGCCCTTCGAGGACCCGCCGGCCGCATTCGAACGAGCGCGTCGCGTCTCGGAGGCAACGGATCAGGCCTACGGTCTTTGCATAGCTCCCTGGGTGCGCGCCGCGTCGAACCCAGTCATGGCGGAAGCGCTGAGGTGGCTCCACCCCATGCGCAGCAGCCGTTACCTGCTCTCCGAGAAGTTCTCTCCATGGATGCATGGCGTCGCCGCTATGGCCGAGTTCGTACGAAACAGTCGGGCCAGTGGCTCCACTGAGAACGTCTGGCGGTTGGCGGAACAAGGAGCCATCGACCAGGCCTTCGAATGCTTCCGAACCATGCGACGCTTCCGCGACATCGGCCTGGAGCTGGCGTTCCGTGCCATTTTCGGCGATCCACCAACAGTCGGAGAGGCGGCCGACATCTCACGCCAACAAGCAATGCCACCTGCTGGATCCATGAGGGTGGCAGAGCCTGAAGCACCCGGGGCGCGATGACCGCGTGTGAGGGAAGCACATCGATTCAGAGCAAGAGCGGAGGCGGGCCATGAAGCGGAGCAGATCGGAAGGGAAACCGGCACCCGCGACAGAACGCATGACCAAGAAAGAATACAAGATGCGCCTGCACGCGCTGCAGATCGAGCTTGTGAAGCTGCAGAAGCATTTCATCGCCTGCGACGACAAGATCCTCGTCCTGCTCGAGGGTCGCGATGCAGCTGGTAAAGACGGCGTCATCAAACGGATCGTGCAGCACCTTAGCCCCAGGGAGACGCGCGTCGTGGCGCTTGGGAAGCCCTCGGACCGCGATAAATCGGGTTGGTACTTCCAACGCTTCGTGGCGCATCTGCCAACGGCGGGAGAGTTCGTCCTGTTCAACAGGAGCTGGTACAATCGGGCCGGCGTCGAGCGGGTGATGGGCTTCGCGACTGACCAGCAGTATGAGGAATTCATGGATACCGTGCTCGAGTTCGAGCACATGCTCGTGAAATCAGGAATCAAGCTCATCAAGTACTATCTCGACATCGATCGGGATGAACAGAAGAGGCGGCTCGCTGATCGGCGCCACGACCCTCTGAAGCAGTGGAAGATCAGTCCTATCGACGCGACGGCCCTGAAGAACTGGGACGCGTACAGCAATGCGCGCAATGAGATGCTGGCGCGCACCCACAATCCGGTGACGCCCTGGACCGTCGTCAGGGCTGATCAGAAGCGGCCCGCGCGCCTAAACCTGATCGCGGACCTGCTCCAGCGCCTGCACTACGGGGACAAGGACCCGTCAGCGATCACCTCCGATTCCGCTCTCGTCTTTTCCTACCAACGGGCTGACCTCGGGGTGCCGACGCTAGCGAACTGAGTTCACGGAACCGCGCGAAGGGTGCGGTCCGTTTCAGTTGAGGAACTTTAGCATCTCGCGGGCCGAGCGATGAAACAGTTCAAGTGGCAGCACGTTTGAACCTGACAGTGGCTAAGGGAGCGTGATGCCATGACCTACTGGCGCTTCGTCGCGATGATCGCGACCTCCACCTTCGTGATGTTCGGGTTGATGTACCTGAATTCCTACGCGCTGGATCATGTCTACTTCAGTCAGACACGCGCGTGGATGGCCGTGGTCATGGGCGCGACAATGGCTGTGATTATGCTGCTGTTCATGCTGGCCATGTACCGGAACCAGCGTCTCAATGCGGCAATTCTCGCTGGCAGCGTCATCGCCTTCGCGGGGTCGCTCTGGCTCGTACGCAGCCAGGAGACGGTGGATGACGTCTCCTACATGCGGGCCATGATTCCGCACCATTCGATTGCGATAATGACCAGCGAGCGCGCGCATATCCGCGACCCACGTGTCCGTGAACTGGCCGACCAGATCATTTCCGCGCAGGTCCGCGAAATTGGTGAAATGGAACGCCTGATCGCAGACCTGCAACGGCAGCCGGTGCCGAGCAATGCTCCGGATCTACCTCCAGGGCGATAAGCACACGCTTGCCGTCCAAGCGGACGCGGGGACCGGCGGCAATTTGGTCAGCGAGCCTAGTGCCGGCGATGGGCAGGCGGAGCGCATCTCGCGCGTGCCCTGCGCGGATGTCTCACTCGACACTGTCCGCGGAGGTCAACGCGGTTCGCAAGTGCCAAGAGGGGAGCGGCGGAAAGACGAGGTTCAAGCACCTCGAGGGCAGCCAGCAGATGGTCGGCTACATCGAGACGATCCTCGGCGATGGCCCGCAGCAGCACAGTCATCACTTGCTGTTCCAGCTCGGCGGGGCGTCGGTTCGGCATCGGTCGCCTCTCTCGAATTCTCGGACGTCAGCCTGAACCCTTCTCACGTGGGAAGGTCAAGTTGGATATCGCATTCAGTTTTGCCGCGGGTGCGCGCCGCTGCGCTGCGGAACGCTCATCTTCAAGCGAAGTAGTGCGCCGCCGTCGAGCACCTAGATCGCGTTGAGATCACCACCTGCATCTGCCGCGGCAAGGCGTTCGTTCGACGCGTAGCACGCGCAGCCCGGTGTGCCGGTCTTTGCGTTGGACCAGTTCACCGTTGCATCTCGGGTCGGCCGGTATTGATGTCGCGCCGCTCCGAAAGCCCTAGTCGTAGGCGGATAGCATGGACAATCTCTGGACTGTCCCATTCCGCCGGACCGAGCTTGCGAGCGACCTCTCGCCCTTCCCGGTCGATGAGCAGCGTCGTCGGGATACCGACCGCGCCGAGCGCGCGCGACGCCGCGCCTGTCGGGTCCACGTAGATGTTCAAGGAGCGCAGGCCGATGTCCTTGTAGAATGCCTCGACGGTTGGTGGGCCGCCGCGATCGATGGATAGTGCCACCACTTCGAACCCATCGCTGCCGAGCGCGGCCTGCAGCCGGTCCAGCGCCGGCATTTCCACCCGGCACGGGACGCACCAGGTCGCCCAGATGTTCAATACGATCGCGCGGCCGCGGAGGTCATTCATGGACATTTCGAGCCCGTCGCCCTGCACGAAACGCAGCTCTGGCAGCGGCCGAGGCGGGTCGACGGCGGCGAGCGCGAACCGGTTCGCCGGCGCGGCAAGTGGTGCGTCGGTCCCGGAAGGCGGTTGTGCCTCGCCGCCTGTGCGCAGGCCAAGGATGGCCGCAGCCAGCCCTGTTGATGTGACCGCCGCGGCGAGAACAGCGAGCCGCCGTCTCAAGCCAGTGCCGGCCCTCATGGCGCACCGCAGGCTCCGGTGGTGGCCGAACGCACCTGCCGCGCCGTCGCGCGATCGCAGCACCTGGGTACTCCCGTCGAACCGTCCATTCGCGTCATCCGATCAACACCAGTTCCGGAAAGGTCTGCAGCATCCAGGTGCCGAGCCGGGTCAGGTCGCCGCTGATCATCGCTGCGCCCATTGCGACCATGGCCGCGCCCGCACATCGTTGCAGCCAGAGGCCAAGACGCGCGGCGCGGCGCACTCGGCCAAGCAGCGCGGGCAGATAGAGCGCTGCGAGCAGGAACGGCACACCAAGCCCGGCTGCATATGCGGAGAGCAACGCCACCCCGTCCGCGACGCCGTGGGCCGTTGCAGCCGCCGTTAAGACCGCCGCCAGCACGGGGCCGATGCAGGGCGTCCAGCCGAAGCCGAAAGCCACCCCCACCAGCGCCGCCTGGCCGGGCGTGCCGCCCTCGAGTGCCGGGCGCCAGCGCAGGTCGCGCAGCAGCGGGAGCGGCAGGCGCAGCAGACCCATCTGCACCAAGCCCATAGCCGCCACGAGCATCCCGCCGGCGATCGCGGCCTCGACGCTCCAGCGCCGAAGGAGGCCGGAGACACCTGTCGCACCGGCGCCGAGCGCGACGAAGACCGCGCCGAAACCCAGCACAAAGAACACACTGAGGATCAACGTTCTCCCTCGCCGCGCCTGTGCCCCCGCGAGGTCGGTCCCGGCCACCCACGCGAGATAGCCGGGCACCAGCGGCAGCACGCAAGGTGAGACGAAGGAAATGAGGCCGGCGCCGAAGGCTAGCGCAAGGCCTAAAGGGGAGAGGTCGATCGGCACCATCGCGCTGGCGGCTCCCTATTGCTCAGAACAAGCTCCTGAGCCGCTGCCAGAGGCCCTGCGGCGGGGCGGCCGCCGGGCGCGGCGACGGGGCGTGACCGCCGCTCGCTTCCTGATGAGTCAGCGCGTTGAGGTACACGACGAGGCTCGTCGGGTCGAAGTCGAGGCCATGGAACTTAGCCCTGAGCTGCCCCTCGCCATCGATCACATGGGTCACCACGCCGTGCATCTGTGCCCCCTCCGGCGTCGGCACAAAAACCAGCCCATAGGCGCGGGCGAGCCGGATCGCTTCCTCGGATCGATCCGGGCCGCTCGTGAGAAAGGACTAGTTGATCGGGTCCAGCCCGTGTGCCGCACCGTAGTCCTGCATTACCTCCGGCGTATCCCGTATTGGGTCAGTCGTGATGGAGATGAAGCGCACCATGTCGCGCCCGGGGGTCTCGTTCACCATGCGCTGAATGACGGCAATGCGTTCGGTGTGTAGCGGGCAGACATCCGGGCAGCTCGCATAGACGAAGTGCAACACGACAATCTTGCCGCGCAGGTCGACCAGGCGCACGGCTTGGCCATGCGCATCCTGGAGGGCGAAGTCCGGTGCCGGTGCGCTTGCAATCGGTTGGAAGAATTGCTCTCGGTTGGTCAGCCGGCTTTCGACACCGCGAACGGAATGGGCCAAAGCCGGTGACCGCCAGCCCGGCGCCACGGCGAGCATGCCCAGCGATAAGGCGAGGGTGCGCCGCTTCATGACACGCCGTGCCTGCGGTTCACGACGGAGACGTCGGCGTTCGCCCTCGCCTCCGATCCTGGCACTGCAGCGGTTGTGGTCGACTGCTCGGCCGCTCGCCCGCTCGCCATGCGGTTCATGCACAGGCCAAGGCCGCACATGATGAGGCAAGGAAGGACGCTCAGGAGTACCGGCGCGATGCCCGCCGCCACGAACAAGCCCCAACCACCGGCTGCCGCCGCACCTCCCAGCGCGACCACGACGACGGCAGCGAACAGCATGTAGCGATTGCCGAACCAGCGCCGGGAAGGCGCCGCTGAGCAGCATGCCGCCGTCGGGGCAGCGGCTGCATCGGAACTCGTCATCGTCGACATATCGTTCTTCTCCAAGAAGGTGTGATGATCGGCTAAGGGTCACTGCAGACGCTCGGCACGCCGCCGCCGGATCTCCGGCGGCCAGGTGCTCGCGATGTAGGCAATGACGGCGGAGATCTCCGCCGTGCTGAGCACGCCCTCGAAGGCAGGCATGTCGCTCTCGTAGCCAGGCACGAGACCTGCGACGCCCTTCTGCGTCAGGGTGATCAGTTGCGCATCGGAGTGGTGCCATGTGTGTCCGCTGGCATCATGCGGCGGGGCCGGCAGACGGCCGTTCGGCCGGCGACTCTGCCAGTCGGGTTGCCCTTCGAGATTGGCGCCATGGCAGGACGCGCAGTTCGCGGCATAGACGCGCTGGCCGAGGGCAATCCGCGCCTGATCGTCAGCCTCAGCGGTCGAGCGCCAAGGCGCCCAGACAAAGACCGTCGCCGCCGCACCGACCGCCGCGATGGTTACTGCGGCGACCGCGATCGCGCTTCCTCGCGTCATTCGCGCCGCCGGCCGAACAGGTATTTCACCAGGGCCGCGATCCCGAGGATGAGCAGGACGAGGAGCAGGAGCCAGAGCAGCCCCATGCCCCACATCATGCCGCCGCCCATCATGCCTCCGTCCATCATCGGCTTCCTCCCGCGACTAGCGGCGCCGGCGCTGCGCTACGCGACCGCATAGACTGCGGGCCGCGCTGTGGGTTCGCGCGCAATCGCGTAAATCGTGAAGGGGGCTGTCTTCTGCCCACCCATTCCCGGGGAGCCGAGCGGCATGCCCGGCAGCGATATGCCGCGCAGGTTGGGTCGTTCCGACAGCAGCCGCGCGACGACGCTGGCGGGGACGTGGCCTTCCACCGCGTAACCGCCGATCAGGGTCGTATGGCAGCCCTCCAGCGCCTCCGGCACGCCTTGTTGTCGCTTGATCAGCGCGAGGTCGTGTGTCGGCACCACCCGCACACGGTAGCCATGGTCGCGGAGGTGAGCCGCGTAGCCTTCGCAGCAGTCGCATTGCGGATTCTTGTAGAGCACGGCTTCGTCCGGCTCGGCGCGGGCTCGCGTGGTGGTCAGCGAGGAGACGGCTGTCGCGGTGAGCATCGTCACGGCGGCGCGGCGGGTCGGCATCATCGGAGGTTCTTCCTTGCGTTCAAGCTTGCGGTCAGGCGACACGGACGACGCCCATCATCCCCGCCGCCTGGTGCTCGAGGACGTGGCAATGGAACATCCAGTCGCCGGGATTGTCGGCGACGAAGGCGATCTCGGCGGCCTCGCGCGGCGGTACCAGGATGGTGTCGCCCCATTCGCGCCGCGGTACCGGAGCGCCATTGCGAGAGAGGACACGGAAGGTGTGCCCGTGCAGGTGCATCGGGTGCCACCAGGCGGTGTCGTTGCGGATCGCGAGCACGTAGGATTCACCCCTGCGGAGCACGGCCAGAGGGTCGTGCGCGTGGTCGCCGGCGGCGGCAGATGCGCCGTTGATGGTCCATGCCATCCCCTGCCGCATCATCCCGCCGCCGCCCTGCTGCATCATTCCGCCGCGGCCCATCATCATGCCGCCGCCCATGCCGCTCATCATGCCTCCGCCAAGCACCAGTTCATGGCGGTGTGCGGCGGTCAGATCCGGTTCCAACAGCGGATTGGCGGGCAGCAGCGGCATTGCGGCCGCGGGTGCCCGGGCCCGCAGAGGCTCGGCGTCATAGGCGAGATCGAGCAGCCGGTATTCCAGCCGCGGGTAGAACGTGTCGAGGACGCGGGCGCGCTCACCGGGCTTTCCCGTCATGTCGAGCACAAGGTCGGCCCGCATCCCCGGGGCGAGCACGATGCGGCCGTCCTTGGGCGTGTGCGGCTCCACCGGATGGCCGTTCAGCGCGACGATCGTCGGGGCGTGACCCTCGAACTCGAGACCGAAGATCCGCGCGTTGGCGACGTTGATTAGTCGCAGTCGCAGCCGTTCCCCGGAGCGCACGGCGAAGGGCGCGTCCGGCACACGGCCGTTTACCGTCACCGTGTTGCCGATCCGGCCCGCCATCCCGGCATCCATCGGATTTCCGAAGCCGCCGGCGAGTTGCGCGTCCTGCAGCAACCGCCAATCGCTGAGCACCCAGGTGAGGTCCCGGTCGATCGTTGGCGGCGGCTCACGTTCCTCCACCACCAGGGCACCATGAAGGCCGCGCGCGACCTGCTCCAGGCCGCGAACATGGGGGTGGTACCAGAAGGTTCCTGCATCCTCGACCTGGAACGCATAGGTGAAGGTCCCGCCCGGCGGGACCGGCTGCTGGGTCAGGTAGGGCACACCGTCCATGGCGTTGGGCACGCGCAGCCCATGCCAGTGGATTGTGGTCTCGTCCGGGAGTCGGTTCTCGAGTTCCACACGCAGCCAGGCACCTTGGCGAACACGGATCTCGGGGCCCGGGACTTGGCCGTCGTAACCCCAGACCGCCGTTTCGGGGTGTGGCGCGCCAGCCAGAGGGACTTGGTTCGTTCGCGCGGTGAGGCGGATGCTGGTCGGGCCGGTTCCCGCCCGCGCCACCGGCATGTGGCCTAGTCCGACCGCGGCGGTCAGGGCGGCGCTGCCACCCAGCATGAGGGATCTGCGGGCGAGTGCCGGCAGGTGGTCGATATGCATGGTCCTGTCGTCCTTCCGCGAGGGCGGATACCCGTCCGCGCGCGCTTAGGCATGCGCGGACAGGCGGCGGCAGGGCCCTGCGCCGGCGAGCGGCGCGGACCCTTAGCTCAGGACGGTGCTTCGGGGAGGGTGGAGGTCGGGCGGACCAGTCAGTCCGACAGGAGCGGGAGTCGCCGGAACAGGAACGGCCGCATCCGGGGCGAATGCCACCACGTCAGGTGCGAAGGCCGGAGGCGCCATTGGGGGCGTCGCGCAGAGCGCTGCGCAGGCGGCCATGGCGGAGCCCATCGGGCCGTCGCCGTCGTCGCCGCAATCGTCACAGCCGGCCATCCCCATGCCAGCGGTCGAGGCCGCAGCCATGGCGAAGCCCATCGTGGCCGCGCGGGTCGCGTTCAGCACCGTTCCGGCCAAGAAGGCCAGAGTCAGCACGACCAGTATGGTCCGCAGGGCGCCTCGCATGAGCAACATATAGGACTGCCCGGGCGCTGCGTCGATCCCCGGTAGCGCGCGGCGATAATTGACCATGCGACCGTCGGCCTCGACAATGCCCAGTCTCCACCTATGCCAGGTACCTGCCTAACCATGCCGCTGGCGGCGGAGATCTCTGGGTGTCTACGGCACGCGCCGCTTTTTCACCTGCGCCGACAGCGTCGCCGCGCCGAGATCGAAGGTGGCCGTGGGCGAGATGTTACTGGCCATCACGCGCACCGTGTTGTTGGACCAAGCCGTCGCGTCGAGCTCGATAAAGCGCGTCGACGAGGTGAGCGCGGCATGAGCGAGATCGCCCTGTCGCGCGCCGGTGACGGTGACGTCGAGCAGGCTGGTTGCCCCGGGCGCCAAGCTCGGCAGGTCCCAGGCCACCTCCGCCGCGAACTCCCGCTGCCCGACCGGCAGCGCCGGCGTGCCGCAGAGTAGCGCCGGTGCCGCCTCCGGCAGCCCGTAGAGCCGCAGCGCCTCGAGCTCGATCTGCCCATCGAAGCCGACGATACCGATCTGCGCAAAGGCGACGCTGGGCCCGAGCCGCACCGTCATGCGCTTGTTCAGCGAGGCATCGGCCATGGCAGAGCCACCGGTCCAGGCCTTGGACGGGATGTTCCACAGCAGCGTGGTGATCGAGGCCAGCGCGTCGCCGGCGACGTTCTCCCGCACATTCATCGCCGCGTCGAAGCAGCGCACGAAGATCCGCCCGCCATCGGCACCACCGACGAGGGAATGGACCAGGGCGAACTCCCTCGCCTGGCCGCACTCCACCACGAAGGCCAGGCCCCTCTGTGCCTCGAGCAGCAGTCCGCGCGCGGTCGGCGTGATGTCGTCCAGCCCGTTGAAGGACAGCCCGGCGAGGGTGGTGGCGCTGGTGGTGGAGGTGGCGACCACCGCCAGCCCCTCGACGCCGATCTCCGTCGCGCTGTGCCGGAAGGCTTTCGCGCGGACATTCGGCACGGACCCCAACAACCGCAGATGCCGCGAGGCTGGGGCGCGGTGGCGATTGATCACCGCATTGCCGCAGCGCGTCGCTGTCGCCGTGTAGTCGATGCCGACCTGGTAGGTGTTGGACCACGCCACCTCGTACTCGCAGTCCTGCGCCGCGGCGGTGTGCCGGGCGACGATCGGCGAGCAGGCCTCCATGCGCAGCGCCCGGCCGATGATGGCCGAGCCGCTGGTCTCGTTGAGGAAGGGGATCGCCACATTGGGATCGAGCTGGCGGAGCTCGAAATTCGGCGCGTCGAAGACGTGCCGGTTGTGGTTGGAATAGGCACCCTCCGCCTTGGACAGCCGGATTCCGAAGCGGTCCAGACTGGCGTTGATCCCGGTGGCGATCGCGAAGTGGCCGCCATAGTAGCGGATGGAGGTGTTCCAGGCGGTCGCGGTGGCGCAGTGGATGTCGAGGCCGATGCGGTTGTTGAGGATGCGGCCGAGATGGAAGGTGCTGTCCTCCACGCCGCGGCCGTCGCCCAGCGTCCGCATGCCGATGGTGAAGCCCGAGACCAGGCGCAGCTCGACCACCGAAGCGTCGATGTTGCGCACCAGGATGCCGATGTCGCCCTCGTCGAGCCAATCGGACTGGGTGGCGCGCACGACCTGCAGCCCGGCATAGTGCTTCTCGCCATTGCGGATGGTACCGCCGTCGCCGAGGGTCAGCACGGTCGCCGGGGCGGTGCCGGTGTAGCGGATGATCCCGTGCATGATCAGCCCGCGCGCGCCGCCGCCGAGGGTGACACCGGCGGAGACGTTCCAGGTGCCGGGCGGGATGACGGCGAACTTCTGGTCGGCCGCCGCGCGATAAAAGGCCGCCTGGATGGCGGCACGATCGTCGGCGACGCCGTCGCCGAGGCCGCCGAAGTCGGAGGGCAACACCGTCTCGCGGTCGCGCAGGTACTTGGCGAGATCGGTCTTGCTGACCGCGGTGTCGAGCACCAGCAGGTCATCGATGCGGGCGGGCATGCTATGGCCTCTGCAATGTGAGACGGAAGCAGCAATGAAGTCTGGGCTTGTCTATGCCGGCGCAGCCGTCGCCGAGGTTGCCGGGTGCTTTGCCTTCTGGGCGTGGCTCAGGCTCGGGGCATCAGCGTGGTGGCTGGTGCCCGGCATGATGTCTTTGGCGACCTTCGGATGGCTGCTTGCGCTCGTGGACAGCGACGCTGCCGGACGTGCCTATGCCGCATATGGCGGCGTCTACATCGTTGCCGCGATTGGCTGGCTTTGGACGATTGAGGGCCTGCGGCCGGATAGATGGGACCTACTGGGTGGGGCGGTGTGCCTGGCAGGTGCGGCCATCATCCTGTTCGGACCGCGGACGGCCTGACACCGAACTAGGCGGCGGTTGCGGAGACCGGCCCGACGAGGGCCGAGACGTTGCCCTCGGCCGAGACGGCGCGCAGCCAGTACCAGCGGGTGTCCCCGGCGCTGAGGCCGGTGCGGTCCCAGAAGAGCCCGGTCGGTTCCTCCGCCAGCTTGGCCGCCGCGGCGAGGCTGCTGGTGGTGGCCTCGAACACCTGCAGCCGCACCGCATCGGGCGGGAACCCGCCCGAGAGGCGGATGCCGCCGGCGATCCCCGTCGCCGTGGGCGCCGCCACCGCGGCCGGGACCAGTGCCTGCCGCCAACCCGACACCGCCCCGCTGCGCGCCACTGCGCGCACCCGGAAGCCAGTCGGCTCGGCGGTGGGGAGGACGGCGGCGGTGGCGCCCAATGACCCGCCGTAGCCCTGCCAGGCCGCGACGGAGGCCGGCAGGAACTCGACCTGGTAGCCGGTGAGATGCGAGGAGCCGACCGCCGCCCAAGAGACGGCCAGCACGGCAAAGGCCGCCGTCTGCGGTGTCTCCACCATGATGCTGGCGGGTGCTGCGATGACGCCCGGGTTGGGCAGCACCACGGCGGGATTGCTCCCCGTCGCGCGCTCATCGACCGCCGGGTTCCAGTCCCACACCGCGGCGTCCTCCTCCTCCAGGGTGAGGTCGACACCGCCCTCGGCGGCGAGCGACCAGGCGGTGACCCGCGCCGGGAAAGGCGTCAGCCGATCGAGGGCCACCGTCGCCGCCTCCCAGGGCCGCAGCCGCAGGGCGGAGAGATTGGCCGGGAAGGCCACGGTGCGCTGGCGGCGGTTTCGCTCCAGCTCGACCTTCATCAGCCGCTGCACCGTGCTGACCGAGGTGGTGAGCGGGAACTCCAGGTCGCGGTAGATCATCTCGCCGCCGTCCTGGGCGACGTAGTTGCTGGCCAACAGCGGCGGGGCGTCGGTCGGCTGCCAATTGGCGGCGGGCTCGACATAGACGGCGCGTACCCCGTTGAAGAGGTCCCGCCGCGGCCGCGCCCCCTGGATGGTGACGTCGCCGCGAAGGTCATTGGAGGTTAGCGTCGCGGCTGGCAGCGCCGGCGCCCCGGCATGGATGAAGAACCGCCCGCCCGAGACCACCAGCGCGCCGGCCATGGCGGCGGCGAGCTTGCGGGTGATGGCGATCTTGCCCTCGGCGAGCGACAGCACGCCATTGGCGGTGTAGCGGCGCTCGTAGACCCCGGTCCGGGTGCCGACCAGCTCGTCGCAGATGTTGGCGGCGGCCATCAGCGCGGGGATGTCGATGTCGGACCAGGACGCCCGCCAGCCGAAGGGGGCGGTGAGGTACCAGGCGAGCAGCAGGGCGGGGTTGTCCGACCAGCCCACGGAGCCTGTGCGCGGATCGAGGATGGTGTCAGCGCCCTCGACGATGGCGGCGATGTTGGGCGGGCCGGCGGGAAAGGCCTCGGCGGTGAGTTTCAGCCGCACCGCGACATAGGCGCGGCCACAGCCACGATGCTCGCTGGTCCACTGGCCGCCGGTCTCGGCGATCAGGTTGGCGTCCGCCGCCTGGTCGGGATCGCCAAGATGGCGGTCGATGCGCACCAACCCGGCGAGGGATCCATCGCTCTCGACCTTGTCGCCGAGGAAGACCTCGCCGATGCCACGAACGCGGTGCGCGGCCAACACGACCACCGAGTAGAAATAGCCATCGGCGCGACCCTCATCGTCGGTCGCCGAGTGCAGGAAGACGATCGGGCCGGACACCTTGCAGCGGCCGAGGACGATCTGGTGCTCGGTGACCGGCTGGCGAAAGGCCTGGGTGCGGCCGGCGCCGGGCTGGCCAGCGTCGAAGCCGGCGATCGCCGCCGCCTGCGGGCTGAGGCTGGCCTGCTTTTTCTGCTTCTGCGGAAAGACCGACTGGCCGATGGCCGAGACGATAAAGGCGGCGCCGGCGCCGACTACCGCGCCGATGATGCCGCCGCCGACGGCTGCCGAGGCGACGCCCGCGGCTGCGACGGCAATGAGCGGCACCGCAGCCGGCATCAAGCAATCCTCCAGGCGGTGGTGCAGGTGGTGAGTGGCGTGCGGATCAGGCCACGGGGTCCGACGAAGGCGGCGCGGCCGCTATCGACCACGACGCCGAGCCGCGGCGGATCGCCGGCGAGGACGATGTCCCCGGCCCGCGCGAAGGCGGGCGGGATGCGCGGGAAGCGGGCGCTGTCGGCAGTCGCCTCAAGGGAGGAGCGCATGCGGAAGCGCGCCCGTGCGCCGGTGCAGGCCTCGACGGAGGCCAGGGCAAACCGCCCGCAGTTCCAGCGATGCGCGTCGAACGGGCGTGTCTCGACCGCGGCGAGCAGGGCTGTCAGCCGCGCAGGCCAGTCCGGGAGCCGTGCCATCAGTTGGCCGGCAGCCGGATCTCCGCCTCCTGCAGGGCGGGGACGAACTCGAAGAAGCGGTCGCCCGGATACTCGGCCTGCTGGTCGGCGTCGGTGTAGCGCCGCACCTCGGCACGCTCGAGGTCGACGAGGCGGCTCTCGCAGGCGAGCGAGATCCGCGGCTCGGACCCGTCCACCACCTGCATGGTGTCCATCAGCCCGGCCCAGAGCGGGAACGGGTCGGCGACGAAAGCACCCTCGGCATCGAGCAGCGCACCCCACAGCCGCGCTGGGCGGAGGCGGAAGGACTGCTCGGCGAGTGCGATATCCACCACCTCCTGCGGGACAGGGGACAGCGTCAGGGTGATGCGCACCGCCCTGAGTTCCGCGGTCTCCTCGATGTCGGAGACGGCGCCGATGGTGCCCATGCCCTCATAGGTCACGCCGGCCCAATGCAGCGGCCCGAGCCCGGTCCAGGCGCGGATCGGACCGGAGGCGAAGTCGAGCTCGACCAGGACCACGGGGGTGGCGACCGGCGCGGTCGCCGCTGCCGCGGCCTGGGGCGACAGCCGCGGCGTGGCGGTGATGCCGTCGGTCATGGCAGCACTTCCTCCAGGCGGATGGTGATGGCGGTGAAGCGGCCCGGCCGAGTGAGGTTCGCCCCCTCGTCGTCGGAGGCGAGGCGCATGGCCACCGTTGGCGTGGTCAGCACCAGCGGTTCGGCCAGCGAGGCGGCGGCGCGCAGCGGCGGGGCGATCGGGATGGTGGCAGTGCCGGTGCCGGAGGCCACCACCTGCTCGGTCGCCATGTAGAGCCTCCCGGCGAGGCCGATATGGTCCCCCGCTCCGACCGCCACCGCGTTCGGCCACCAGCCCTGGGTTGAGAGCGACAGGGCCCCGCGCGCGGCCCCGGCGGCCAACGACGGCGTGCCGCTCCCCACCACCATCCCGGTGCCATCGGTGAAGATGGTGGCGTCCGAGAAGGAGTAGGGTCCGCTCGGGACCTCACCCTGGCTGCGGGGATCGCCGGTGCGGTACTCGCGCCGCCAATCCCAGATGCGCA
>JAFADX010000027.1 GCA_023424475.1 Pseudomonadota bacterium
CACCGCCTGAGCCCAGCCTCCCTGCCGTCCGCCGAACCATCCAGCAGCACTTGTTCGGCATATCCCACGGCCGATGTCCGCACTCCAGTCGCAGCCTCGGCTTCCACCTCAAGCCCTTTCCGCCAAAGTAGTGCTAGGTATATGGCGCCGCCAGAATAAGGAATTTATTGCTATTTTTTCCTACGCATGCATAATGCGGCTATGCGCCCCCTCACCCCCACCCAATTCCTCGCCCTCCTCCCCTACCTCCTCCCCCGCTCCCCTGCCGGCCGCCCCATCTCCGACCTGCGTTCCCGCATGAACGCCATATTCCACCTCGCCTGCACCACCACCCCCTGGCGTGCCCTCCCCCCGGAACACGGCAAGCCCGACACCGTCTCCCGCTACTTCCGCCGCCTCACCCATGCCGGCCTGTGGGAACGCCTCCTCCACGCCATCAAGGACAACTCTCCCAATCACCCCCTCAACGAGATCGCCCCCCTCATCTTCCGCGCCTGCCGCCGCGCCGTCCGCCTCCGCGGCCTGAGGTTCATCGCCCTCATCCGCCGCCTCGGCTTCCTCACCGCCCTCAACGGCCCGCCGCACAAGCTCCCCAACCCCGATTTGTCCGAAAAGCTGAAGGCCATGCGCCTCCCGGCCCCGCCGCGCACCCGCAAGCAGATCACCGCCTACCTCGCCTACCTCAAGGCCCTGAAACACCTCCACCGCATGGCCGGCGGCATCAAGCACCTCACCCGGAAACAGCGCCTCGGCTGGTCATGACCAGCCCCGCGCAACACCCCCCTGGACAGCGGCCCGCGCCCTTCCCACAACGCGCCCATGACCGCCGCCCCCGCGCCCACCCCGCTCGACCCCGCCCGTGCCGCCCAGCTCGCCGCCGAATTCGGCCTGAAGCCGGAGGAATACGACCGCGCCCTCGCCATCCTCGGCCGCACCCCCTCGCTCACCGAGCTCGGCGTCTTCTCCGTGATGTGGTCGGAACACTGCTCCTATAAATCCAGCCGCGTCTGGCTGAAGGAGCTCCCCACCAAGGCCCCCTGGGTCATCCAGGGCCCGGGCGAGAATGCCGGCGTCATCGCCATCGGGGATGGCCTGGCCGCCGTCTTCAAGATGGAATCCCACAACCACCCGTCCTGGATCGAGCCCTACAACGGCGCCGCCACCGGCGTCGGCGGCATCCTGCGCGATGTCTTCACCATGGGCGCCCGCCCCATCGCCAACCTCAACGCCCTGCGCTTCGGCGCCCCGGACGCGCCGAGGATGAAGCAGGTGATCGACGGCGTGGTCCGCGGCATCGGCGGCTACGGCAACTGCGTCGGCGTCCCGACCGTGGGGGGCGAGGTCAACTTCCACCCCGCCTACAACGGCAACCCGCTGGTCAACGCCATGACGGTCGGCATCGCCAAGGCCGACCGCATCTTCACCGCCGCCGCGACGGGCATCGGCAACCCCGTGGTCTATGTCGGCAGCAAGACCGGCCGCGACGGCATCCACGGCGCGACCATGTCGTCGGCGGAATTCAGCGCGGACAGCGAGGAGAAGCGCCCCACCGTCCAGATCGGCGACCCCTTCGCCGAGAAGCTCCTCATCGAGGCCTGCCTGGAGCTGATGGCGACCGACGCCATCGTCGCCATCCAGGACATGGGTGCCGCGGGCCTGACCAGCAGCGGTGTCGAGATGGCCGGCAAGGGCGGCATGGGCATCGACCTCACCCTGGACAACGTCCCCCAGCGCGAGGAAGGCATGACCGCCTACGAGATGATGCTCTCCGAGAGCCAGGAGCGCATGCTCATGGTCCTCAAGCCCGGCCGCGAGGGTCTGGCCGAGGCCATCTTCACCAAGTGGGAACTGGACTTCGCGGTGATCGGCCACCTCACCGACACCGGCCGCATCGTCATCCGCCACAAGGGCGCGATCGAGGCCGACATCCCCCTGGCCCCCCTGGAATCGGAAGCCCCCCTCTACCGCCGCCCCACCGAGGACACCCCGAAGCAGCCGCTGCTGGACCCGGCGACCATCCCGAACCCCACCAGCATCGAGCAGGCCCTGCTGCACCTGGTCGCATCGCCCGACCTCTGCTCCCGCCGCTGGATCTGGGACCAGTACGACAGCCTGGTGAACGGCCAGACCGTCCACCGCCCCGGCGGCGCCGACGCGGCGATCGTGAAGATCGAGGGCCACGACCGCGCGCTCGCCATGACCACCGACTGCACCCCCCGCTACGTCCTCGCGGACCCCGAGGAAGGCGGCAGGCAGGCCGTCGCCGAGGCCTGGCGCAACATCACCGCGACCGGCGCCCTGCCCTTGGCCATCACCGACAACATGAACTTCGGCAACCCGGAAAAGCCGCGGATCATGGGCCAGTTCGCCAGCGCCGTCCGCGGCATGGCCGCCGCCTGCGCTGCGCTGGACTTCCCGGTCGTGAGCGGCAACGTCTCCCTCTACAACGAGACCGAGGGCCGGGCGATCCTGCCTACCCCCGCCATCGGCGGCGTCGGCGTCATCGACGATGCGGCGGACGCCATCGGCCTCGGCATGCCCCACGGCGCCGACCTGATCCTCATCGGGGAAACGGATGGCTGGCTCGGCCAGTCCCTCTGGCTGCGGGAGATCGCCGGCCGCGAGGAAGGCGCCCCGCCCCCGGTGGATCTCGCCGCCGAACGCCGCAACGGCGACTTCGTCCGCACCCGCATCCTCGCCGGCGAGGTGCTCGCCTGTCACGACTGCGCCGATGGCGGCCTGCTCGTGACGCTGGCCGAGATGGCCATGGCAACGGGCATCGGCGCCACCCTTTCCGCCCCCGCAAGCGACGCCCCGGAACACGCCCATTGGTTCGGCGAGGACCAGTCCCGCTACGTGCTTGCCGTCGCCGATGGCGCTGGCATCCTGGCGGAAGCCGAAGCCGCCGGCGTCCCGGCCACCCGCATCGGGCGTTCGGGGGGCGGGGCCTTGGTAATGGCCGATGGTCGGTCCATATCGATTGCGGCTCTGCGGGAAGCGAACGAGGCGACGCTTCCGGCGCTGATGGGAGGGAAGGCCTGATGGCGATGCAACCGGCGGAGATCGAGGCGCTGATCAAGGCAGCCCTCCCCGATGCCGATGTGACCATCGAGGATCTCGCCGGCGACGGCGACCACTACGCCGCCAAGGTCGTCTCGGAATCCTTCCGCGGCATCTCCCGCGTGAAGCAGCACCAGATCGTCTACGCCGCCCTGCAGGGCCGCATGGGCGGCGTCCTGCATGCCCTCGCCCTACAGACCTCCGCTCCGGAATAGGACCCCGAACCGATGTCCAACCCCACCTTCGACCGCATCCAGGCCACCGTCACGGAGAACCCCGTGGTGCTCTTCATGAAGGGCACCCCGGTCTTCCCGCAGTGCGGCTTCTCCGCCCGCGTCGTCCAGATCCTCAGCCATATGGGCGTGCCCTTCAGCGGCGTGAACGTGCTTGAGGACATGGAGATCCGCGAGGGCATCAAGGCCTTCACCAACTGGCCGACCATCCCCCAGCTCTACGTGAAGGGCGAGTTCGTCGGCGGCTGCGACATCGTCATGGAGATGTTCCAGTCCGGCGAACTGGCGACCCTGCTCACGGAAAAGGAAATCCCCCACAAGGCGGAGGCCTGATCCCACGACCGCCGCCCCGCCCCGGGCGGTGCAGCACCCCGGCGGCAGGCATTGCGCCCGGCCGGCCGCGTCACCCGGGCGGGATGCATGTCCCGCTCCGGTCTGCCGCCCCGGAGCAGTTCGCTTCCCCGCCGCTCAGCGTCGTGCGAGCCGCCCCAGGTCGATCGCCCGCGCATAGGCGAGCTTCGCTTCCGGCGGCGCGTCGCCCTGCACCTGCACCAGGATGCGGTTGTCCACCAGCATCTGGACATTCCCGTCATTGCCCTGGATGGCCCGTTGCTCGCCGATGCGGACGAGCCGCCCCATCGCCCCGGCCAGCATCGGATTGGACAGCACCACCCCGAGCTGGGCGATCATCGGGTTGTCGCTCATCACCTGGATCTCGACCGTCTGATCCTCGGCATTCCGGTACGTGCGGCTGGCGGTCGCGCCGCCGAACATCGCCGCACCCGCCGCGGCGTTGGATGTGGGATCCTCCGCCGTCCAGCCGGCGAGTGGCGCCGGCAACGCATCGGCGAGTTCGGCAGCCGCACGCTGCGCGAGAAGCTGCAGCGCCTCCTGCAGCGCCGTGCGCGCCGCCGTGAACTCGCGCCCCTGATAGGCGCGCTGGGCCTCGGCGATGGCGTCCGAGACGTCGTCCGCGCGCGCCGGCATGGCGGCGAGCAACGAAAATGCGGCGGTGGCGAGCATCAGCGAACGGCGCATCCCGGCGTCCTTGTCGTTGGCAGCGGTACGCTACCGCATGCGTCGCCTGCGTCCCATGCGATGTTTCAGGCGACGGCATCCTGGACGATGCGCAGGATCTCGGCGCCATAGCGCTCGACTCTCGACCGGCCCATGCCCGGCACTTCCAGCAGGTCGTCGAGGTTCGCCGGGCGGCGTGCAGCGATCGCGCCCAGCGTGCGGTCATCCGCGACCACATAGGCCGGCACGCCCTGTGCCTGTGCCGCACTGCGCCGCCAACTCCGCAGTGCGTCGAAGAGCGGATCGCCGGAGGCGACCGCAGGCGTCGTTGCCGCTCCCCGCTTCAGCGCCGCCTGCACGCTGTCCTGCCGAAGCATCACGGCCGTCTCCCCGCGCAGCACGGGTCGCGCCGCTTCGGTGGCGACGAGTTCGCCATGGTTCTCCACCGCGACATCGAGCGCGCCACGTGCGACGAGTTGCCGCGCAACGCCGCGCCAGGTGGCGTCAGGCAGGTCCTTGCCGACGCCGAAGGTCGGCAGGCGGTCGTGGGCGAACTGCGCGACCTTGTCGGTCAGGCGCCCACGCAGGACATCGACCACGTGGCCGAGGCCGAAGCGCTGTCCCGTCCGCAGCACGGCCGAGAGCAGCTTCTGCGCCGGCACCGTGCCGTCAAAGAGCCGCGGCGGCGTGCGGCATACGTCGCAGGCACCGCAGTCGGCTGCCCCGGGTTCCTCGTCGAAGCATCGCAGCAGCAAGGCGCGCCGGCAGGTCGCCGCCTCAGCGATGGCGATCATGGCGTCCAGACGAGACCGCTCGACGCGCTTCTGCTCGTCGCTGGCAGGGCTTTCGGCGATCCGGTGGCGGGCCAGCGCCATGTCACCGGCGCCGAACAGCAACAGGGCCTGCGCCGGCAAACCGTCGCGGCCGGCACGGCCGATCTCCTGGTACCAGCTCTCCGGACTCCGTGGCAGGTCGAGATGCGCGACCCAGCGCACATCCGGCCGGTCGATGCCCATGCCGAAGGCAATGGTCGCGGCCATGATGACATCGTCGCCACGCGCGAATCGACGGTGCGCCTCCCGCTTCGCCCCGGCATCCATGCCGGCGTGGAAGGCGAGCGCATCATGGCCGTCGGCGCGCAGCCATTCGGCGGTGCTCTCCGTCTTTGCGCGGCTGCCGCAATAGACGATGCCGCAGCCGCCGACCCGCCGGATCAGGGCGCGCAGCTGGCCGCGCTCGCTCTCCCGGGGCGTGGCCGAGATGAAGATGTTGGGCCGGTCGAAGGAGGCCCGGAAAACAGGCGCGTCCGTCAGGTCGAGCTGGACCCGGATGTCCTCGACCGTGCGGGGGTCGGCGGTTGCTGTCAGCGCCAGCCGCGGCACCCCGGGGAAGCGCTTCCCGAGCACCCCGAGACCCCTGTATTCCGGCCGGAAGTGATGCCCCCACTGGCTGACGCAATGCGCCTCGTCGACGGCAAAGAGCCCGATGCGGAGTTCGTCGAGCCGCTGCAGCGTACCGTCGAGGGTCAGCCGTTCGGGCGAGACATAGAGGAGCTTCAGGCGACCGCCATGAAGGTCGCGCAACACGGTGCGCGCCTCCTCGGGCGGCAGGTCGGAATGCAGCGCACCGGCCGCGACGCCCTGCTGACGCAAGGCCGCGACCTGGTCCTCCATCAGCGCGATCAGCGGAGAAACGACGATGCCGACACCGGGCCGGCACAGGGCCGGCACCTGGAAGCAGAGGCTCTTGCCCCCGCCCGTCGGCATCAGGACCAGGCCGGAGCCGCCCTCCGTCGCGTGACGGACGATCTCCTCCTGCCGTCCGCGGAAGGATTCATGGCCGAAGACGCGATGGAGGACCTCGCGGGGATCCTCCGGGAGTTCCATCAACTGCCGATGCGGATCTCGACCCGGCGGCTCTCGGTCGGCATGGCTTCGTAGGGCACCGGGCCACGCGGCACGATCCGGATGCGGCTGCGGGCCACGCCCTCGGCGGCAAGCTGGTCGGCCACATGCTGCGCCCGCGCCTCGGACAAGGCGCGGTTGTAGGCAAGGCCGCCCACCGGGCCGGCGAAGCCCGCCACGGTCACGGGACCGGTAGCGGCGGCAGCGCGCCGCGCCGCCTGCTTCACCACCGCCTGGGCATCGGCGTCGAGCGCCGCACTGTCCTCGGTGAAGAAGACGGTCGTTACGGGCGCCGTCGTCTGCGTCGCACAGGCGGCGACAAGCAGGACAGGCAGCGCAAAAGCGAGGGAGCGGCGGCGCATCTGGGTCGACTCCGGTTCAAGCCCCCATTTGGTCGCGCGAAGCGACGGGGGGCGTCAACCGGCAGTCGAGGCGCCTATCGCGAACAGGCCGCGCCGCCCAGCACGCAGAACCTCGCGCAATGAGGATGGTTCAAGGCCACGGGCCGGGCCGCCTCCGCCAGCGTGGCGCCCAGTTCGAAGTCCGGTTCATGGGCGAGCAGCGTACAGGCCAGCACGACGGGCGCGGCCGCGCCGCGTCGCTTCACCACCATGCGGGCCGAGGCGCACATCATGCTGTCCGGGGACTTGTTCAGGATCCCCCAGCAGGCTTCGGTGATCTCGGGCACGTCCGCCCGGGCATCCATCTCCGGGAAAAGCATCAGCGCCACGGGATCGGATGCATCGACCGGCAGGTCGTGGGCAGCGAAGAGGTCCGCAAATCCCCGGCGCATCACCGGCTCCTCCTCGGTGCCGAAGCCCGCGCGGCCGGCGACGTGGATGCGGAAGCCGTGGCGCGCCAGCCAGGACAGCCCCGCCAGGGTCTTCGCGAAGGCACCCTCGCCGCGCTCGAGGTCGTGCAGCATCTCCTCGAAATGGTCGAGGGAGACGCGGATGGTCAGGCGATCGCCGAATTCCGCCTGCACCGCGAGCAGCGCCTCGGCGTGGTTCATCATCGGCTTCATCGCATTGGTCAGGACGAGGGCGCGCAGGCCGCGATCCAGGGTGTCCCGCAGCATCGCGGGCAGGTCGCGATTGAGGAATGGCTCGCCGCCGGTGAAGCCTACCTCCTCGAGCGGCGCACCGACGGCAGCGGCCTCGTCGAGGCAGGCCGCGACCTCGGCGGCCGAAATGTAGGCAAGGGCGTCGTTGCGCGGGCTGCTTTCGATGTAGCAGTTGCGGCAGGCGATGTTGCAGAGCGTGCCGGTATTGACCCAAAGCGTGCGCAGGCCGGTGAACGCGACGACGGCGCGACGCTCCCCCTTCGCGGTGACGGCGGGATCCCGGAACTTGGCGGGGTCGAGGGGTCTCGCGGTAGTTGCCGGCAGGGAGGTCATGCGCCGCGTCCGCGCAGGATTGATCCAGGACAATGCACCGGCGGATCGCAATGACCAGTCTGCGGCCGTCCGGCCTGTCCGGGCGACCGCCCGCCAGGCCATCGCGCAAGGAGGGATGATGTCATGGCCACACGGCTTCCCACGTCCGGACCGAACGCCTCACCGGACTTCTTCGGTACGTTACAGCGCGAAGTGAACCGGGTCTTCGACCAGATGTTCGGCGCCGGCGGCCCCGGGGTTACGGGCACCTTCGCGCCGTCGCTCGAAATGAAGGAAACCGAAACGGGCATGGTCGTCACCGCCGAACTCCCGGGCCTCGAGGAGAAGGATGTCGATCTTTCCCTCGATGGCAACGTGCTGACGATCTCGGGCGAGAAGCGCCGGGAGACCTCCGAGGACAAGGGCGGCGTCCATATCTCGGAACGCAGCTACGGGTCCTTCCGGCGCACCGTGCGCCTGCCCTGGGCGGCCGACGCCTCCCAGGCGAACGCAAGCTTCGACAAGGGCGTACTGACCGTGACGCTGCCCCGGCCGCCGGAGGCGAAGCCCGCGGCGAACCGCATCCCGATCGGCAGCGCGCAGCCTCCCGCCGCCACCTGACGGGCATTCAGCCGGTGGCCGGGATCGCTCGGCCGCCGGCCAGCCGGAGGATGCGGGTGGGGCGCTCGACACCGATCAGGTGGTGGAGGATGAGGATGACGCTCCGCCCTGCCGTTGCCTCGTCCAGGGTCTGCAGGAAGGCGCGCTCCGTGTCGGCGTCGAGGCCGGCGGCCGGTTCGTCGAGGATGAGGACCGACGCCGGCGAGAGGAGCGCACGGGCAAGCGCCAGGCGCCGTGCCTGACCGCCGGAGAATCTGGTGCCGCCCTCGCCGCACAGGGTTTCGAGTCCGTCCGGCAGAGTGCGGACGACATCGCCGATCTGGGCGCGGTCGAGGGCGCGCCAGAGGTCGGCCTCCGGGGCCTCCGGCGCGGCGAGGCGCAGGTTGGCGGCGATGGTGTCGTCGAAGAGGCGCGCATCCTGGGTCAGCCAGGTGATGCGGCGGCGAACCTCTGCAGCCGGCAGCGCGGCAATGTCCACGCCGCCGAGGGTGATCCGGCCGGCCTGCGGCGCGGCGAGCTTCAGCAGCAGGGCGGCCAGGGTGGACTTGCCGGTGCCGGACGGCCCCAGCAGGGCGATCCGCGCGCCTTCGGGCACCTCGAGATCGAGATCGTGGAACACCGGCGCGCGATCCTCGGCCCATGCGAAGCGCACGCCCGCGACCTTGAGGGCGTGACCCGACGGAGGCACGGCGGGCGCGACCGGGTCGGGCACCGGCTCGGGCG
>JAFADX010000040.1 GCA_023424475.1 Pseudomonadota bacterium
ACAGTATCCTGGATGGGTGGCCGGGTGGGGGTGCGGGCCGGCGCCGGTTCCGACCGATCGGAACATGCTCTAGCGGTCCGTTTCCGCGGCCTCCCGACATTGCGGAAGTTCGAGCGTCACGATCCAGCAGAGAGCCAGCATCGCGGCGGCTCCAAGCAGGCAGGCGGCGAGGCCGCCGGCGCGGAGGCCTGGATCACGCCATAGCCGATGGTCCAGGCGGCCAGCAATCGACCGACCATGGTGCAGGTCCAGCCGCTGGCATAGAGGAGCACGGGCAGGCCCCCGACGAACCGGACGTCGCGCACGCCCAACAGAACACCCGTGCCGCGACGAGCAGGTTCACGCCGCGGCCATGGCCCAGAGCGCACCGCGGAAGCCCATCGCCTCGAGGAGCAGGCGTCCCAGGAAGAAGCCCGCGCCCTTCATCGCGTTCTTGCTGCCGGTGAAGAACGCGGCCCATTTGAACAGCCGGCCGGATGCCGCGCCGGCCGTCCGCTTGATGGCGGATTTCGAGGCCGTCCTGGTCAGGTCCTTCGCCACGCCGCAGACGCCCTGCGCGACGACGCCCCATGCCACGGAAAAAGCGGCGCCCCAGTCCGGCGACACCGCCGAGAGCAGCAGGAAGCCCGCGATCCGCATGCTCAGTCCCACCGCCAGCATCCGCGCGATCCCGAAGTGCGTCGCGAGCCAGCCGCCGACCAGGTTCGCGCCGATCCCCGCCGCTTCATACAGCAGGAACAGGAAGGCCAGGGTGAAGGGCGGGTAGCCGAGCCGGAAGACGTGCAGCAGCACCAGCATCCGCAGCGCGCCGTCGGTCAGCGTGAAGCCTCAATAGGCGAGCGCCACGATGACGTAGTTGCGCGTGCCCTGCGGCGCGGCGGCGGTGCTGCTGCTCATGCCGTCAGATCCCGGCGGGCCGAAGGTCTTCGCCGGGCGCAAGCCGGGGGCTGGAGGCGCGCGTCGAGCGCACGACCGACGTAGGGGTCACCGATTCCGGCGCGTCCCGCCCAGGGGCGTTGCGCGGCGCCCGGGCCGGGTCCAGGGTCGCGCCGGGCATCCTCGCGCCCCGGACCCTCGTGGGGGGCGGCCACCCTGTGCTGCTTGACCGAGGTCAAGACAGGGCCGCCTTCCGGCATGCGACCTTCTGCTTGGCTCGGTCGCACGCCGCCCCGCATGGCATGCCGGAACGGCGTGGGCGGAGCCCGCGAACCCCGGCGTGGCGGGAGGTCAGGCATGGCGTCTGAGGCGAATGACGGACCGGCGGCACCACCTCCGGGTCGGGTGGCAGAGGCGCTGCCGGTCGCGCGGCTGTATTCGCATGCCGACCTGAGCCTGCTGGATTTCGCGACCACGGCGGAACTGCCGCCGCTGCGCGGGCTCGAGGCACAGGGGCGCGCCGACGCGGCGATCCGCCTTGGCACCGGCATCGCGGCGCGCGGCTTCAACATCTTCGCGATCGGCCCGGGCGGCGCCAGCATCGCCGACGCAATCCGCCCCCTGCTGGATGAGGCTGCGCACCGCAGGCCGGCGCCGAGCGACTGGGTCTATGTCAACAACTTCGCCGCGCCGCACCAGCCGGTCACGATGGCCCTGCCGCCCGGACGCGCCCCGGCGCTGGACGCCGCGGCAGCGGCGATGATCGACGACCTGCGCGCGGCCCTGCCCGCCATGTTCGAGGGCGAGGAGTTCCAGCGCCGGCGCGGCGCTGTCGAAGCCGGATTCCACGGCGAGGCCGAGCACGCCTTCGAGAGCCTGGGCGAGAAGGCGACCGCGCTCGGCGTGGCGATCGTGCGCACGCCGATGGGCTTCGCGGTGGCGCCGCTGCAGGACGGCAAGGTGGTGCCGCCCGAGGAATTCAAAGGCTGGCCGCCGGAGCGCCAGGACAAGGTGCGCGGCGTCGTCGCGCAGATCGAGAAGGAGCTGGAAAGCACGCTGCGGGAGGTGCCGCGCATCGAGAAGAAGCGGAGGGACGCGGTGCGCGCGCTGCAGCGCGAAACGGCGATGGTGGTGATCGACCAGGCCGTCGCCGAGGCGTCCGCGCCCTTTGCCGACATGCCCCAGGTGGTGGCGCATTTCACCGCGATGCGCGCCGACCTGCTGGAGAACTTCGCGCTGTTCCTCGATGGCGAGGAGGCCCGGCCCGAGCCGCTGCTGACCGCCCTCAGGATGGGCTCGCCCTTCGACCGCTACGACGTCAACGTGCTGGTGACCCGGCCGGAGGGCCTGGAAGGCGCGCCGGTGGTGGTGGAGCTCCATCCCACACTCAGCAACCTGCTGGGCCGCATCGAGCACCTGCCCGTTCAGGGCGCGCTGGTCACGAATTTCCGCATGGTGCGCGCCGGCTCCCTGCATCGCGCCAATGGCGGCACGCTGCTGATCGACGCGCGCGCGCTGCTCACGGAACCCTTCAGCTGGGCCGCGCTGAAGCGGGCGCTGGCGCAGGGGCGCATCGTGATCGAGGACGTCGCCCACTTCGTCGGCATGACCGCCACGGTCTCCCTGGAACCCGAGCCGATACCGCTCGACTGCAAGGTGGTGCTGGTCGGCGACAGGATGACCTACCATCTCCTCGCCGCCCTCGATCCGGATCTGGAGCGCCACTTCAAGGTGCTCGCCGATTTCGACGACGCGATCCCCCGCTCACCCGAGACCGAGGCGATGCTCGCGCGGCTGATCGGCACGCTGGCCGGGCAGGAGGCGCTCCCGCCGCTCGACCGCGGCGCCGTCGGGCGCGTGGTCGAGCGGGCCGCGCGCCTCGCCGAGGATTCCGCGAAGCTCACCCTGCTGCACGAGGCATTGCGCGATCTGGTCGTCGAAGGCGCGCACCTGGCGAAGCTCGGCGGCCGCGACATCGTGACGCGCGCCGACATCGAAGGGGCGATCGCGGCCCAGCGTCTTCGGGGCGCGCGCCTGCGCGAGCTCGCGCAGGAATCGATCCGCCGCGGCATCGCGCTGATCGAGACCTCCGGCAGCCGCGTCGGCCAGGTGAACGGCCTGAGCGTGCTGGTGCTCGGCAGCCAGTCCTTCGGGCGCCCCAGCCGGATCACCGCCCGGGTCCGTCCGGGCAGCGGGCGGATCATCGACATCGAGCGCGAGGTGGAGCTCGGCGGGCCCATCCACTCGAAGGGCGTGCTCATCCTCGCGGGCTTCCTCGCGGGCCGCTACGCCCTGGATGCCCCGATCGCGCTGCATGCCAGCCTGGTGTTCGAACAGTCCTATGGCGGCGTGGAGGGCGACAGCGCTTCCGCGGCGGAACTCGTCGCGCTGCTCTCCGCGCTGGCGGAACTGCCGGTACGGCAGGACCTGGCGATCACCGGATCGGTCAACCAGCATGGCGACATCCAGCCGATCGGCGGTGTCAACGACAAGATCGAGGGCTTCTTCGAGGTCTGCGCCGCCCGGGGCCTGACCGGCGAGCAGGGCGTGCTGATCCCGGATTCCAACGTGCAGCACCTGATGCTGGACGGCGAGGTCGTGGCCGCCTGCGAGGCCGGCCGCTTCGCCGTGCACGCGACCCACAGCATCGACGAGGCGGCGGCGCTGCTGCTGGCGCGGGAGGCCGGCGCCCGCGGGCCGGATGGCCGCTTTCCCGAGGGCAGCATCAATGCCCTGGTCGAACGCAGGCTCGTCGCCTTCGCCGAGCAGCGCCGCGCGATGCTCGGCGGCGACGGCCCCGAGCGCGAGAGGCGGCCATGAGCACCGATGGCCGCGACGGCGATCCGCCGCCCACGGAGGGCGCGCGCGCGCGCCTGCTTCTCGATTTCTGCCACCTGGTTCCGGACGCGGAGGCGATCGGGACGGCAGCCGAGCTGGCACGCCTGCTGCGATGCGACCTCTGCGGCATCTATGTCGAGGACGAGGCGGTCCAGCGCCTCGCCGGCCTGCCCTTCGCCCGCGAGTTGCGCCTGCCGTCGCAGGCCTGGTCGCCGCTCGAACCGATGCTCGTCGAAGCCGAGTTCCGCCAGGTGGCGGCGGGGCTGCGGGCGATGCTGCGGCGGCACGCCGCCCGCCACGACCTGCGGAGCGAGTTCCGGACGGTGCGCGGGGATCCTGCCGGCCATGTCGCCGGGGTCTCCGCCGCGGCGGATGTCGTGCTGCTCAAGACCCCGCGGGAAGCCTCCGCGCGCGCCCTCGGCAATTTCGCCGCCGCCTGGCGCGCCGCGATGGAGGCCCCGGCTGCCGCGCTGCTGCTGCCGCCGAGGATGACGCGGCGCCGCGGGCCGGTTGCGGTCGTCCTTGATGCCGGCGCCGCCACGCGGGCCCGCGCCGCGGCCGCACTCGCCTCCGAGGCCGGGGAGGATCTCGTGGCGCTCGTGCGTGATGCGGAGGCGGCGGGCCCGTCCCTGCAGGCGCTTGGCCGCGCGACCGGCCTCCCGGAGCAGCGGCTTTCGGTGCGCAGGCTCGCTGAGCCGACCCTGGAGGCCCTGGTGCGGGCGCTCCGCGGCGTGGGGGCGCGGCTGGTGATCCTGGACCGCCGCTTGCTGCGCGACATGGGGCCGCAGGCCGCGACGAAGCTGTCCGAGGCTCTCGGGGTGCCGTTGCTGTTCGGCTGAGCCTTTTTCGACTGGGCGGCACCGGCCCACGCCCCCATTCCGGCCACCCATCCGGGCTGCTGCCGGTTCCGGCAGGCCGGGACATGCTCAAGGCGCGGGCCGCGCACCCGGCGCATCGTCGACGCGGCCCGCCGTTGCGCCTATTTTCGGCATGCCCGGGAAGGGCAGGTCAGGCGGCTTCGGAAGGACACGGTCATGGCGCTCAGACGCATGGTGCTCGAGATCGGCATGGGCACCGACATCCGCGGCGCCGACTATACCAAGGCCGCCGTCCGCGCGCTGCGCGACGCCCTCTGGCACAACTCCCTGTCGATCGGGGCGGCGGTTGGCCAACCTGTCGATGCGATGAAGGTCGAGGTGCTGATCGGGGTGCCGAAGCCGGACCAGGTCGACGAGGCCGAGGTCCTGGCGATCCTGCCGCATGGCACGGGCACCGTGACCGTCGTCGAGGGCGGGCTTGAGATCCCCAACGACGAGGGCACAGGCACGACCGTCATCGCCAACTGCTGCGCCATCGTGCGGCTCGACATCTAGGGAGTGCCGGACCATGGCCTTGAAGCGGATCATCCTCGAGATGGGCACTGGCAACGACCTGCATGGCGGGGACTACACCAAGGCGGCGCTGCGGGCGGTGCAGGACGCACTGCACCATTCGTCGCTGGCCTTCATCCGCACCCTGGGTCTCGATATCAGGACCATGCAGGTGGAGGTCACCATCGGGGTGCAGCAGCCCGACCAGGTGGATATCGAGGCGGTCCGCAGCTCCCTGCCCTATGGCGTCGTCACGGCCAGGGCGGTGAAGGGCGGCCTGGACGTGCCGGAGGAAGACCGCCACGACAGGGCGGTGATCGCCTCCGCCGCGATCGCGGTCCGCTTCGACCTGCCCTGAACGGTTCGCGCGGAACGGCGGCGGGCAGGACTATCCGCGTCGCCGGCCGGCGTCTTCGGTATCGCGGGACCATGCCGGGCGGACGAAGGTCCGGCCCGCGGCCTCGGGACGCCTGGAGCATGTTCCGATCTGCCGGAACCGGCACCGGCCCGCACTCCCAGGCGCATCATCCTGTCGAGTGGCTGGCCGAGTTCCGCGAACGCAGCGCCGACGCGGCCCCGCGACGCATGGGCTGCGGCCCGTATACACCCAACTCTGCCCCAAAATCCGAAGAGCGAATCGGTCCAACGCCGTCGTGAGGCTTCCGGGAGGCGGCCTGACCCTTGGCCTGCTGCCGGTTCGGCGCACAACTGGAACTTGGATCACGGCACCAAGAACCCGTGACGCCTAGCATCGATGCATTCGTTCGCCGGCGGGATCCGTGGCCCGCCCGCGAGGGGCAGGACCCGATGCATGGCTTACGACCAGACCACGCGCGTTCTCAGAATCGACACCGACCTTGGTCCGGATGAAGCCGTCCTGACCGAACTTACGGGGCGCGACAGCCTTTCGGAACCGTACCTGTTCACGATCCGCTTCGCGACATCGGCCGAAGACGACAAGGTGCAGAAGCTGCTCGGCACCAATGTGACGCTATGGTTCGGCGATCCTATCGAACCCCCCACGGGTCCGACCGGCGCCGAGCGGCGATTCATCCATGGCCGCTTCCGCAAGCTCACGATGTCCGCCCTGTCGGTCGCCGGGGAACGTGAGTGGCAAGCCGAAGTGGTGCCGGATCTCTGGTTCCTGTCGCGCACGCGCGATCTGAGGATCTTCCAGGACAAGACGGTCGTGGAAATCATCGAGGAGGTGCTGAAGCTCCATCACGTCGAACACGTGTCGATCAGGTCCTTCGAGTCCTATCCGAAGATCGACTACTGCGTGCAGTATCGCGAGTCGGCGCTCGATTTCGTCTCACGCCTGATGGAGCAGTACGGCCTCTTCTTCTGGCACGAGCATGAGAGCGGCCGCCACACCCTCGTCATCTCGGACAACAACAGCGCGACCTTCCCCGGCCCCTTCCCCGAACTCGAGGTGCGGCATCGCCTCGAGGGGCACGGCATCACGCTGCTCGAGGACGATCTCAGCGTCGGTTCCGGCACCTGGACCATGCGCGACTTCAACTTCGAGACACCCTCGAACGACCTCGAGGTGACGGACCCGACGCAGATCGACGTTGCCGAGACGAAGCGGCGCGAGCTCTACGACTATCCCGGCCTGTATCCCGACAAGGACGCCGGCAAGAGCCTGGCGCGCACGCAGATCCAGGCTGAGGAGGCGCTCTACAATCGCCGCCGCGGCGAAAGCTCGATCGCCGGCATCGATGCGGGGACGCGGATACGGATCGCGGCGCCGCAAGGAGGCGCGGAACAGGAGAAGGAATTCCTCGTGACCGAGGTCCGGCACGAGGCGAAGGACTACAGCCACTGGACCGCGGAGCGCCTGGCAGGACGGCAGGCGGAGGAGCCCTATTGCCGGAATTCGTTCGTCTGCATTCCGCGCAAGATCCCGTTCAGGTCGCCGCGGCGGACCCCCAAGCCTTTCGTCCGCGGCCCGCAGACCGCGATCGTCACCGGCCCGAAGGGCGAGGAGATCTACACGGACAAATACGCGCGCGTGAAGGTTCAGTTCCACTGGGACCGGCTGGGCCAAAGGGACGAGCACAGCTCGTGCTGGGTGCGCGTGAGCCAGTCCTGGGCGGGAACGGGCTATGGATTCATCCAGATCCCGCGCATCGGGCAGGAGGTCATCGTCGACTTCCTGGAAGGCGATCCCGACCGGCCGATCATCACGGGGCGCGTCTACAACGCCGAGCAGATGCCTCCGCACGGCCTGCCTGGGGCGGCGGTGAAGTCGGGCCTGAAATCGAATTCCACGAAGGGCGGCGGCGGTTCGAACGAACTCACCTTCGATGACACGAAGGGCAAGGAGAACGTCTACTTCCATGCCCAGTACAACATGGACACCGTCGTCGAGCACGACGAAACCCAGCACGTCAAGAACGACCGCACCATCACCGTCGATGGCACGCATACGGAGACGGTGAAGAAGGATACCACCGTCACCATCACGGAAGGGAACTACGTCCACAAGGTGAACACCGGCACCGCCTCCACCACCGTCAAGGGCAAGGTGACCGAGACCTTCCAGAACGCCCAGGAGACGACGGTCACGCAGGGCATCACGATCAAGTCGACCGGCAGCTTCCTGCATGTCACGACCGCCACCGACATCGTGCTCGAGGTCGGCGCGAGCAAGGTCGCGCTCTATGCGGACGGCAGGATCGAGATCAAGGGCAAGTCGGTCGCGATCAACGGATCGGATGCGGTCAACATCTCGGGCATGTCGATCAAGGAGGAAGCCGGCAACGACCACAGCATCAGCGGCAACATCGTCCAGTCGGCAGGGCAGACCTCCAACACCGTGCGTGGCGGGATGGTCATGCTGAACCCGAACTAGGGGGCCGGTCCGATGGTGGAGGATGCAACGCAGCAGGTCACCATCGTCGCAGGCATGGGCCCGGAGCGTGCCCACATCTTCTCCGTTCTCGTGAAGCGGAGCTACGCGATCGAGGATGGATGCCCGCTGGTGGAACTGGCCGCGGAACCGTTCCGGCGCACCGACGCCTTCCACGAGCCGGGCGATCCCGAGACCTGCAGCGTCTGGCGCGAGTCGGAATGCGCCCCATACAAGGTCGCGACCGACATCGTCGTTCTGGGGCAGGCCCATGCGCCGCGAGGCCAGCCGGCGGATCGGGTGACGGTCGGCGTCGATGTCGGCGGACGGCAGAAGCTCCTGACCGTCACCGGCGACCGTCGGGCCATCTTCACGGACGGGCGGACGCCACGCTTCACCGATCCCGCCCCGTTCACCACCATGCCCATGCGCTACGAGCGCGCCTATGGCGGCTCCGACCGCCGCAGCATTGCGGACAAGCCGTTCCATTATCCGCGCAACACGGTCGGGCGGGGCGTCGCGCTGCTGAACCTGCCCGAGACGATCGATGGGCTCGAGCTTCCGAACATCGAGGATCCCGATGATCTGCTGACCCCCGAGCGCCTCGTGATCGGCGAGGCGGCGCGATGGAACGAACAACCCCTCGCGCAGGGGCTCGGCGTGTTCCAGAAGACCTGGTATCCGCGCTGTTCCTTCGTCGGCGCACTGCCGCCCCATGTCGATGCGAGCACCACCATGCGCGAGGAACTGCTCGGCCTGGTGCCGGAGGGGCAGATCGCGCTGGGGCGGGGCTTTCGCCTGCCGAGCTTCGATGTGCGCTTCAACACTGGCGCCTCGATCGGGCTCGCCCTGCCCGATGTGGAGCCCGGCACCACGATCCGCCTCGCCCGGCTGTCGCCGGAGCCGATGCTCGGCTTCACCCTGCCGATGCGCTGGCCGCGCATCGGCCTCGACATCGGCCGGGGGATGTCGGAACTCGACACCCGCCTGCACACCGTGACGATCGATATCGAGGCACGTCGCGTCGACATGATCTGGCGCGGTGCGCAGACCTACCCGGGGCCCTCCTGGCTGCCGAAGATGACGCGGCTCGCCGCGGACGTGCAATGAGCGGCGCGCCCGCCCCTCTGGCCGCATCCAGGCGCGAGGGCCAGCGCATCGTGCTTCCCGGGCAGCACCCCGAAGGGCGGCACATTCTCAGCGCGCTGCTCAAGCGAAGCTACGCCATCCGCGGCGGGAGGCGCTGCACGCGTGCGGCGGAGGACCGGCCGCTGGTGCCGGGAGACGAGCATTTCGGCGACCCCATGAACACGGTCGTCCAGTACGAGAGCGACTTCGTGCCCTTCAAGCTGGCGACGGACGTCGTCCTGAACGGCGCTGCTCATGCGCCTGACGGGCGCCCCGTCCAGGATCTCGAGGCGAGCGTGACGGTCGGCGAGGCGACGAAGCGCGTCCTCGTTCTCGGCGACCGGCTTTCCCTGTTCCGGGAAGGGCGCGCGCCCGCCTTCACCGACCCGGCTCCCTTCATGGTCATGCCGGTGCGCTACGATCTCGCCTTCGGTGGCGTGGACGTGTGGTCCGACCTCAAGATCCCGAGCGCCTATGGCCGCAACCATCTTGGTCGCGGCTTCATGGTCAGGAACGCGCGGGAGGTCGTGGACCGCCGGCCGCTGCCGAACATCGAGGACCCGGACGACCGGCTGACGCCCGAGCGCATCTGTTGCGGGCACTTCGTCCACATGGACCAGTTGCCCCCGCCGCAGGGCTTCGGCTGGATCATGAAGTACTGGCGGCCCAGGGCCCTTCTCGCGGGCGTGATGCCGGCGGACGCCGCGCTGGCGCGGGAGCTCCGTGCGACGTTCCGCCGAGCGGTGCCGCGCGACCAGCTTGCCATGTACGACCAGACGGAGCTGCCGCCGATGGATTTCCGCTTCTTCAACGGTGCCTCGCCGGGCCTGGTCCTGCCTTATCTCCGCGGCGACGAGGTGGTGTGCCTCCGTCACCTCTCCCACGAGGCCGAGCTCACCTTCGGCCTGCCCGGCGAGGCGCCGCGCATCGCCATCGACATCGGTGCCGGCCCCGTCGCGACCGAGACCGTGCTCCAGACGGTGATGATCCGCATGGAGGAAGGCGAGGTCGATCTCGTCTGGCGCGGGGCGGTCGAATACCCGGGGCCGGACTGGCTGCCCTCCATGCGCCGGCTTGTCGTGGAGGTCGAGGGATGACCGCCGCCATCGGCAGGCCCGGCACGTCCGGGAAAGGAAGGTGCTAGATGCCGCTCTGGCCCGCCACCAAGCTCATGGACACGGTGATCGGCGTGGATGTGCACGCCGTCACCCCGATCCCGGGCATTCCGGTGCATCCCTATGTCGGCCCGATCTACCTCTGGACCGACCCGTCCTTTCCGATGGTGAACGTGTTCATCAACGGCATGCCGGCGATGACGGTCGGCAGCATGGGATACTTCGCGCATGTGCCCCAGGGCGTGCCGGTGAACCCGCCCAATACGCCCTATTGGCAGCGTTACCGGACGAACGTGCTGATGGGTCTCGTGCTGATGCTGCTCACGACGCTCGCGAACATCGCGATCGCCGGCATCGCGGCGGCCCTGCCGAAGCCTCCGGCGGCGGAGGCGTTCCTCAAGGACGTCACGGGCATCGATACCTCGTCCCGCGCGGCGACCTGGGAGACGATCAAGGGCGCATTCTCGAGCTTCACCAACTGGCAGACCTGGGCGAAGCTCCTGATGCCGCCGATCCCCTATCCGGGCGCGCAGGGATCCGTCGCGGTCGGCAGCCCGAACGTGACGGTGAATGGCGGGCCGCTCGGCTTCGTCGCGCCGCTGGTCGCGACCTCCTGCAGCGACATCCCGGTCGTGCCGAACGCGTTGACGCTCGGGTTCAGCAACGTCCTGGTGGGGGTGAGCTTCGCGCAGCTCGCGCGCGGCATCGCGGTGAATGCCGCGCAGGGCGCGATCGCGCACGGCGTGAGCAAGGGGGTCGACCGCCTGGGCCGGAAGTCCGGCGGAACCCAGTGCAGCTGACGATCGGGACGGTGAGCGATGCCCTGCTCCACCACCGGATTTCCATCCACTCTCGTCGGCGACCCGGTCGACACGCTGACCGGCGCGATGACGGAGCGGAAGCTCGAGTTCCGCCTGATCGGACCGCTGGAACTGTCCTGGTGGCGGCACTACGACAGCTCCCAGGCCGGGCAGCGCTACGCGCTCGGCTGGGGGCACAGCCACGAATTCGACCGCATCCTCTTCATCGGGGACGAGCGGATCATCTATGGCCACCCTGTCGGGCAGCAGGTCTGGTTCCCGCTCCTGACCGAGGATGGCGCCGAGGCGGCGGCGCAGGGCTACACGATCCGGCGGCGCTCCCGATCGACCTATGAACTCCACCGGCATGGCGAGCCGTCGATGGAATTCATCTTCGCGGCCGGGGCGCGGCGCGCGAGGCCCTCCAGGCTGTATGACGACAAGGGCCAGATCCTGCTGCACCACGATGCGCGGAACCGGCTCGAACGGATCGTGCACTCGACCGGGGCGGTGCTGCATGCGGCCGCGAACGAGGCGGGCCTGCTCACGACCCTGACGCTCGAAGGGGAAGGCGGCGCGCAGGACCTGCTGCTGTCCTACAGCTATGATGAGCGATTCAACCTCGTCGGCACGCTGGACGGCCGCGGCCATGGCTACGCGTTCGCCTACGATGCCGCGAACCGGATGGTTCAGCGGCGTGGACGGAAGGGCTTCCGCTTCCGCTACCGCTACGACCCGGAGGGGCGCTGCATCTTCTCGGCAGGCGACGACAACTGGTACGGCGTTGCCCTCACCTACGGTGCGGGCGGGCGGTCGACCGTCGTCCGCAAGCCCGACGGCGGGATCTGGACCTACAAGTTCCTGCCGGGCGGGCGGTTGTCCGAGATCGTCGATCCGCTGGGCGGCGTCCGGAAATACCTCTACGACGAGCTGGGCCGCGCGACGCACGAGGTCGATCCGCTCGGCAACCTGACGCAATACGTGCTCGACGCGGCGGGCGCGCCGGTACGGAAGGTCCTGCCGACAGGGCATGTCGTGCCCCTGCCGGAGCCGCCCGATCCGCCCGATCCGGCGGCGGAGCGGGTTGCCGTGCGTCCGTCGGAGTATCAGTTCGGAACCCTGCTCCCGCTTCCGGAAGGGGGGGCGCCTTCCCCTTCGCATGTGGCGGCACTCGACATTCCGCGCGAGGCGCGGGCGCTCGCGACGATGCGCAGCGGGCCCGACACGGTCACCGCCGCGCAGACCGTGCACGAGGTCAAGCCGCTGGGTGCGGCGTGGTGGCCCGAGCCGGCCCGCGGGCGCGTCTTCAGCGCCCTCGGCAAGCTGGTGGAACAGCGCGACGACGCAGGCCGCATGCGCCACTGGACGTATGATGGTTCCGGCAATCTCGAGGGGTACCGGGACTTCGACGGCGGCATCTGGCGGTATGACTTCGGTCGCTGGCACCTGCTGCAGTCGATGACGAATCCGGTCGGGGCGAGAACCACCCTCTCCTACACGACCAACGAACAGGTCGCCGCCTGCATCGATCCCGACGGCACGCACACCGAGTATCGCTATGACCTGGCCGATCGCCTCGTGGAGGTGCGCCGCAACGGCGCCGTGCGGGAGACCTACGCACGAGACGTGGCGGGAAACCTGATCGCGAAGCATGCCGGAGACGGGCGACTTCTCCTGACGCGCGAGATCGGGCCCCACAACCGCCTTGCACGGCGCGTGCTGGCCTCAGGCGACGACCAGACATTCGTCCACGACAAGTCCGGGCGCTGCATCCTTGCGACGGCCGGTTGCGGGACGGTTGCGCGTCGCTATGACGCGGCCGGGCGCCTGGCCGCGGACCAGCGCGATGGGCGGGGCCTCGAGTTCCGGTTGAACGGGGGTGGCGAGCCCGTCGATGCAGTCTGGTTCGACCGCTTCAGCGTTCGCTTCGACCGCTCCGAGGAGCGCCGCCTGGCGTTGATCGATCCGACCGGAGCCACGCATGTCGTGCGCTGGCCCGGCGACGGGTTCATGGTCGTCGAGTTCGCGAGCGGCATGCGGGAGACAAGCCAGTTCGACGACAGAGGGCGCTGCCTGTTCAAGGACCTGCGTCACGCCGATGGCAGGCACTGGACGCGCCGCTACCACTGGTCGGGCGAAGGCGAGCTGTCCCGCATCGAGGACAGTTCCCGTGGGGAGATCCGGCACGACTACGACGCCGCGCATCGCCTCGTGGGCCGGAGGACCGCAGGCAGGCAGGAGACCTATGTCCAGGACCTCGCCGACAACCTTCTGGCGCAGCCCGGCCTCGAGGACGTCGTGCTCGGGGCCGGGAACCGTCTGGCGTCGGCGAACGGCGAACGCCTGACCTACGACGACCGCGGCAATCTTGCGACGCGGGGCGGTCCCGGCGGCAGGACCAGCTACGAGTACGACAGCCGGGACCAGTTGATCCGCGCGACGACGCCAGGGGGCGTCTGGAGTGCGGAGTATGACGCCTTCGGAAGGCGGGTCCGCAAATGCTGGAACGGCGCGACGAGCGAGTTCCACTGGTTCGGCGACCAACTCGTCGCCGAGACGGCGCCGGATGGCAGGCTCCGGCTCTATGTCTACGCCGATCACCTGGCCCTGACGCCGCTGCTCCTGATCGACTACGAATCCTCGGAGGCCGACGCGGCCACCGGACGCGTCGGCGCCATCATCTCCGACCAGCTCGGGACCCCGGTCCAGGTCCTTGGGATGACGGGGGAGGCACTGTGGCAGGCGCAGATCGCGCCGTTCGGCGCCGCCGAGGTCGCGGCCCGCAGCCGCATCGACCTGGCGCTGCGCTTCCCCGGCCACTACGCGGATGCCGAACTCGGCCTCCACTACAACCGGAACCGACACTACAGCCCGCTGCTGGGGCGCTACCTGCAAAGCGATCCCTGGGGCCTCTACGGGGGGACCAACCTCTACGCCTACCGGAGGAACCCGCTGCTGGCCGCCGACGTCCGGGGCCTGGGCGAAGAAGGCGATCATTCGAAGAAGAAGCCGCCGGACGACGAGGAGGGGGCAGGGCCCCAGAAGCAGCCGGGCGGCGAACCCGAAGGCGCTGGAGGGCAGAAGGCCCTCAAGGATATGTCGCAGGACGAGTTGAACGCGCACGTCGAGAAGCGGTCCGACGAATTGAAGCAGGCATTCAAGGCCGCCGACCCCGAAGGGGAGAAGCGGACGACGCTTTCCGTCGGCGTGGTCGAGACGGGCGGAGACCCCGAGACCCGGCGTGTCGTCGTTTCGACGAGCGCAGACGACCAGCGCCTGCCGCCGGCGGTCAAGAAGGCGATGCAGCCCGGCGAGGCGCCCATCCAGGGGGAGCCGTTCTTCGTGAGGCAGCCCAACCCGAACCACGATCCGAACAAGCCCACCGGCCCCGACAACCCCAAGACCCGGGTGCACACGGTCGACATGGACAAGGGCACGGTGAATCCACAGCCTTACGACAAGGCGAAGGGCGGGCACCCGCCGGAGGGGACCCAGCATCATGCCGAGCAGAGGATGGAGACGGGCGCCGCCGAGCGTGGCGAGCAGGTCCTTGCGCAGCAGCCGACCAAGCCGTGTTGCCCTGGATGCACGAAGGTCCTGGGCGACAGCGGCAAGCTGGATAAGGTACCGAACCCCTAGAGCAGATCCCGGTCAGGTGGAATCACCTCATCGGGTGAAGATGCTCGCAGAAACAAGGAGCTGGAGAGGTTGCCGTGAGCCAGGGCGAGCGGGAACGGCTCTAGGGGCGCCACAGGGCGAGGAAGGAAGGCGCGATGACCTGGTTCGACTCGCTAGTAACCCGCGTCGCTCGCATCGAGCGCGGTGTCCGTATCGCTCTCGCCACGGCCTGCGCGGAGCGTTGCCTTCCCGTGTATCAGGCACTCCGCGAGGATGCGGACGAAGGCGCGTTCACGGAAGCGATTGCGGTCGGCCAGCGCGCGGCGGAGACGGGCGAGCGCAGCCCGGCGCGCGAGCTCGAGCTGGAACGCCGCCTTCGCACCCTGGTCGAAGACTATCTCGACATGGGCTACTCGGTCCTCTCGGATGCGGTGACCGTGGCCCTCCGTGTGCTCCAGTCGCTCGACGAGGATGAATCCGCATCGGCCACGGCCGTCGCGCGTGCCCTGGCATCGGCGCTCAGCGTGGCGGATGGCGCGGAGGCGATGATGCTGCCGCCTGCGCGCGAAACGTCAGGTACATTCCAGGCTGAGGAGGAAGCCTGGCAGGCGGCGGCGATGGACCTCGCCGAAGGGTGGCACGGTCCTTTGCGCCGGGGCATGTTCGCGTCGATTCCGCCGATCGACGGGCCGGCATGGCAACGTCGCTTCCTCGCGTCACGGCGATGACGGCGCCCAGTTGACCGGATCGCGCGCCGTGCCGCCGGAAGGATGCCTCCCGAACGCTCCGGCATCCTCGCTGAGCGAATTGATGCGCGGCCGGCGCCGGCTTCTCCGGCTGCTGTTCTCGGTCGTGGGCCTCGCGGTCGCCCTTGCGCCGCCACTGCTTCTCGCGTCCATCCGCGCCGCCGCGAGCGCCGTCCTGCTGGCGCCGTCCTTCTGGGCGATCTACCTGCTCGGCGACGCCTTCCTTGTCCACCGTTGGCGCACCCGCATCCTCGCCGCATGGCGCGCCGGTATCCTCAACCTCGGGGTCTTTGCGGAGGGCATCGCCACGCTTCCCACGCTACCGAAGCCTTCGACCCGCGCGGTGCTCGATACCCTTCCGATCCTCCCGCCCCTGCAGGACCGGGACCTCGCCCGCGCGCAGCGCGAGGTCCTTGCCGCGCTCAGCGACTGGCACTTCGCCGAGGGCATGGCCCGTATGCTGCTGCCCGCTGCCATCCTCGGGCTCGCGAGCCTCGCCGCCGCACTGGCCCTCTACGCCGGGACCTTCACTGCAATGGAGGGTGTGCTCCTCATCCTCGGCTTGATCAGCTTCGCGTTCGCCGTCCGCGCCGCACCGGCGCTGCTGTTGCGTCGCCATCTCGCCTCCCGTCTCGACCGCCTGACGGCAACCGAGCACGCTGGCCTTCTGATCCTGGTGCCCGACATCATCCGCAGCCCAGGCTCCAGGGCTCACGCAATCGAACTCCTGCGGCGGTCTCAATCACATCATCGGTCGACGCGAGAGCCTGATGGGAACTGCTGAGCCGTATCAGCAGGAGAGAGAATTCCGCCAGAGGGGGCCTTCGGCGTTCCGATCAGCCGCACCCCGCGCAGGCTGCGCCCATACAGCCGCGCCATGTTCGTCTTGGCCCAGGTCTCGCCCTGGCGCGATCTGCCGGACGTCTTCGGTGACTGGAACAGCGTGTTCCGCCGCTTCAGCCGCTGGAGCCAAAAGGGCGTGTGGCATCGCATCTTCGCCGCCATGTCGGACGACCCGGACTTCGAGTACCTGATCGTCGACAGCACCATCATCCGCGCCCACCAGCAC
>JAFADX010000155.1 GCA_023424475.1 Pseudomonadota bacterium
GCCCCGAGCAGCGCCAACATCACGACTCCTGTGCGCAGCGCGGTCTTCATCCCCCCTGTCTCTCCCCAGCGCACCGCCGCGGTCAAGCAAGAGCGCCCGCGCCGCGCCGAAGGCATGACGTTTCAGAGAGTGACGACCTGCCCGTCCCCGACCGCGGCGAGGAAGCTGGCGATGCCCGCGACCTCCACCCCCGGCGCGAGCGCGGCGCCGTCGAGGCCTTCGGCCTTCATCCCCGCCTCGCAGACGATGCGGCGCACGCCGAGCTCGGCGCAGGCCGGCAGCAGCGTCGCGATGCCGGCGACGCCGCGCGCGACGACCCGTGCCTCGCGCGGGTCCGCCAGCAGGGGGCTGGGTTCGAGCAGCAGCCGGCATCCCGCATTGGTCGCGAAGAGCGTCACCTCCCGTCCGAGCGCGGCAGCGCCGGCGGCGACCACCAGCGCGTAGTGGGCACGCTCATGCGTGCCGGCCTCGAGCAGGATGCCGAGCCGCGTCAGGGCCAGACCTTCGACCGGCCGCCTTCCTGGTCCTTGTCGGCCTCGAGGTCGTTGGCGCCCAGGTTCACGACGCGCTGGATGACCCCGGGATCATCGCGGCGGATGGTCTGCCCCGCGGCGACATCCTCGGGCTCCTGCGCCTCCCATGCGCCATCCTTCATGAGGTAGCGCTGGATGCGGCCGGACTGGCGGTAGGTGACGCTGAAGGGTCCCGGATGGAAGACCGCCCGGGTCACCGAGCCCGGCGGCCACAGGATCTCGTAGCTTGCCCTGTCGGCATCCGCGTCGAAGGCCGACTCGCGGGCCTTGGCCTGCGGCATGCTCTGAAATGGATCGTCGCTCATCTGATCTCCCATCCCCCAAGTAACGATGCGTATGATATTGCATCACCATGCCCCCACCGGACGATAGCCCGGCTTGCCCGAAATGCGCGACCGCACTCCTTCCGGGGGCACGATTCTGCCATGCCTGCGGTCATTTCCTCGGCGCCCCCGCACAGGCGCGCACGGAGGAGCGCAAGGCGCTCACCGTCCTGTTCGCCGACGTCCGGGGCTCGACGCGGCTGATCTTCAACGAGGATCCGGAGCGCGCCCGGGACCTGCTGCGCCCTTCGACCGATGCGATGGTCGAGGCGGTGCGCCGCTTCGGCGGCACCGTCAACCGCGTCCAGGGCGACGGGGTGATGGCGATGTTCGGCGCCCCGGCCGCGATGGAGCAGCACGCCCTCGGCGCCTGCTGCGCGGCCGTGCACATGCGCGACGCGCTGCGCCGGGTGGCGGCCGAGCAGCGGATGCGGCTCGGCGTCGACATCGCCGCGCGCATCGGCGTGCATTCGGGCGAGGTCGTGGTCCACGACGTCGCCAACGACCTCTCCATGGGCCTCGATGCCGCAGGCGCCGTGGTGCACATCGCCGCGCGCATCGAGCAGGCGACGGAACCGGGCGAGGTCTGGATCTCGGCCGCCACGCTGCGCCTGGTGGAAGGCTATGTCACCGCGGACACGCCGCGCATGCTCGACCTGCGCGGCGCCACTGAGCCGGTCGAGGTCTTCCGCCTGGTCTCGGCGGATCCGCGCCGCCCGCGCCTGCAGGTGAGCGCCCGGCGCGGCCATGCGCCCTTCGTCAGCCGCGAGGCCGAGATGGTCGCGCTGGAATCGGCGCTGAACCGCAGTGCCGCCGGATGCGGGGCCGGCGTCGTGCTGGTGGGCGATGCGGGCTGCGGCAAGTCGCGCCTGGTGCACGAGTTCCTGGCCCGGCAGCCGCGCGACAACCCGCGCGTCATGCATGCCTTCTGCCAGCCCTACGATTCGGCGACGCCGCTCGCGCCGCTCGCGGCGCTGGCGCGCACGCATTTCGGCATCGCGCATGACGACGATACCGAACGGGTGCATGAACGGGTCGAGACCGGGCTGCGCGACGCGGGCATGCCCGATGCGGTCCCCGCCCTGGTCGCGACGCTGAGCCGCGGCGCGGAGGAGGCCGCCTGGCGCGCGCTCGCCCCCGACCAGCGGCAGCGCCGCCTGCACGCCGCATTCGCCGGCCTGTTCCGCCATCTCGCGGAGGAGCGCCCGCTGGTCCTCACGGTCGAGGACCTGCACTGGGCCGATGGCGAGACCCTCGCGGTGCTCGACCGCGTGGCCGAGGCGCTGCCGGCGACGCGGCAGATGCTGCTGCTCGACCATCGGCCCGAATTCACCCACGCCTGGCCGCCCACGATCCGTTCGCTGCGCGTCGAGCCCCTGACGCGCGAACACACGCTCGAGCTGATCCGCCAGATGCTCGGCGACCACGTCGCGAACCACCGGCTCGCACGCCTGCTCGCCGAGCGCACCGGCGGCAATCCCTTCTTCCTCGAGGAATGCGTCTCCTCGCTGCTGGAACAGGGCGCGCTGGTGGGGGAGCGCGGCGCGTACCGGCTGGTCGCGGAACTCGACACGCTCGACCTGCCCGACACGGTGCGCAGCATCATCGCCTCGCGCCTCGACCGGCTGATGCCGTCGGACAAGCAGGTGATCCAGGCCGCCGCCATCATGGCCCGCGAGGTCGCGCCGGCCATCCTCGCCGAGATGACCGGGCGTCCGGCAGGGGAGGTGCTGCCGGCCCTGTCGCGGCTGGAACGCGCCAACCTGCTGGTCATCGCCGGGGAGGATGCCGAGCCGGTCTACAGTTTCCGTCACGCGCTGATCCAGGAGACCGCCTATGCGGGAATGCTGAGATCGCATCGCCGCACCCAGCACGCCCGGCTGGTGGAGGTGCTGGAAGGCCCGCTCGGCGACCGCCTGACCAACCGGATCGAGGCGCTGGCCCTGCACGCCGCGCGCGGCGAGACCTGGGCCAAGGCAGCGCATTACGGCCGCCAGGCGGGCGGCAAGGCCGCCGCGCGCTCGGCGAACCGGGAAGCCGTCCAACTCTTCGAGCAGGCGATGGACGCGCTCACCCACCTGCCGGAGGGCGAGGAGGTGCTGCGCGAATCGATCGACCTGCGCTTCGACCTGCGCACGCCGATGTTCCGCCTCGGCCAGGTCGGCCCGCTGTTCGAGCGGCTGCGCGAGGCGGAGAGGCTGGCGCAGCGCCTGGGCGACCACGAACGGCTCGGCCAGCTCGCGATCTTCATGAGCCACCAGTGCTGGCTGGCCGGCGACAATGCCGGGGCGATCGGCGCGGCCGAGCGGGCGGCGGCGATCGGGCGCAGCGCGGGGGACCGGGCGCTGGTGGTGCGCGCCGCCTTCCAGGCGGGGCTCGGCCAGATGGGCCTCTGCCAGTTCGCCGAGGCCGCGGCGTCGATGGAGATGGTCGCGGAGATGGCCGAGAAGCCGGGCTATCTCGACCGCTTCGGCCTCGACCGGCCCCTCGCCACCGTCGCGCTGGGCTACCGGGCCCGCGCGCTGTCCGAGCTCGGCGATTTCCAGCGCGCCTCGGAAGCCGTGGAGGCCGGCCTGGCGCTGGCGGCCACGGTGCGGAAGCCCTTCACCTCGATCTTCGCGAGCGTCGCCGAGGGCCATCTGCGGCTGATGACCGGCGAGCCGACCGCGGCGATGGCCTCGCTCGAAGCCGCGCTCGACTTCGCGCGCAAGGCCGAGACCGAACTGATGATCCCGGTGGCCGAGGGCTTCTTCGGCGCCGCCTGCACGGCCGCGGGGCGGTGGCCGGACGGGGTTCGCCACCTCGCCGCCGCCGTCGCCGATGCCGAGCGGATGGGCTTCCTGTTCCAGCAGCCCCTGCGCCTGGCGATGCTGGCCGAGGCGCTCCTCGCCGACGGGCGGCCGGGGGAGGCCGCGGCGCAGGCCAAGGCCGCCCGCAGCCTCGCGGAACGGCAGGGATCGCGCGGCGCCCTCGCTCATGCACTCATGATCGAGGCACGGCTCGCGCAAGGCGAAGGCGATGAAGCCGCCGCGGGACGGTTCGCGCAGGACGCCCTCAGGGAAGCGGAAGCCCTTTCGCTCAGGCCCCTCGCTGCGCAGATCCGGAACATCGCGGCCCTCTCCGCCTTCTGACGGCGATCATCCTGGTGCGCGGCGCAGCGATGGCGCCGTGGCCTGCGTCACAGGACGACGTCGATCCGGCGGGGCAGCGTCAACCGGCCCGTGGACGACAGGACGACGAAGCCCTCCCCGTCGGCCTCGATCCGTGCCCGCAGGCCCCAGCCCGTCGCCGCGGCCGGCACACGCGGTGCCTGCCAGGGAATCCGGAGCTCCGCCGTGGCGCCGGGCGCGATGGGGAGCAGGTCCACGCTGCCGACATGCTGCCAGGCGCCGGCCTGCAGCGCCCGGTCCGGCGTCGTGCCTTGCGCGTGAAGCGCGACGAGCCCCGGCCCGTTCGCCGCATCGCCGCGGTTGGTGATGCGGATGCGCACCTCCTGCCCGTCCAGCGCGACGTCGGGCGAGGCCCAGGGCCATGCAGCGTCGCGTGGATCCGTCTCGTAGCTGGTGCCCGGCGCCGCGTTGCAGGGCGCGGCATGCAGCACGGCCCGGCCCGCCGCGGCGCCGACCGCGATCCGGTAGCGGCCGGGCACCTCCCGCGCCGCGACGATGACGACCGCCTGGGTGAGGCCGGCGGTCGGCACGAAGGCGGTCCAGGCCGATCGGTCGCTGCGCAGCAGGTCGCGGAGTTCCTCGCCCCCCGCGGCGTTGCACCCGATCATCAGGACCTGCACCAGCGGGTCCGTCATCCCGTCCAGCACCGTGAAATCGATGCGCAGCAGCGGCGGCGCGCCCTGTGTCAGGTCGATGGCTGTGTAGCGGGCCGCGAAGCCGGCGCGCACCGCGCCGGGCGGGATCTCGAAGGCGAAGGGCCTCGCCGCCAGGCGGTCCCCGCGCAGCGCCTCGCCGGGCCAGACGAAGGGACGCCTGCGGCTGAAGCGGCCGCCGCCCTCGTCGTCCTCCATGTAGTCGAACCGCAGGTCGGGCGTCGGGCTCGCCGTGCCGTGCATCCAGTTGGCGACGAGGAAGTTCCCCCAGTCGGTCTCGGTCGAGAGCACTTCCCCCGCCGCGCGGTCGAGGTGCTGGAAGGCGTCGAGGTGCCCCTCCCCGATCACCCTGCCCCGTGCTTCCCGCAGGTCGGCGAGGATGTAGCCCTCTCCGTCGATCATGTTCTCGAGGATGGCGCGCATCACCTCGACGCCGTCGGTCCGGTGCGCGATCTCGCCATGCTGCTCGCAGAGCCAGCGCCAGAACAGCGCGGCGGCGTAGCTGTGCGGCGCGATCTCCGCGCCCGGCGGCCCGGCATGGTGCATCAGCGGCCGGCCGGGATCGTCGAGGAACTCGATGCCGTCCTTGAGGTAGCGGTCGCCGGAATCGAGCACCCAGTCCTCGGCGAGCCGCGCGCCGCCCTCCCGCAGGGCGGCATAGAAGGGCGAGGTCTTCGCGGCGGTCGCGTTGTACTCGTACTGCACGCGGTGGAAGATCTCGTGCGCGACGGTCAGCAGCGCGTCGGTGTCGCCAAGCCGCGTCGAGACCCAGACATGATCGAGCCAGACCTCGGTGCCGCCGCGGAAATTCGCCTCGGCATCGGTGCCGAAGGTGCAGAGGCGGATGCTCAGCGCCGCCGGCACCCTGAACTCCAGGCCGCGGTAGACTCCGAGCGCATGGGCCGCCATCAGCGCGACGGCCTGGACATGGGCCGGATGCGCCGGGTCCTCGGCGCGCCCGAGCGCGATGCCGCCAACCGTGCAGTCCGTGGGCACGGCCGGCGGGGCGGCGCGCTCCGGCGGCAGGACATGGGCCGGATGCGCCGCGGCATCGAGGGTGTAGACCACCTCGACCGGCCCGAGCCGGTAGCGCTTCCAGGCGTCCAGCGGCTCGGGCAGCGGGCCGAAGGCGGGGCCGAGCGCCGGGTCGCCGCCGCGCTGCGGCCGGACGGGCTCGGCCCGCAGCGGCCGCGCGTCGGAGGCCGAGCCGCAACGGCAGATGCCGCGCCCGAACAGCGCACCGAAGAGCATGGCGGTT
>JAFADX010000158.1 GCA_023424475.1 Pseudomonadota bacterium
ACCGCGTCGCCGACCCCGAGCGCTACGGCGTGGCCGAGTTCGACGCCGCGGGGCGGGTGCTGTCGATCGAGGAGAAGCCGGCGCAGCCGAAGTCGGACTGGGCGGTGATCGGGCTGTACTTCTACGATGGCCGGGTGACGCGGCTGGCCCGCGACCTCGCGCCGTCGGCGCGCGGGGAGCTCGAGATCACCGACCTCAACAAGGTCTATCTCGGGCGCGGCGCGCTCTATGCGGAACAGCTCGGGCGCGGCTGCGCCTGGCTCGATGCCGGCACGCCGGGCTCGCTGCTGCAGGCCGCTCTCTTCGTGCAGACCGTGCAGGACCGCCAGGGGCTGCAGGTCGGCTGCCCCGAGGAAATCGCCTTCCGCATGGGCTTCATCGACAAGACAGCACTGACACGACAGGCCAACGCACTCGGAAAGACCGCCTATGGGGGGTATCTGTGCGACCTTGCGGCGGGGCGCTTCGCGTGAAGGTCACGCCGGCGGAACTGCCGGGGCTGCTGCTGGTCGAACCTGCGCGCCACGCCGATGCGCGCGGCGTCTTCAGCGAAGTCTGGTCGCGCCGTGCGATGGAGGAGAACGGCATCACCGCCGATTTCGTGCAGGACAACCACTCCCTGTCGCGCGAGGCAGGCGTGCTGCGCGGCCTGCACTTCCAGCGCCCGCCCTCGGCCCAGGGCAAGCTCGTGCGGGTGGTGCGCGGGGCGATCCTCGACGTGGCGGTGGACATCCGGCAGGGCTCGCCGACCTGCGGGCAGGCGGCGGCGATCGAGCTCTCGGCGGCGAACTGGCGTCAACTCTGGGTGCCGCGCGGCTTCGCGCATGGCTTCGTGACGCTCGAGCCGGACACGGAGGTCCTCTACAAGGTCGATGCCTATTACGACCGGGACGCGGATGCCGGGATCCTGTGGAACGACCCCGCGCTCGGCATCGACTGGCCGATGACCGCGCCGATCCTGTCCGAGAAGGATCGGGCAGCGCCCCGGCTGGCCGAGATCCCGCCGCCCTTCCCGCCGGGGTCGTGGTGATGCGCCGCATCCTCGTCACCGGCCGGGGCGGGCAACTGGCGACCGGGCTCGAGGCCGCGCTGCCCGCGCAGGGCTTCCAGGCGATCCCGGTCGGCCAGCCGGACTTCGAGTTCGACCGGCCGGACAGCGTTGCCGCCGCCCTCGCGGCCGCGGCACCCGACGCGGTGGTGAACTGCGCCGCCTGGACCGCCGTCGATGCCGCCGAGGACGACGAGCCTGCCGCCTTCCGCGCCAATGCGCTGGGGCCCGCGCTGCTCGCCCGGCTCTGCGCCGCCGCAGGCATCCCGCTCGTCCAGATCTCGACCGACTATGTCTTCGACGGCCGCAAGGGCGCGCCTTATGTCGAGGCGGACGCGCCGAACCCCCTCGGCGCCTATGGCCGAACCAAGCTGGCCGGGGAATGGGCGGCGCTGGCGGGCAACGAGCGGACCGTCGTGCTGCGGACCGCCTGGCTCTACGCCCCGGCGGGGGCGAACTTCCTGCGCACCATGCTGCGCCTGGGCGCCGAGCGGGAGGAGTTGCGCGTGGTCGCCGACCAGCACGGCAGCCCGACCGCGGCGCCCGACCTCGCCGACGCCGTCGCAGCGGTGCTCGCGCGCCTGCGCACGACCGGCTGGCAGCCGGGCTATCGCGGCGTCTTCCATGCCGCGGCGGCGGGCTACACCACCTGGCACGGCTTCGCCGAGGCGATCTTCGGCGCGACCGACGGCCCGCGCCCGCGCGTCCTGCCGATCGCCACCGGCGACTATCCCACCAGGGCCGCGCGCCCGGCCGATGGCCGTCTCGACTGCACACGTCTGCGTGATATCTTCGGCGTCAGCCTGCCGCCTTGGCAGGCGGGACTGGGCCGCGTCCTCGCGACGCAAAGGGAGGCATGAGCGCATCATCGCGCCTCGCGGGCCTGCTGTTCCTGGCCGTGGCCATCGCCGCGCCGGCCGCTGCGCGTGCCGAGGACGCAGCCGCGCCATCCTGCCCGGTCGTGCCCCAGGCAGCCCTGGTGGTCCCGCGATTCGCCGAAGCGGTGGCGCGCGGGGCGGTGCACATCGTCGCCTTCGGCTCCTCCTCGACCGCCGGGGCAGGGGCGAGCAGCCCTTCGCACGCCTATCCGGCGCAGCTCGAGCGTCAATTGCGCCGGGCGCTGCCGGGCGTGCGCGTCACGGTGACGAACCGCGGGATCGGCGGCGAAGACGCGCGCCAGATGATCGCCCGGATCGGGCCGCGGGTGCTGGCGGAATCGCCGGACCTCGTGATCTGGCAACTCGGCGCCAATGCGTCGCTGCGGAGCCTGGGCACGGAGAACTTCCGCCAGCGGCTCGACGAAGGGCTCGCCCAGTTCCTGGGCAGCGGTGTGGACGTCGTGCTGATGGACAACCAGCGCGCCCCGCGCATCGATGCCCGGCCCGGGCATGGCATCTACGACGCGATCCTGCGGCAGGCCGCGGCGAACCATGCGGGCGTCGGGCTGTTCCGCCGTGGGATGTTCATGGATGCCCTCGCGACGCACGGCGTATCGACCGCGGAACTGGTCGGCCCGGACGGCCTGCACCACACCGACCGGGGCTATGCCTGCGTGGCTGAGGCGTTGACGCAAGCGCTGGTGGCGGGCCTGCGCACGACGCTGCGCCAGGCGGGCCGCTGAAGCCCTGGAAATCCATGACTTTTGACGTTGCAGCGCATGCATATCGCTCTTGCGTAATGGATGGGTTGGATCCAGCTGCGGAACGGCTAGATTATAGAAATTGACAATTTCGTGAAGTTTCAACGCAAAGGGCGTTGAATTTACGAATATTGCGGAGGATTTCATGCTGGAGGGCTTGGCCGCCAGGGTGGATGCTGCGCTGCCGTTGCACGCGGTTCGTCAGGAGGGGCTCGGGGCCTTCTTGGAAGGCCAGGCGGCCCCGGTGGCGGCTTTCCTGCGTGCCGCGGGCTTCACGGGCCGTGCCGGCGAATTCGCCCTCCTGCCCGGTGCCGATGGGCTGGCCGGCGCGGTGGTGGGCGTCGGCGCGCCGCCTTCCCCATGGGACTTCGGCAGGCTGCCGCGCGCCCTTCCGTCCGGTTCCGCCTGGCGTCTCGCGGCCGGGCCGGAGGATGCGGGGCAGGCGGTGCTGGGCTGGGCTCTCGGGGCCTATCGGCCGCGCCGGCACACATCGGGCGGCACCGCTCCCGCGGTGCTCGAGGTCCCCGCGGATGCCGCCAGCGCCGTCATGATGGCCGAGGCGATCTGCGCGGCCCGGGATCTCATCAACGCGCCGGCGGCGGATCTCGGCCCCGCCGAACTCGCCGCCGCTGCGGCCGGGCTGGCCGCCCGCCATGGCGCGGGATGCGAGGTGATCGAGGGCGAGAGCCTGGTTCAGGGCTTCCCCGCCGTCGCCGCGGTGGGGCAGGGCAGCCCGCGCGCGCCGCGCGTCGCCGTGCTGCGCTGGGCCGGGGCGGCGGATGGCCCGCTGGTCGCGCTCTGCGGCAAGGGCGTCTGCTTCGACACCGGCGGCCTCGACCTCAAGTCGCCGGCCGGCATGCTGCGCATGAAGAAGGACATGGGCGGGGCGGCCGTGGTGCTGGCGGCGGCCGAGATGGTCATGCGCAGCGCGCTGCCGGTGCGCCTCCTGGTCCTGGTCGGCGCGGTCGAGAATGCCGTCTCCGGCACGGCGATGCGGCCGATGGACGTGCTGCGCACGCGCAAGGGCCTCAATGTCGAGGTCACCAACACGGATGCCGAGGGGCGCCTCGTGCTGGCCGACCTGCTGGCCTACGCCGCCGAGCAGCGGCCCGATGCCATCATCGACTGCGCCACGCTGACGGGCGCGGCCCGGACGGCGCTCGGGCCGGACCTGCCGGCGCTGTTCAGCAACGACGATGCGCTCGCCGAGCGGTTCCTCGCGGCCGCCAGGGCCTCTGGCGAGCCGATGTGGCGCCTGCCGCTGCATGACGGCTACGGGGCATGGCTCGACAGCCCCTCCGCCGACCTCGTCAACGCGGCGACCAAGCCGACGGCCGGCGCCATCACAGCCGCGTTATTCCTGCAACGTTTTGTGCCGCCGGGCGTCCCTTGGGCACATGTCGACCTATATGCGTGGAACGATACGACCAGGCCCGGGCGCCCCGAAGGCGGTGAAGCGCAAGGCGCCCGCGCCTTGCTCGGACTGGTTGCAGGGCTCCCGCGGCTTCCGTCCGGCAGCGCGTGACCCGAGGCGAGAGCCCATTCCCCCGAATCCGACAGAACCGGCGGCCTGGCCGTCATCCAGCTTCCCAACGAAGGAACCGACACCATGATCAACTACGCCAACCCGGACCAGCAGATCGGCATCCTGCGCGAGACCATCGTCGCGCTGGTGCGTGACGACGGGCCGGACCTCTCGGCACGCCAGCTCGCGGTGCTGCTGACGGTCTATCTCAGCGAGGGCCCGCACACGGTCCGCGGCCTCGCCTCCGACCTCAACGTCTCCAAGCCCGCGATCACCCGCGCGCTCGACCGTCTCGGCGAGCTCGACCTCGCGCGCCGCAAGGTCGATCCGTCGGACCGCCGCAGCGTCCTCGTGCAGCGCACGCCGAAGGGCACGACCTTCCTGCACGGCCTGCGCAACGTGATGATCGAGGCCGTGAAGGGCACCGCGGATGCGAAGGTGCTGCCGCCGCAGGCCGGCGGCGAGCCCGCGCTGCGCGCGGTCTGATACCCGGCGGGGCGCGACGCGGCGTCCCGGCCCGATCGAGCGGCGCGGAGGGTCGTCCTCCGCGCCGCTTGCGTTTGCGCGCGGCGCGTCAGTACCCGGCCGAGAAGTCCACCAGGTTGACCAGCGGCCGCCCCGTCCGCGCGCGGTGGATGTTGTCCACCACCTGCGGCGCGGCGCTCGCGGGAATGGTGATCGAGGCCGCGTGCGGCGTCAGGAACACCTTCGGATGCGACCAGAAGGGGCTGTCCTCCGGCAGCGGCTCCGGCTCGAAGACATCGAGCGCGGCGCCGGCGAGGTGCCCGCTGTTCAGCGCCGCCAGCACGTCCGCCGCCACCATGTGCCCGCCGCGCGCGGCGTTCAGCAGGAAGCCGCCGGGCGTCATCGCGCCCAGCAGGCGGGCGTCGATCACGCCCCGCGTCTCCGGCGTCAGGGGCAGCAGGCAGACCAGCATGTCGGCCTTCGCGGCCATCGCCGTCAGGCCATCGGCGCCGTGAAAGGTCTCGATGCCCTCGGCCTGCCTGGGGCGGCGCGACCAGCCCATCACGGGGAAGCCCAGCCCCCGCAGCGCGCGCGCCGCGTCGCTGCCGAGCTCGCCGAGGCCCAGGATGCCGATCCGCCGCGCCGAGGTCTCGGGCGCCGGCAGCTCGAACCAGACCTTCCGCGCCTGCTGGTCGCGGTATTCGGGGTCCTGCCGATGGAAGCGCAGCACGTTCAGCAGCACCCATTCGGTCATGCCCTGGGTGAGGCGCGTGTCCACCAGCCGCGCCACCGGCACGCCCGGCGGCGGCCCCGGCGGGCGGAACAGGTGATCCACGCCCGCGCCCATCGAGACGATGAGCCTGAGGTTCGGATACCGGCGCAGCTCCATCATGTCGTGCGCCGTCCAGACCACCGCGGCCTCGATGTCCGCGGGCGCACCGGCCTCGGGGAACAGGCGGATCTCGAGGCCCGGATCGACGGCCAGCAGGGCCGCCTTCCAGTCCTGCATCGTGTGCGCCTTGGTCGAAAGCAGGACCGCCATCAGGATTGCCCCTTCAGTTCGTTGTCGGTCGCGACCACGAAGTCGCGCCAGGAATCGCGCCGGGTCGCCGCGCGCTCGGTGCCGTCGGGCATCTTCGCGTAGAGGCTGAGCACGCCCCGCGACCACAGCGCGTCGAAATGCGCGGGCGACTGCAGGGCGAAGGCCGCGGAGCGCTCGAACACCCTGTCCTTCACCTTCGGCATGACCTTCGCGAGCCACCACCAGCAGCCGCCGGCCAGCACCGCCATGCCGGCCCAGGTGCCGCCCTGCTGGAACCCGAAGCCGGCCAGCAGCATCCCGCCGAGCTTGAGCGCGAGGATCGACCCGCCGAGCACCAGCGCCGGCGGCCAGACATTCTCCCAGGCGCGGTAGACCGGCGAGCCGGGCGAATTCATCTGCCGGATGCCGACGCCAAGCTTCACGCGCTCCGCGTCCATCAGGGCCTGCAGCGTCTCGAGTTCGTTCAAGTCCCCAGCCCCGGTGCCGCTCATGCCATGGGCGCGCAGGCCCGGCAGATGGCTGCTGGCCTCAGGCGCCCTCCGCCCCGGCATCGGCCCGCAGGTCGAAGGCCGCGGCCATCAGCGCCCGGGTGTAGGCTTCCCGCGGCGCGGCGACAACATCGGCCGCCGCCCCTTCCTCCACCACGCGGCCATCCTTCAGCACGATGATCCGGTGCGCCATGGCACGCACCACGCGCAGGTCGTGGGAGATGAAGAGATAGGCGAGGTGGTGCTTGGCCTGCAGCCCGCGCAGAAGCTCGACCACCTGCGCCTGCACGCTGACGTCGAGCGCGCTGGTCGGCTCGTCCAGCACCAGGAAGCGGGGCTTGAGCACCAGCGCGCGGGCGATGGCGATGCGCTGGCGCTGGCCGCCGGAGAACTCGTGCGGATAGCGCTCGGCCATGCCGGGCTCGAGGCCCACTTCCTCGAGCGCCGTCGCGACCGCCTGCACGCGCTGCGTGCGGCTCAGGCCGGGTTCGTGGACGGCGAGGCCCTCGCCGACGATCTCGCCCACGCTCATGCGCGGGGAGAGGGCGCCGTAGGGGTCCTGGAAGACGATCTGCATCCGCCGCCGCAGCGGCCGCAGCGCGGAGCGGTTCAGGCCCTGGATCTCCGCGCCCTCGAAGCGGATGGCCCCCTGGCTGTCCTCCAGCCGCAGCAGCGCCAGGCCGAGCGTCGTCTTGCCCGAGCCGGATTCGCCGACCAGGCCGACCGTCTCGCCCTCCCGCACGCCGAGGGTCACGCCGTCCACCGCCTTCACCTCCGCCACCACGCGGCGCAGCAGGCCGCGGCGGATCGGGAAGCGGACCTTCACCGCATCGCCGCGCATGACCTCGGGCGCGGCCTCGGGGACGGGCTGCGGCTCGCCGCGCGGCTCGGTCGCCAGCAGCATCCGCGTGTAGCCGTGCCGCGGGGCGGCGAAGACCTCGGCGACCGGGCCCTGTTCCACCGCCCGGCCGTCCTTCATCACCACGACGTCGTCGGCGTGCTTCCTCACGATGTTCAGGTCGTGGGTGATGAGCAGCAGCGCCATGCCGAGCTCGCGCTTCAGCCGTTCCAGGAGTTCGAGGATCTGCGCCTGGATGGTCACGTCGAGCGCGGTGGTCGGCTCGTCGGCGATCAGCAGCTTGGGATCGTTGGCGAGCGCGGCCGCGATCATCACGCGCTGGCGCTGGCCGCCCGAAAGCTGGTGCGGATAGGCGCCGAGGCGCTCCTCGGCCTTCGGGAAGCCGGCGCGGCGGAGCAGCTCGATCACCCGTGCGCGCAGCGCGGCGCCGGCCAGCGGCTGGTGCAGCGTGACCGCCTCGGCCACCTGCCGCTCGATGTTGTGGAGCGGATTCAGGGAGGTCATCGGCTCCTGGAACACCATGCCGGCGACACCGCCACGCAGGCGGCGCAACTCCGCATCCGGCGCCTTCAGCACATCCGTGCCGTCGAGCACGATGCGGCCCGCGGGATTGCTTCCCGCGACCGGCAGCAGCCGGAGGCAGGACAGGGCGGTGACCGACTTGCCCGAACCGCTCTCCCCCACCAGCGCGACCGTCTGCCCGCGCTCGACGGTGAAGGAGACGCCTTCGACCACGGGCTTGCCGCGGAAGGCGACGGAAAGGGTCTCGACGCGCAGCAGGGCCATCAGCGCGATCCCCCCGGCAGCTTGCGGGGGTCGAAGGCGTCGCGCACCGCCTCGCCCACGAAGATCAGCAGCGTCAGCATGCCCCCCAGCACCACGAAGCCGGTCATCGCCAGCCAGGGCGCGGTCAGGTTGTTCTTGCCCTGGTTCACCAGCTCGCCCAGCGAGGGCGAGCCCGGCGGCAGGCCGAAGCCGAGGAAGTCGAGGCTCGCCAGCACCGTCACCGACCCGCTCAGGATGAAGGGCAGGAAGGTCAGCGTCGCGACCATCGCGTTCGGCAGGATGTGGCGGAACATCACCACCGCATCGCCGACCCCGAGCGCCTTCGCCGCCCGCACATAGTCGAAGTTCCGCCCGCGCAGGAATTCCGCCCGCACCACGCCCGTCAGCCCCATCCAGGAGAACAGCAGCAGGAAGACCAGCAGCACCCAGAAGGAGGGCTCGATCACGCTTGCCAGGATGATCAGCAGGTAGAGCTGCGGCATACCCGACCAGATCTCGATGAAGCGCTGGAACAGCAGGTCCACCCAGCCGCCGTAGAAGCCCTGCACCGCCCCCGCCGCGATGCCGATCGCGGAACTGACGATCGTCAGCGAGAAGCCGAACAGCACCGAGATGCGGAAGCCGTAGATCACCCGCGCCAGCACGTCCCGCGCCTGGTCGTCGGTGCCGAGCCAGTTGCGCGCCGAAGGCGGCGAGGGCGCCGGCTGGTCGAGGTCCCGCACCACCGTCTGGTAGGAATAGGGCACCAGCGGCCAGACCATCCACCCGCCCTTGGCCTCGAATTCCTCGGTAAAGCCGCGGTCATGCCAGTCCGCCGTGGTCGGCAGCCCATCCTCGATGATGTCGCTCTCGGCGTAGTCCACCAGCACCGGCACGAACCAGCGGCCGTCGACCCGCGCGACCAGCGGACGGTCGTTGGCGACGAACTCCGCGAAGAGCGTGAAGAAGAACAGGACGGCAAAGATCATCAGCGACCAGTAGCCCCGCCGATTGGCGCGGAAATTGGCAAGGCGCCGGCGGGTGAGGGGGGTGAGCGTCATGGGGTGGCTCCGTCGCAGGGGGGCGCCGCCCCCCTGCACCCCCCGCCAAAGGCCTTTCGGCCTCTGGCGGGTGGGTGCGGGAGGGCAGAGCCCTCCCGCGATGTGCGCCGCCCCGTGACCACCCCCCGCCTCAACGCCGGGCCTCGAAGTCGATGCGCGGGTCGACGAGGGTGTAGGTGAAGTCCCCGACGATCTGCATGACGAGCCCGAGCAGCGTGAAGATGTAGAGCGTGGCGAACATCACCGGGTAGTCGCGCCGGATCGCGCTTTCGAAGCCGAGCAGGCCGAGCCCGTCGAGGGAGAAGATGATCTCGGTCAGCAGCGCGCCGGTGAAGAGGATGCTGATGAAGGCCGCGGGGAAGCCCGCGATGATCAGCAGCATCGCGTTGCGGAAGATGTGCCCGTAGAGGATGCGTCGTTCGGTGTTGCCCTTGGCCCGCGCGGTGACGGTGTATTGCTTGCCGATCTCGTCGAGGAAGGCGTTCTTGGTCAGCATGGTCAGGCCCGCGAAGCCGCCGATGACGAGCGTGAGCGTCGGCAGCACCATGTGCCAGGCGTAGTCGAGCGCCCGGTCGAGGAAGGGCAGGCCGGCGGTGCCGGGGCTCGTGAGGCCGCGCAGCGGGAACCATTGGAAGAACGACCCGCCGGCGAAGAGCACGACGAGCAGGATGGCGAAGAGGAAGCCCGGGATCGCATAGCCCACCAGCACGACGCCCGATGTCGCGACGTCGAAGCGCGAGCCGTCATGCACCGCCTTGCGGATGCCGAGCGGGATCGAGACGATGTAGATGATCAGCGTGGACCACAGGCCGAGGCTCACCGAGACGGGCATCTTCTCGAGGATCAGGTCCACCACCGGGCGGTCCTGGAACAGCGAGCGTCCGAAGTCGAAGGTCAGGTAGCCCGCCATCATCTCCCTGAAGCGGGTGAGGGCGGGCTTGTCGAAGCCGAAGGTGCGCTCGATCTCGGCGACGATGGCGGGATCGAGGCCGCGCGCGCCGCGGTAGGTCCCGACCGGCCCGCCGCCGGTTCCGTCGCCGGCCTGGCCGCGCTGCTCGGCGGCGTTGGGCACGCGCACCTCGCCGCCGCCCTCGCCGGTGATGCGCCCGAGGGTGCCCTGGCTCTGCCCGCGGATCTCCGCGAGCATCTGCTCGACCGGGCCGCCAGGGGCGAACTGCACCACGGCGAAGTTGATGACGATGATGCCGAACAATGTCGGCACCACCAGCAGCAGCCGGCGGAGGAGATAGGCGCCCATGCCGCGCTTACGCGCGCCGCGCTTCGGCGAGAGCGCGCTCGCGCGCGGGGTCGATCCACCAAGCCTGCGGGAAGCCGAGGCCGTAGCGCGGGTTGCGCCCGGGCTTGCCGAACCTGTCCCAGTAGGCGATGCGGAAGGTGCGGCTGTGCCAGTGCGGGATGACGAAGTTGTGGTGCAGCAGCACGCGGTCGAGGGCGCGGGTGCGTGCGACCAGTTCCCCATAGTCCGGCGCGGCGACGACCAGCTCGACGATCTCGTCGATCGCCGGGTCGGCGATGCCCGCGACGTTCTGGCTGCCGTTCTCGTGCGCCTTGGCCGAGGTCCAGTAGTCCCGCTGCTCGTTGCCGGGGGAGAAGGACTGGCCCTGGCCGTCCACGGTCATGTCGTAGTCGAAGGCATCGATGCGGACCTGGTACTGCGCGGGATCGACGGTGCGCACGCGCGCGGAGATGCCGATGCGCTCCAGCCACTGGACGTAGGGCAGGGCCACGCGCTCGAAGGTCGGGCCCTGCAGCAGGATCTCGAATTCGAAGGGCCGGCCCTGGGCGTCCACGAGGCGCCGTTCGCGCACGGCCCAGCCGGCCTGGCGCAGCAAGGCCAGGGCGCGGCGCGCGCCCTGGCGGTTGTTGCCGGAGCCGTCGGTGACCGGCAGCGCGTATTCCTCGGTGAAGACGGTGTCGGGCACGCGGTCGCGGAAGCCCTCGAGGATCGCCTTCTCCCGCCCCTCGGGCAGGCCGCGCGAGGCGAAGTCGGAATTCGAGAAGAAGGACCTGGTGCGCGTATAGGCCCCGTAGAAGAGGTTCGCGTTCATCCACTCGAAGTCGAAGACCTCGATCAGCGCACGGCGCACGCGGGCATCCTGGAACATCGGGCGGCGCAGGTTCACCGCGAAGCACTGCATGCCGGTCGGGATCTCGTGCGGGATCTCCTCCTTCTTCACCAGGCCGCGCCGGGCTGCGGGGAAGTCGTAGCCGGTCGCCCAGTCGCGCGCGACGTTCTCGGTGCGGAAGTCGATCTGCCCGGCCTTGAAGGCCTCGAAGGCGACGGTGCTGTCGCGGAAGTACTCGTAGCGGATGGTCTCGAAGTTGTTCAGGCCGCGCCTCACGCCGAGGTCGCGCGCCCAGTAGTCCTCGACGCGGCGATAGACGGCGCTGCGCCCCGGCTCGAAGCGTTCGAGCCGGTAGGGGCCGGAACCCAGCGGCACGTCGAGCGATGGCCTGGTGAAGTCGCGACCTTCCCACCAGTGCTTCGGCAGCACCGGCAGGTCGCCCAGGATCTGCGCGAGCTCGCGGTTGGTCGTGCTGCGGAAGCGGAAGGTGACGCGGCGCGGGCCTTCGGCGACGACCTCGGCCACGTCGGCCCAGTAGGCGCGGAAGAAGGGGCGGCCCTGGGTGCGCAGCGCGTTGAAGGAGAAGACGACGTCGTCGGCCGTGACCGGCCTGCCGTCGTGCCAGCGGGCGGTCTCCCGCAGTTCGTAGGACGCGCCCCCGCGGTCGGCAGGCAGTTCGATGGTCTCCGCCAGGTGGCCGTAGGCAGCCGTTGCCTCGTCCGGATTGCCGGCGAGCAGCGTGTCGTAGATCAGCCCGATGCCGATGTCGGGCGTACCGCGCAGGATGTAGGGGTTGAAGCTGTCATAGGAGCCGAGGCGGGCGAGCACCACCTCGCCTCCCTTGGGGGCCTCCGGGTTGGCCCAGGGCCAATGGGCGAAGTCGGCGGGCAGGACGGGGGGGGTGAGCAGCGACAGGGCGTGGGTGCGCACCGCCTCCCCCGGCTTGTCGCCCCCGGCGGGGACGACGGCCCGCGCGGCGCGCGGCAGGGCGGGAAGGGCGGCGCAGGCGCCTAGCGCCAAGAGGTCGCGACGGAGCATGGGGCCAGGATGGGGGCTGGAGCGTTGCAGGACAACGCCCGCGACGGTTACGCGCCTGTCAGAAGACGCACGGCCTCGGGCAGCATGGCGGGATCGCCGACGGCGAGGACCCGGCCCTCGGCGCCCGGTTCCAGGGTCTCGCCCTGCCAGCCGGTGACGCGGCCGCCGGCGCCCTCGACCACCGGCACCAGGGCGGCCCAGTCCCAGATCTTCATCGTCGCCTCGGCCACCACGTCCACCAGGCCGAGGGCAAGCAGGCCGTAGGCGTAGCAGTCCCCGCCCCACGTCACGCGGCGGGCGGCGCCGCGCAGGCGCTCGAAGCCCTCCCGGTCGCCGGGGAGGAACATGTCGGGGCTGGTGCAGGACAGCTCGGCCTCCGCCACGCGGGGACAGGGCCGGCAGGTGGCGGTGCCGCCGAAGGGGGCGCGGAAGGTGGTCGGGCGCCCGGCGACGCCGATCCAGCGTTCCCCGGTCACCGGCTGGTCGATCAGCCCGAGGACCGGGCGGCCTTCATGCAGCAGCCCGACCAGGCTGCCGAACAGCGGGCGGCCGGTGACGAAGGCGCGGGTGCCGTCGATCGGATCCACCACCCAGACCCATTCGGCATCCGGGCGGTCGGCGCCGTGCTCCTCCCCGATCACGCCATGGTCGGGGAAGCGGGCGGCGATCAGGGCTCGGATCGCTTCCTCGGCTTCCCTGTCCGCGCGGGTGACGGGACTCGCGTCGCCCTTCGCCTCGACCAGCAGGGCGGAACGGAAAAGGGGGCGGATGACCGCCCCCGCCGCGTCGGCGGCCGCCTCGGCCGCCGCGATGAAGGGCTCTGGGATCAGGGCGCGGGTGCGTTCGGCGAGATCGAGCGGAGGTAGGCGATCACGTCCGCACGCTGCTGCACGTTCGAGATGCCGCCGAAGGACATGCGGTTGCCCGGCGCATAGGTGCGCGGGCTCGCGATCCAGTGGTTCAGCTCCTCGTAGGACCAGGGCTTGTCGTGCATGCCACGCAGCGCGGGAGAATAGTTGAACCCTTCCATATGGGCGTGCGGGCCGCCGACCACGCCGAAGAGGTTCGGGCCGACGCCGGCGCGGCCGCCTTCGTTGAAGGTGTGGCAGGAGGCGCAGAGGCGCCGCACGAGCTGCTGGCCCTTCGCCACGTCCGCGTTGGCGAGCAGCGGGCCGATCGGTTCGATCGCCGGCGCGGCCGGGGCCGCCGCGGCATGGGTGGCGCCGCCCTCGGCGCCGGCGATGGCGATATGGGCCTCGTGCGGCACGTGCGGCCTGACCAGCAGGCTCGCCACCACGCCGCACAGGCCGAGGGTCACGCCGGCGGTGAGAACCGCGGCGACGAGCTTGTTGCCTTCCAGACTATGCACCGCGGCGACGACCTTGTTGCCTTCCGGATTGTCCATTGCGCCTCGAACCCTCATCGCCCCCCCGGCGCGCGTTTGCGCGGCCGGACCAGCTTGCCTAAAACGCGCCGGACCATAGTGCCCGGCCATCGGCCAGACAACCCGCGTCGCCCCAGGTTTTCAACCGGAACCGCACCCTTGCGCCCCATCCTCGTCATTCCGGCCCGCATGGCGGCCACCCGCCTGCCCGGCAAGCCGCTCGCGGACATCCACGGCCGGCCGATGATCGCCCACGTCCTCGACCGCGCGCGGGAGGCCGGCATCGGCCCCGTCGCCGTCGCCGCGGGCGAGCCCGGGATCGTCGATGCCGCCCGCGCCGCCGGGGCCGAGGCCGTGCTGGTGGCCGAGGACGTGCCCTCGGGCACCGACCGCGTCCATCGCGCCATCATGGCCCTCGACCCCGGGGGCCGCTACGACGTCGTGGTGAACCTGCAGGGCGACTTCCCCACCATCGCGCCGGAGACGCTGCGCGCGGTGCTCGAGCCGCTGGCCGATCCGGCGATCGACATCGGCACGCTGGTCTGCCCGATCGCCGACGAGGAAGAGGCGAACACCGCCTCTTTCGTCAAATGCGCCTGCGCCTTCGACGGCGAGGCGCGCGTCGCGCCGGCGCTCTACTTCTCCCGCCTGCCGATCCCCTGGGGCGAGGGGCCGCGCTGGCACCACATCGGCGTCTATGCCTATCGCCGCGCGGCGCTGGAACGCTTCGTCGCGCTGCCGGCGAGCCCGCTCGAACAGCGCGAGAAGCTCGAGCAGCTGCGCGCGCTCGAAGCCGGGATGCGCATCGCCGCGGCGCGGGTCGAGCACGGCCCCTTCGGCGTCGATACGCCCCACGACCTCGAACGCGCCCGCGCGCTGCTCGCGCCCTGAACGGACCTTCCCGATGACCGACAAGACGATCGCCTTCCAGGGCCTGGCCGGGGCCTATTCGGACCTGGCCTGCCGCGCCGCCTATCCGGGCTGGACCACGCTGCCCTGCCCGTCCTTCGAGGCGGCGATGGTCGCGCTGCGGGAAGGGCGCTGCGAACTCGCCATGCTGCCCTGCGAGAACTCGCTCGCCGGGCGCGTGCCGGACATCCATCGCCTGCTGCCCGAATCGGGCCTCTATGTGGTGGGCGAGCATTTCCAGCGGGTCGAGCACTGCCTGCTGGCGCCGAAGGGGGCGAGCCTCGCGACGGTGAAGCGCGCGCACAGCCATCCGGTCGCGCTGGGCCAGGTGCTGCGGTTGCTGAAGGAGATGGACCTCCAGGCGGTGATCGAGGCCGACACCGCCGGCGCCGCCCACCTCGTCGCCGAGCGCGGCGGCATCGAGGACGCCGCCATCGCCTCGGAGCTCGCCGCCGAGATCTACGGCCTCGAGATCCTGAAGCGGAACGTCGAGGACGAGGCGCACAACACCACGCGCTTCTACGTCATGTCGCGCGAGCGCCACGACCCGCCGGCCGATGCGCCGGACACCGTCACCACCTTCGTCTTCCGCGTCCGCAACATCCCCGCCGCGCTCTACAAGGCGCTGGGCGGCTTCGCGACCAACGGCGTGAACATGACGAAGCTCGAATCCTACATGCTGAACGGGCATTTCTCGGCGACGCAGTTCCTCTGCGACGTGGATGGCCACCCCGACACCCCGGCGCTGCGCCGCGCCTTCGAGGAACTGGCCTTCTTCTCGCGCGAGTTCCGCATCCTCGGCGCCTATCCGGCGGCGGCGTACCGGCTCGAGCAGGTGTTCGAGGCCGACTAGGTTCTTTTCGATCGGACGGCACCGGCCCACACCCCCACCCGGCCACCCATCCAGCATACTGTCGTTGGGTGGCCGAGTGCGGGTGTGGGCCGGTGCCGTCCCGATCGAAAGGCGCTCTAGAATCGCCTCAGGGGGACTTTCCACGCCAGCACCGCCGCGATCGCGGTCAGCACCGCGGCGGTGACGAAGAGCATCCGGAAGGCCTCGGCCAGTTCGGCGCGCAACGCCGCCGCCGCCTCCGGCCCCAGCGCGGCGAGGAAGCCCGGCCCCTCGGCCACCAGGCGCTGGAAGGCCGGCGCGGTGCCGGTGCCGGTCAGGCTCAGCGCCGCGAAGATCACGGCGGCGACCAGCGCGGTGCCGGTCGCGGCGCCGATGTTGCGGGAGAAGGCGACACCGGCCGAGGCCGCGCCCAGCCTCTCCCGCCCCGCCGCCGCCTGCGCGGTGACCTGCACCACCGGATAGGAGGTGCCGGAGCAGAAGGCCGCGACCGCCGTCAGCGGCGGCAGCATGGCAAGCGGCAGGCTCGCCGCGACGATCGCCAGCCCCGCCCAGACCAGGGCGCCGACGGGCAGGAAGATGGTCGGCCAGCGCATCGCGTGCCCGGTCCGCGCCACCATCCGCCCCGAGAACAGGGCCCCGGAGGCACCACCCATCGAGAGGGCGAGCAGCATCAGCCCCGAAGGTCCCGGCGCCATGCCGCGCACCGTCTGCAGCCAGACGGGCAGGAAGGAGATCAGCCCCACCTGCGCGCCCACCACGCAGGCCGAGAGCAGGTAGGCCCGGGCGATCGAGGGTTCGGCGAAGACCGCGAGCGGCAGCAGCGGGTCGTGCGCCGCCCGCTCGACGCGCAGCAGCAGGGCGGTCGCCGCGGCGGCGAGGAGCGCGAGGCCGATGGCGGCCGGCAGCAGGGCCGGGTCGAGCCGCCGGGCGCGGTCCAGCGCCACCAGGGCCGCGGCGACCGCGACGACGAAGAGAAGGAGCCCCGCCCAGTCGAAGCGCAGCCGGACCCCGCCACGCGCCGGAGGCAGGCGCTCGACGCGCATCGCCAGCGCGGCGCAGAGCCCGACGAGCGGCATCAGGATGACGAAGACGGCGCGCCAGCCGAGCCACTGCGTCACATAACCGCCCACCACCGGCCCGAAGGCCGAGGCGAAGGCGAAGGAGCCGGCGATCCAGGCCTGGTACTGCCCGCGCTCGCGCGGCGGGATGGCCTCCCCGATCAGCGCCTGGGCCATGGTGAGCAGCGCGCCGCCGCCGAAGCCCTGCACGATGCGCGCGCCGACCAGCACCGGCAGGTTGGGCGCGGCGGCGCAGCCCACGCAGCCCGTCGCGAAGACGGCCAGCGCGACGAAGAGCAGCGGCTTGCGCCCGTGCGCATCGCCGAGCTGCCCGAAGACCGGCGCCGCGCAGGTGGCCGCGACCAGGTAGGCGACGAGGATCCAGGAAGTCCGTTCCATCCCGCCCATGCCGGCGGCGATGGCCGGCAGCGCCGTCGCGACGATGGTCTGGTCCACCGCCGAGAGGAAGATCGTCAGCGCAATGCCCGGAAAGGCCCGCCGGAACCGTGCCTGCGTGTCGCTCATGCCGGCGCCCGGTCATGGGGTCCGGGGGCCTTTCGGCCCTTGGCGGCGGGGATCCGGGGGAGGCGGCGCCTCCCCCGCCGGTCAGATGACCCCACTCCGTCCCATCTCCAGGAACTTCTCCCGCCGCCGCGCGCGGAGCGTTGCCCCGTCGAGCTCGACGAGCGGCTCGAGCAGCTCCGCGATCATGGCGCCGAGCCCCGCGATGGTCGCCTCCGCGTCCCGGTGCGCGCCGCCGAGCGGCTCGGGCAGCACCGCGTCCACCAGGCTGAGCCGGCGCAGGTCGTCGGCCGTCAGCTTCAGCGCCTCGGCCGCCGTCGGCGCCTGGGCGGCGTCGCGCCAGAGGATCGAGGCGCAGCCCTCGGGGCTGATCACGGAGTAGATCGCGTGTTCCAGCATCACGATCCGGTCGGCCGCGGCCAGCGCGATGGCGCCGCCCGAACCGCCCTCGCCGATGATGGTGGCGATGAAGGGCACCGGCGCTTCGAGCCCCGCCTCGATCGACCGCGCGATGGCCTCGGCCTGGCCGCGGGCCTCGGCGTCGATGCCTGGGAAGGCGCCGGCGGTGTCGACGAAGGAGAGGATCGGCAGGCCGAAGCGGCCGGCGAGTTCCATCAGGCGCCGCGCCTTGCGGTAGCCCTCGGGCCGCGCCATGCCGAAGTTGTGCGCGACGCGGGTTTCGGTGTCGTTGCCGCGCTCGGTGCCGAGGACCATCACGGCGCGGCCGCGGAAGCGGCCCATGCCGCCGACCACCGCCGCGTCGTCGGCGAAGGCGCGGTCGCCGGCCAGCGGGGTGAAGCCCTCGATCAGGGCGTTGATGTAGTCGGTCGCGTGGGGGCGGTCGGGGTGGCGGGCGACCTGCGCCTTCTGCCAGGGGGTGAGCTTGGCGTAGGTCGATTTCAGCAGGCTCTGCGCCTTGTCGCGCAGCCGGCCGACCTCCTCGGCGACGTCGATCCCGCCCGCGTCGGTGGTCCGGCGGAGCTCCTCGATCTTGCCTTCCAGCTCGGCGATCGGCTTCTCGAAGTCCAGGAAGTGGCGCATGGGGCCGGGGGGTTAGCCGAAAACGGGCCGGGGCGCGAGACCCCGCGGGATGGCAGCGGCAGGCTGGGCCCTTGCCTGTAGAAGAATAGAAATATTATAACATTACATAACAGGCATCGGAGCCAGGCATGTCCTTCCTTTGCGAGGTGTTTTCCCCCGACGCCGGCCTGCGGAGCGACGCGGCCGCGCCCTGCGCGGCCGTCAGCGCCGACGAGACCGTCCTGCTCGACATCCTCCGTCCCGAGGTCGCGCTGGCGATGTGGCTGCGTCCCGTGCCCGCCGGCTGGGGGCGCCTGACCGCGCCGCTGCTCGCCGCCGCGCCCTTCGGCGCCGCGGCCGAGGGCTCCCCCGATGCGGCGGTCGAGGACCTGTTCGCCGCGCTCGGCCTGCCCCTGCCGGCCGGACTCGCCGCCGACATCGCGCAACTCGCCCATGTCTTCGCCGCCATCGCCCGGCGGGAGGAGGTCCGCATCCGCCTCGAGGGCGTGACGCATGATTCCTGCCGCCGCTTCCACGTCGATTCCGTGGGGCTGCGCCTGCTCTGCACCTATCGCGGTCCGGGGACGCAATGGACGATGTGCGGGCCGGACTGCCCCGCGCCGCACGCGGCGCCGGCCTGTGCGGTGCTGCTGCTGAAGGGCAGCCGCCATGACCCGCCCGCGCCGCCGGACTGCCTGCACCGCTCGCCGCCGGTCTCGCGCCTGCCGGAGAACCGGCGCGCGCGGCTGCTTCTCCGCATCGACGAACCGGGGATCTTCCGATGACCGCCACCGATACGCGCCTGCCCGTCACCGTCCTCTCGGGCTTCCTCGGCGCGGGCAAGACGACGTTGCTGAACCACGTGCTGGCCAATCGCGAGGGCCGGCGCGTCGCCGTCATCGTCAACGACATGAGCGAGGTGAACATCGATGCCGCGCTGGTCGACAACGCCGGCACCCTCTCCCGCACCGAGGAGAAGCTGGTCGAGATGTCGAACGGCTGCATCTGCTGCACCCTGCGCGAGGACCTGATGCAGGAGGTTGCGAAACTCGCCCGCGAAGGGCGCTTCGACGCGCTGCTGATCGAGAGCACCGGCATCGCCGAGCCCATGCCCGTCGCGGCGACCTTCGATTTCCGCACCGAGGACGGGTTCTCGCTCGCCGATGTCGCGCGGCTCGACTCCATGGTGACCGTCGTCGATGCCAGGGCATGGCTCGACGATTACGGATCTGCCGACACGCTCGAGGCACGGGGCGAGACCGCGGGGGAGGGCGACACGCGCCTGCTGGTCGACCTCCTCGTCGAGCAGGTCGAGTTCGCCGACCTGATCGTGCTGAACAAGGCGGACCTGGTCGGGGAAGCCGATCTCCGCCGCCTCGCGGGGATCATCGCGACCTTCAATCCCTCGGCCGAGATCGTGGCCTGCACGAACGGGCAGGTGCCGATGGCGCGGATCATCGGCACCGGCCGCTTCGACTGCGACGCCGCGCGCAACGCCGCCGGGTGGGTCCGGGCGCTGTCCGGCCATCACCTGCCGGAAAGCGAGGAGTTCGGCATCACGTCCTTCGTCTGGCGTGCCAGGCGGCCGCTGCATCCGGCACGCTTCCAGCGGCTGATCGAAGGCGACCTGCCCGGCGTGATCCGCGCCAAGGGCTTCTTCTGGCTGGCCAGCCGGCTGGACTGGGCGGGGGAATGGCACCTCGCCGGGCGTGTCGGGCGGCATCAGCCGGCGGGCCTGTGGTGGGCCGCGCAGCCCCGGTCGCGATGGCCGGCGGACCCCGCCTGGCGCGCGGGGGTGCTGCGGAACTGGCAGGAGCCCTGGGGCGACCGGCGGCAGGAGATCGTCTTCATCGGCGTCGCCATGGACGAGGCGGCGCTGCGCACGGAACTCGACGCCTGCCTGCTGACCGATGCCGAGATGGCCGCGGGGCCCAGGGCCTGGGCGCGCCTGCCGGACCGCTTCCCGGCCTGGTAGCCGCCGTCACCCCGCCAGGGGATGGTGGGCCTCGACCAGGGCCTTCAGCCGGGCCTCCAGGACCTTGGTGTAGATCTGGGTCGTGGCGATGTCGGCATGGCCGAGCAGCACCTGCAGGCTGCGCAGGTCCGCCCCCCGCGCCAGGAGGTGGGAGGCGAAGGAATGCCGCAGCACATGCGGGCTGACCCTGGCGGGGTCGAGCCCGGCGGCCAGCGCCGCCTCCTTCAGCAGCAGCGCGAGGGATTGCCGCGTCAGGTGCCCGGTCGCGGCGCGCGAGGGGAACAGCCAGCGGGCGCCGCGGGGCCCGGCCCGCCCGGCAGCCTCGGCCCGGGCGGCGAGGGCGAGGTCGCGGGCGCGGGCCGAGACCGGCACCAGGCGTTCCCTGCCGCCCTTGCCGCGGACGGCGACCAGGCTCTCCTCGGCGCGCAGGGCGCCGGCGGGCAGGCTGACCAGTTCGCTCGCGCGCAGGCCGGAACAATAGAGCAGTTCCACCGCCGCGGCAGCCATCGCGCCCTTGCGGCCCGGCAGGGCGGCTGCGGCGGCGATCAGCGCCTCGACCTCGGCTTCGGCCAGTGCCTTGGGCAGGCTCGCGGGCAGGCGGGGGCTGTCGAGCAATTCGGTCGGGTCGTCGCTGCGGATGCCTTCGCGCGCCAGGAAGCGGTGGAACTGGCGCACGGCCGAAAGGCGCCGCGCCTGCGTCCGCGCGGCGAAGCCCGCCGCCGCGAGGCCCCCGAGCCAGGCGCGCAATGCCTCGGCATCCGCGGCATGGACCGGGACGCCGCGCCGGACGGCGAAGCCCGCGAAATCGTCGAGGTCCGCCCTGTAGGCGGCGAGCGTGTTGCGCGCCGCCGCGCGCTCGGCCGCGAGCATTTCGAGGAAAGCCTCGACGTGATGGGCGCCGGACATGCCCCTTCCCCTGCATCCCGTTCGGTCCGCGGCGCCGCCGCGACCCGCGCAGGGTGAGGCGGCTTCGCCGGAAGCGCACCCCGATTCGGCATCGTGCGGCGCAAAATAGGGCTGCCAGGGCCGTTCCCGTTCGCCCTGGCTCACGGCAACGGCTCCAGAGCATGTTCCGATCTGTCGGAACCGGCGCCGGCCCGCACCCCCATCCGGCCGCCCGACGACAGTATCCTGGATGGGTGGCCGGATGGGGTGCGGGCCGGTGCCGTCTGATCGAAAAGAGCTCTAATGCGCTTCGTCTCGCGCTCGGTCATGACGGGCTTCGTCAATGCGCTCGCCATCCTGATCTTCCTCGCGCAGATGCCCGAGCTGATCGGCGCCACGCCGGTGACCTACGTGATCGTCGCGGCGGGGCTCGCGATCATCTGCCTGCTGCCGCTGGTGACGGAGGCAGTGCCCTCGCCGCTCGTCGCCATCGTGCTGCTGACCGCGGCCCCGATCGCCTTCGGCCCCGATGTCCGCATGGTGGGCGACATGGGCCAACTGCCGACGGACCTGCCGGCCTTCCTTCCGCCCGACGCGCCGCTGGCGCTGGTGGGCCTGCTGGAATCGCTGATGGCGGCGCAGATCGTCGACGAGTTCACCGACACCGCCTCGGACAAGAACCGCGAGGCGACGGGGCAGGGCATCGCGAACATCGTCTCCGCGCTGTTCGGCGGCACGGCCGGCTGCGCGATGATCGGGCAGTCGGTGATCAACGTGAAGTCGGGGCGGGCGCGGGCGGCTTTCCACGCTCTGGGCGGGGCTGTTCCTGCTGTTCCTGATCCTGGTGCCGGCCGGCCTCGTGCGGCGGATCCCGATGGGGCGCTGGTCGCGGTGATGGTCATGGTCTCGATCGGGACCTTCCGCTGGTCCTCGCGGGCGGAACTGCGCCCGCACCCGAAATCCTCCACCGCCATCATGCTGGCGACGGTCGCGGTCACGATGCACGACCTGGCGCAGGGCGTGCTGGTCGGCGTGCTCCTTTCGGGCATCTTCTTCGCGCGCAAGGTGGCGCGGCTGTTCCACATCCGGTCGCGCCTCTCGCCCGGCGGAATGCTGCGCACCTACACCGTCACCGGGGAGGTCTTCTTCGCCTCGGCCGGGCCTTCGTGGAGGCCCTCGACCTGCGAGGCGGTGCAGCGCGTGGTGATCGACGTCTCCGGCGCGCATGTCTGGGACCTCACCGCCGTCGCCGCGCTGGACCGGGTGGTGCTGAAGTTCCGCCACGCCGGGACCGAGGTGCAGATCCCCGGCATGAACGAGGCGAGCGCGACGCTGGTCGAACGGCTGGCGGTCCACGACAAGCCCGGCGTGCCCGTGCGCCAGCCCCGCGCGCCCGTCAGGCGCCGCGGCCTCAGGGCGTCAGCGCGACCTTCAGCACGCCGTCGCGCTGGTGGCCGAAGAGGTCGTAGGCCTCCTCGATCTGATCCAGCGTGAAGCGGTGGGTGACCATGGCGGTGAGGTCGGCGCGGCCGGAGGAGATCACCTCCATCAGCCGCCGCATCCTCTCCTTCCCGCCCGGGCAGAGCGTGGTGACGATCCTGTGGTCCCCGAGGCCCGCGGCGAAGGCGTCGTAGGGGATCTTCAGGTCGGTCGAATAGACGCCCAGCGAGGACAGCGTGCCCCCCGGCCGCAGCGAGCGCAGCGCCGCTTCGAAGGTCGCCTGCGTGCCCAGCGCCTCGATCGCGACGTCGCAGCCGCGGCCGTCGGTGATGCGCATGATCTCCTCGACCGGGTTCACCTTCGAGAAGTCGACCGTGTGCGTCGCGCCGAGCTTCTTCGAGATCGCCAGGCGCTCGGGGACCCGGTCCACGACGATCAGGGTGGTGGCGCCCATCAGCCGGGCGCCGGCGGTGGCGCAGAGCCCGATCGGGCCCTGGGCGAAGACCGCGACGGTGTCGCCGATCCGCACCTCGCCGCTCTCCGCCCCCGAGAAGCCGGTGGACATGATGTCCGGGCACATCAGCACCTGCTCGTCGGTCAGGTGGTCGGGCACCGGGGCGAGGTTCGCCATGGCATCCGGCACCAGCACGTATTCCGCCTGGCAGCCGTCGATGGTGTTGCCGAAGCGCCAGCCGCCCATCGGGCGCCAGCCATGCTTGGTGCCCGCCCCGTCCTGGCTGCACTTGCCGCAGAGGCAGGCGTTCGACCAGCCGGAGGGGGTGATGGCGCCGGCGATGGCGCGCTGGCCTTCCCGGTAGCCCTTCACGCCGGAGCCCAGCCGCTCGATCACGCCGACCGGCTCGTGGCCGATCGTCAGGCCCTTCTCGACCGGGTATTCGCCCTTGAGGATGTGGATGTCGGTGCCGCAGATCGTCGTCGTCGTGACCTTCAGCAGCGCGTCATTCGGCCCGACCTCCGGGACCTGCTTTTCCTGGAGTTGGATCCGGCCCGGCTCGACGAAGACCGCGGCCCGCATGGTAGCTGCCATGTGCTGATGTCCCTCTGCTCGTGGATGCCGGACCATCGCATCCGGGCAGGCCGGGGCGTCTTGTGGCGGATCAAGGCACACGCGAATGCGAGGTGCCCGCCGCGCCGGGGTTACCGGCCCGTCTGGAAGCGGTCGTTGGGCAGGGTGTGCTCGACGGATTGCGGCGTGACCACGGGCGGGAAGGCGCCCAGGGCCAGCAGCCCGACCGCGACCGCGCCGAGGATCAACATGAGGATGAACAGGAAGGGGCTGCGTCGCATGCCTGGTGGTCGCTCCCTCACCAGATGAGCTTTGTGTGCTAGCCTCCGGCCCCGTGTCACGCAACACCGCCCTCGACCTCCCCGCCGAAGACGCGGAAGCCGCTTCCGCACCCTCGTGTTCCGAACGGAACGGAGCCCGGAGCATCGTGCTCGTCGGCATGCCGGGTGCCGGCAAGACCGCCATCGGCCGCCGCCTGGCGGCGCGGCTCGGCCTGCCGTTCCGCGACGCCGATACCGAGATCGAATCCGCCGCGGGCATGCCGATCACCGAGATCTTCGCCCGGTACGGCGAGCCACATTTCCGTGACGGGGAACGGCGGGTGATCGGCCGGCTGCTGGCGGGCCCGCCGCTGGTGCTGGCGACCGGCGGCGGCGCCTTCGCCGATGCCGCGACGCGCGCGGCGATCAGGGCGAGCGGCGCGACGACGCTCTGGCTGCGCTGTTCCCTGCCGACGCTGCTGCGCCGCGTCGCCGGGCGGGAGCACCGGCCGATGTTCCTCAATGCCGACCCGGCCGAGGTGCTCCAGCGCCTGATGGCCGCGCGCCACCCCTCCTATGCCGAGGCCGACGTGACCGTGACCTGCACCGACGAAAGCCCCGAGGTGACGACCCGGCGGGTCGAGGAGGCGCTGCTCGGCGCCGTGGCGCCGCGGCGCCTGCCCGTCGGCCTCGGCGATCGCGCCTATGAGGTGTTGGTCGGCCCGGGCCTGCTGGCCCGCGCGGGCGCGCTGATCGGGCCGCTGCTGCCGTCGCGCAAGGTGGTGGTGCTGACCGACGCGGCGGTGGCGCCGCTGCACCTGCCGGCGCTGCGCGACGGGCTGGAGGCGGCGGGCTTCGCGGTGCTGGCCGAGGTCGCGGTCCCGCCCGGCGAGGCATCCAAGGATTTCGGCCGGCTGCAGGAGGTGCTCGAGGCGATGCTCGGCGCGGGGCTCGACCGGCGGACGGCGGTGATCGCGCTCGGCGGCGGCGTGGTCGGGGACCTCGCCGGCTTCGCCGCGGCCATCGCGATGCGCGGCGTGCCTTTCGTGCAGGTGCCGACGACGCTGCTCGCCCAGGTCGATTCGAGCGTCGGCGGCAAGACCGGCGTGAACCTGCGCGCGGGCAAGAACCTGGCCGGCGCCTTCCACCAGCCGCGCATCGTGCTGGCCGATACCGGCACGCTCGCGACGTTGCCGCCGCGGGAACTGCGCGCGGGCTATGCGGAGGTCGCCAAGCACGGGCTGCTGCAGGGCCCGCTGTGGGACTGGTGCGAACGGCACGGCCCCGAGGTGGTGGCGGGCGATGCCGCGGCGCTGACCCATGCGGTGATCGAATCCTGCCGGCTCAAGGCAGCCGTCGTCGCGGCCGACGAGCGGGAGGAAAGCACCGAGGGCGGCCGCGCCCTGCTCAACCTCGGCCATACCTTCGGCCATGCGCTGGAGGCCGAGGCGCGCTTCGACGGCTCGGTCCTGCACGGGGAGGCGGTGGCGGTCGGCCTCGGCCTCGCTGCGTCGCTCTCGGCGCGGCTCGGGCTTTGCAGCCAGGAATGGCCGTCGCGGGTGATCGCGCATCTGGCTGCCTGCGGGCTGCCCGCGCGCATCCCCGACCTGCCGCGGCGCTTCGCGGTCGATGCGCTGATGGGGCGCATGGCCAAGGACAAGAAGAACCGCGACGGCAGGATGCGCTTCGTGCTGATGCGGGGAGCGGGCGACTGCCTCACCAGCGCCGAGGTGCCGGCCGAGGCGGTGACGGCGTTGCTGCGGGACGAAGGCGCCGCCTGACCGCCGCGCGCGGGCCGGCGCCGCACATGGGGATGCGCCGCATGGCGCATTTCCATGCAGCCCCTGGCGTCACGGCCGTTCCCGCCGCGCCCGCTTCCGCTCTAGGCTCGCCGGCCTGAACGGGGGCGCAGGCGGCGGAGGGGAGGCTCTCACGAACGATGTCCATAGAAGGCTGATGCTGCCTGTCGCGGCCGCGCTGGCCGCGCTTGCGCTGCATCTCGGCCTCCCCGCGGAGGGCATCTGGCGGCCGATCGGGCTCGTCGCCGGAACCACGGTCTGGATCTGCCTCGCCTGGACGGGCGCGCGGCTGGCCGGGATCCTGCTCGCGCGGCATCCGAAGCTGCTGACCGATCTCGTCGGCGTCGCGCTCTTCGCCGCGGCCCTGATCCTTGCCTCGCAACTCGTCCTCGATCTGCCCGCGACGGGGCTGATCGCCACCTCCTCGGTCGTCATCGCCGTGCTCGGCTTCGCGCTGCGCAACATCTTCGGCGACATCTTCTCCGGCATCGCCCTCGGCATCGAGCATCCCTACGGCATCGGCGACTGGATCGAGGCGACCGAGGATTGCGCGGGGCGCGTCGTCGGGATCTCCTGGCGCGCCACCCGGCTGATGACGCGCGACGGCGTCGTGCTGGTGGTGCCGAATTCCCTGATCGCGAGCCACCGCATCGCCGTCTACGGCCCCGACGGGAACGGGCGCCATCGCGTGGCGATCAGCGTGCCGGTCGATGCGGCGGTGCCGGCCGGCCGGGCGCGGCGCATCCTCCTCGCCGCGGCGACGGAAGCCGGGCGCGAGGTGCCGGGCTTCGCGCCGGACGTCATGCTGGCCGATCTTTCCCAGGGCGTCGCCCGTTACCTCGTGCGCTTCCATGTTCCCGACTACCCGGAGGAGATGCGCTGGCGCGACGCGGTCGCGCGCGCGGTCCAGGCCGGGCTGCGGCGGGCCGGCCTGGGC
>JAFADX010000188.1 GCA_023424475.1 Pseudomonadota bacterium
CCCGCCGGGCGCATGTGGGTAACGACGCCTTGGGGCGCCTGGTATGCGCGGCGCGGGGGGCCGGCAAGGCGGCCCCGCGGCGCCCGGCCATGGCGGCCGGCGCCGGGCGCGGCGCGAGCCCGCACCGCTCTCCGCCGCCTCAGCGTGGTTCGGCCGCCGCCGACGGGCGCCCGGCACCCGACAGCATGTTCTCCATCTGCACGCGGAGGGCGGGGCTGATGTCGCCAAGCGCCTCCGCGCGCCGCTGCTGGTAGTACAGCCAGGTGGAATCGAACCCGTCACGCAGCGCCAGCGTGCCTTCCGGGTAGTCCGTCGATCCGCGGCACTCCGGGGCATCCTTCGGCCGCCGCGAGACGGTGGCTTGGCCGGGCGCTCGCCGGATCTCCAGGGTGCTGGCCACGCAGGGCCAGTCGATCTCGGCCCGCAGGCCGTCCTCGGTCCAGCTCGCAACCTGGTAGATGACGAAGCTCGTCAGCAGGACGCCGCTCGCCTCGTTCTCCGCCAGGGCCACCCGCGAAGCGGCCTCGAAGCAGCGCCCCTCCTGCCGGACGCAGGTGATGTGCGAGCGGTTGACCGGGAACTCGTAGGGCCGTTCCTGGCCGACCCAGGTGCCGGAGGCCGTCGCCTGATCCTCGTCGAAGGTGACGGACAGGGGCCCGGCGGAGATCCGGGTTTCCGCCAGCAGGTTCGGCGTCCGCAGCAGCCGCTGGCCTTCCGCGAGGGTCAGCCACCCCGTCGGCGCCTCGCCGATCTGGCGCTGATACGCGGCGACCGCCTCGCGGAACGTGCCGTCGGGCATCGCGCTGGCGCCCGTCTCCCCGTAGCCGAGGTGGCGCAGGTTGCGCGACAGGAAGTAGCGGAACATCTGCGCGCCCCGCGGCGGGTTCGGGTCGAGCGCCGACATCACCGCGAAGAACTCGAGGCCGAGCCGCTCCTCCGGCGACATCCGGCCGATCTCCTGCCGCGTATAGGCCCCGGAAGCCGGCGGAGCAGGAGGCGGTGCGGCGGCCTCCCCGGGCCGTGCGGGGGCCGGCGGGCGGTCATCGGTCGCTGGCGGCGCCGGCGTCGCGGCCGATACGGGAACGGGCGCCGCGACGGCGGCGGATGGCGCCTCCGGTGCCGGCCGGGATTCGATGGATGCCGCTGCCGGAGGCGTCGAAGGCGGTGGCGCCGATGCCGGCGGCACGGAGGCCACCGCCACCGCGGCGGAAGGCGCGCGCTCCCGCGCCACCGGGCGCCGCTCGGGCTCCACCGTGGCGGCGGCGGTGCCGGGCCGGGCGTCCCGGATATCGAGGACGATGCGGTTGCCCATGCGGAAATGCCGCAGCCGCGCGCCCGGCGCCGTTTCGATGACCACGCCGCCCGGCGCCTCGGCGAGTGAACGGAGGTTGCGCACCCCCCGCGCGGCCGCTCCCAGCCGGAACGACGCCGCCCGGCCGAACCGCAGCGTGATGCGGTCCCCGTCCTGCCGCACCTCGTATTCGACCGGCTGGGGCCAGTCGAAGACGAGCCGGCCGTAATCCGGGTGCGAGCCCGTCCGGAGCGCCACGACCACGGGATCCGCGCGGGCGTGGTCGGCAACGGCCAGCAGCAGCGCCAGGGCGGCTGCGATGCGCAGCATCCAGAGGATCGCGGCGGGGGGCCGGCCAGGGTCGCAGGCGAGTCTCGCGGCGGCGTCATCCATGCGGGGCAATCCGGATCGTGCGTGGCCGCCCGAGCGGGCGGCGACCGCCATCCTAGCCAATGCGATGCGCGGAAACCGCAATATCGGCTTTCGGGCGCACGCCCGTCGCCGATGCCTCAGCGCGTCGCGCCAGGCTGCCAGAGCACGTCGCCGCCGGCCGCCGCGTTGAAGCGGCGCGACAGGACGAAGAGGTGGTCCGAGAGGCGGTTGAGATAGCGGATCACCGCCCCGTTCACCTCCTCCTCCGCCGCCAGCGCGACCACCAGGCGCTCGGCCCGGCGAACCACGGTGCGGGCGAGGTGCGCATGCGCCGCGGCGGGCGCGCCGGCCGGCAGCACGAAGGACCGCAGCGGCGCGAGCGTGGCGTTCATCGCCTTGATCTCGGCCTCGAGCCGGACGGACTGCGTATCCGCGACGCGCAGCCGCTCCCCCGCCTCGCCCGGCACGCAGAGATCGGCCCCGACGTCGAACAGCTCGTTCTGGATGCGCGAGAGCATGGCATCCGCCCCGGCATCGCCGGCGCAATGGAGGCGGATGAGGCCGATGGCGGCATTGGCCTCGTCGACCGTGCCGAAGGCCTCCACGCGCAGCGCATCCTTGCGCACGCGGCGACCATCCCCGAGGGAGGTTTCGCCCCCGTCCCCGCCGCGGGTGGTGACGACATCGATCTTCACCATGGCAGGCACCTCCGGGCGGCATCGCGGATCATGGCCAGGGTTATGGGCCTGCGGCGCGCCGGGACAAGGCCGGGCTCATCGCCGGCGGCCCTCGTCCAGGCGGAAATGCACGCCGGTGGTCAGCGTCGCCTGAACGGGCAGGCCCGCCTGGGTCGCGGGGCGGAAGCGCCACCGCCGCGCCGCGTCGAGCGCCGCGCGGTCGAGTGCAGGGTAGCCCGAACCCGTCTCCACCTCGGCCTGCGTCACCCGGCCGTCGGGCCCGATGTGCAGGATGAGGCGCACCAGGCCCTCCTCCCCCCGGCGCCGGCTTTCGGCGGGATAGGCCGGGGGGGCATTGCGGATGGAGGCATCCGCCCCCGGCGGCACGACGGCGCCCAGCGCACGGGCGCCGAGCGAGGGGTGCGGCAGGGCATCGACGCCAGCGCCAAGCCGTACCGGCTCGCTCTCCGCCGGGCCGCTCGTGGCCGGCGGCGGGCGTGCGGCAAGGCGCTCCGGCGGGC
>JAFADX010000192.1 GCA_023424475.1 Pseudomonadota bacterium
GCCATGCGGCGCACGCCCAGCGCCAGGGTCACCGAGAGCACCGCCGGGAGCCCCTCCGGGATCGCCGACACCGCGAGGCTGACGACGACGAGGACCGCATCCGCCACCGCCATCCCGTGCCGCAGCAGCGCGACCGCGAAGACCACCGCCGCCAGCCCCAGCACGAGGCCGGTGAGCAGCCGCGCGAGGTCGCGCATCTGGCGCAGCAGCGGCGTCTCGGCCACGTCGAGCCCCGCCAGCATCGCGCCGACGCGCCCGATCTCGGTCGCGGCGCCGGTGGCGACGACGACGCCGCGCCCCTGCCCCGCCGCGACGATGGTGCCGGCGAAGGTCATCGACCTGCGTTCGGCGAGCGGCGTGCCGGCCGGCAGCGGCGCGACGGCCTTGGTCGCCGGGACGGATTCCCCCGTCAGCGCCGCCTCCTCCACGCGCAGCGCCGATGCCTCGAGCAGGCGGAGATCGGCGGGCACCCGGTCCCCGGCTTCAAGCAGGACGACGTCGCCAGGCACCAGCGCCTCGGCCGGCACGGTCCGGCGCTCGCCGTCGCGCAGCACCGTCGCGTGCGGGGCGAGCAGGCCGCCGATCGCCTCCAGCGCCCGTTCCGCACGCCCTTCCTGGAGCAACCCGATCCCCGCGTTGATCACCACGACGGCCAGGATCACCAGCGTGTCGGCCCATTCCCCGAGCAGCGCGGTCAGCCCGGCGGCCAGCAGCAGGACGCGGATCAGCAGGTCGTCGAACTGCCGCAGCACCCGCGCCGCGAGGCCCGGGCGCGGCGGCGCGGGCATGGCGTTCGGCCCATGGCGGGCGAGGCGGTCATCCGCTTCGGCCCGATCCAGCCCTCCGGCTCCGGCGTCGAGGCCCGCCAGAGCGGCGTCCGGCGTCAGGGCGTGCCAGGGCGGCGCCGCCTTCTCCGTCCCCATGGCCACTGCCTCAGCCCGCCGCCACCCTCGCGACCAGCGCAGCCGCCGCCGCAACGCCGCCCACCATCAGCCGCCGCAGGGCGCCGGCAAGGGGCGGCTGCCCCTCTCCCCGCGCCTTGAACCAGCCAAGGCCGAGCAGGCCCGCAGCGGAGAGCAGCACCGAGGCGCCCAGCGCCCTGCCGCCGCCGGGCATCGCCGCGAAGGGCAGCACCGGCACGAGGCCCGCCACGACCGCGGCGGCCCCCGAGACGAGCGCGGCCCGGGCGGCGCGGACCGGCTCGGGCTCCTTCAGGTCGAGTTCGAAGCGCATCATGAAGTCGACCCAGCGCCGGGTGTCGGCGCAGATCGAATCGACGGCGAGGCGCAGGGCGTCCCCGCGCACGCCATAGCGATGCAGGATCGCCGCCACTTCCCAACGCTCGCGATCCTCGTACTCGACCGTCTCCTCCTCCTCACGGCGGCGCTCGGCGGCGTAGTGCCCGGCCTCCGCGCGTGCGGCGAGATAGCGGCCGAAGCCGAGCGCGATCCCGCCGGCCACGGCGGCGGCGACGCCGGCCGGCGCCACCGCCGGGGCCGCCAGGCCCGAGAGCACCGCGACGACGGCGAAGGGCACGACTATCCCTTCCGCGGCGCCGTCGAGCAGGGTGCGCAGCGGCTCGCGCCCGGCGACGTGCTTCTCCTCGTGCGGCGGCCCGGGGGGCATGGGCCAGAGACCGTCGCGGTTCAGCGCCTCTGGCGGGGGGGCTGGGGCATTGCTGTCCATGGCTCGGCAGGCTAGCGCATCGGCGCCGCCGCGACTGCGTCGCAACGCGGCCGCGCGGCTTGAAGGCATGGTGAACGGCTCTAGCACTACTTTGGCGGAAAGGGCTTGAGGTGGAAGCCGAGGCTGCGACTGGAGTGCGGACATCGGCCGTGGGATAGCCGAACAAGTGCTGCTGGATGGTTCGGCGGACGGCAGGGAGGCTGGGCTCAGGCGGTGGTCCTGGCGTGTGTTTTCCCCCCTTTCGCCGCCATGAGCCTCGGCGTCTGCAGGAAAGCGCAGGCGAGCATCGTCATCAGCGCGTGGCGATGCAGCCCTGCCCAGGAACGCCCCTCGAAGTGATCGAGGCCGAGTTCTTCCTTGAGTTGCTGGTGGGCCTGTTCGCAGAGCCTGACGAGAAAGGGCGCGAGCCAATGCTCCAGTTCGGCTTGCCAGCCCGTGCCAACCGCCTCTTTCACCATGATCGGCTCCCCAAAGCCGACCCCTCATGCATCACGCAACGCAGGCCAAGGGAATCCCAAACCGATTAGCCCAGCACATCTTCTGCCAAAGTAGTGCTAGAGCCGTTCCCGTTCGCCCTGGCTCACGGCAACGTCTCCAGCCCGTTGCTTTCTGCGAGCATCTTCACCCGTTCAGGTCATTCCACCTGATCGGGATCTGCTCTAGCCATCCGGGCAGGCCGCCATGCGGCGCTGGGACCAGGCGGCGCGGTGCAGCGCGTAGGGGTCGAGCGAGAAGGATTCGGCCTGCTCCATGTCGCGGCGGGCTTCGGCATAATCGGTGAAGCCGACGCCCGAGGCCCAGGCCGTCACGGTCTCGGAGCCCACGGCCTGCGACAGGACGAGGCCGGTCGCCAATTGCGCCGCCGCATCGCGCAGCGAGGACGGGCCGAGGACCGGAAGCACCAGGTAGGGGCCGCTCGGCACGCCCCAGCGGCAGGCGGCGTCGCCCAGGCTGAAGGGGTGCGGCGCGTGGCCGCGCTCGGCCGCCGCATCCCGCACGCCGCCATAGCCGAGCGTCAGGTTGATGCCGAAGCGAGTCACCGCATTGATCGCGACGTCCACCTCACCCGCGAGCAGCGCATTCATCGCCGTCAGCGGCTCCCCGAGGTTCGCAAGCGCCCGCGCGACCCCTGCGCGGACCGGCTGCGGCGTGTGGTCGACATAGAGCGCCGCGGTCGGCCCCAGCACGGTCCGGCGCAGGAACCCGTTGAAGCCATGGACCTGACGGTTGACCTCCTCGAAGGGGTCGGGCGGTGCATCCGCGCGCGCAGGAACGGCCATCAGCACCAGCAGCAGCGCGGCGATCCGCAGGGTCATGGGCGACCTCGACCGGGATGGGCGGGACATCCTGCCCGATCAGGGCGGGCCTGCGTCAACCGCGCATGTCCTCCGCGATCAGGTCCGCTGCCTTCTCCGCGACGCTCAGCACCGTCGCATTGATGTTGCAGACCGGGATGTCGGGGAAGACCGAGGCATCCGCCACCCGCAGCCCCGCGATGCCGCGGAACCGCAGCCGCGCATCGAGCGGCGCCGCCGCATCCCCGCCCATCCGCACGGTGCAGGAGGGATGATAGACCGTGCCGCCGGTCGCCCTGGCGACCGCGAGCAGCCCCTCGTCGCTCCCGATCTCGGGGCCGGGACGGACCTCGTGGGCGACGACGCCGCGCAGCGGTTCCGCCGCCATCCAGCGGCGCGCGAGGCGCAGGCCGCGCACCACGCAGGCTTCGTCGGCGCGTGCGGTCAGGAAGCGCGGGTTGATCGCCGGCGCATCCCCGGCCCGGGGCGATTTCAGCGTGACCGCGCCCCGGCTTTGCGGCCGGCATTGCCAGACGCCCAGGGTGAAGCCCGGCTCCGTCTCCGGCACGCCGATGCGCCCGTCCTGCCAGGAGATCGGTCCGCCGTTGATCTGGATATCCGGCGCCTCGAGCCCTGCTTCGGTCCGCGCGAAGAGCGACATCATCCCCGGCGACCAGGTCAGCACGCCCTTGCCCGTGGTCATCCAGCGCAGCACCTCGAGGCCCAGCCGCGGCCAGACGATGCGGCGGTTGGCCGACCAGCGGTGATCGGTCAGGCGAAAGGTCAGCCGGACGATGTAGTGGTCCTGCAGGTTCCGCCCGACCCCCGGCGCGTCCATCAGCGGCGCGATGCCGTGCTGGACGAGGTCCTCTGCCGGGCCGATGCCCGACAACAGCAGCAGGTGCGGCGAGCCGATCGCGCCCGCCGCCAGCACCACGCCGAAGCGCGCGCGGATCAGCCGTTCCTCGCCGCCGCGGCGGATCAGCACGCCGGCGGCCCGGCCCTCCTCCACCACGATGCGCTGGGCGATCGATTCGTCGATCACCGTCAGGTTCGGTCGCGACAGGGCCGGCACCAGGTAGGCACGCGCCGCCGAGATCCGCCGCTGTCCGCGCCGCGTCTGCTGGAAGGTCGCGAAGCCCTCCCGCCGCGGCCCGTTCATGTCGGCGTTCACCGGCAGGCCGATCGCCTCCGCCGCCGCGGCGAAGCGGTCGAGCAGCCCGGGGCGCTCGGCCAGGTGCTCGACCGGCTGCGGTCCCCGGGTGCCGCGGCCTTCGCCGCCGCCGGCGAAGGATTCGTGGCGCATGAAGTAGGGGAGCAGATCCTCCCACCCCCAGCCCGTGCAGCCCTTCTGCGCCCAGAGATCGTAGTCGGACGGGTCGCCGCGCACATGGCCGAGCCCGTTGATCGACGACGACCCGCCCCAGACGCGGCCGCGCGGGTAGTCGAGCGCACGGCTGCCCGTGGCCGCGTCCGGCTCGGTGCGAAAGCCCCAGGTCAGCTTCGGATGGTTCAGGATGCGCGCATAGCCGGCGGGGATGTGGATGTAGGGGTGGCGGTCCCTGCCGCCGGCCTCGATGACCGCGACGGTCGCGCGCCCGTCCGCGGAGAGGCGGTTGGCGAGCACGCAGCCCGCGCTGCCCGCGCCGACGATCACGTGGTCGAAGGTGTCAGTCGTCATCGCCGCGGGGGGCCTCTCCTTCCTCGACTGCTGGCACTTCGCGCGCGACCGCGAGGATCAGCCGCCGCAGCCAGGCATGTCCGGAATCGCTCTCGAAGCGCCGGTGGAAGATCATCGACAGGCGCGTGTGGCGGATCTCGACCGGGCTTTCGCGCACGACGAGGCCATGCGCCTCGCCCAGCCGCAGCGCGAGCCGCGCCGAAAGCGTCATCACCATGTCGGTGCAGGCGAGGATGTCCGGCACCGCCGAAAGATGCGCGACCACGGCGCCGAGCCGGCGCCGCCTGCCCTGCGCCGCGAGGGCGACGTCGAGGGCGCCGTCGCGCGAGCCGTTCGGCGAATGCAGGAGGTGCGGGAAGCCGATCAGCCGGTCCACCGTCAGCACGCCCGTCGCCAGCGGGTGACCCTGGCGCATGAGCGTCATGAAGCCTTCCGGCAGCAGGCGGGTCCGGGTGAAGATCGCCGGCGGCTCGGGCAGCACGCCGACGGCGAGTTCGGCCGCCCCGCCTTCCAGCAGGCCCTGCCAATTGGTCCGGTCCGCATGACGGAAGGCGAGCAGGCTGTCCGGCGCCTCCTGCGCGATGCGTTCGAGCAGCCGTGGCGCCAGCACCGCCTCGGCGTATTCGCTGAAGGCGATGGGGAAGACGCGGTCCGAGGTCCCGGGGTCGAAGGGCGCATGGATCGCGAGCGTGTCGCGCAGCCGGTCGAGCACCTCGGCAACCGGCCCGGCGAGCGCGAGGGCGAGTTCGGTCGGTTCCACCCCGCCCGGGCGGCGCAGGAACAATTCATCGTTCAGGGCCGCGCGCAGCCGCGCCAGGGCGTTGGAGACCGCGGGCTGCGACAGGTTCAGCCGCTGGGCCGCGCGCGTGACGTGACGCTCGCGCGCCACCGCGTCGAAGACCCGCAGCAGGTTCAGGTCGAGGGTCGCGAGGTCCGCCATTCGTGCCGGTGATGATGAACGTTCGGAACCCGCGTTGGAAGATGGCGTGCCGCACGCGGCATGGTCCCGGCCGATAAAGGCCGCGGCGCCTTCACCTCAGGGACCCATGACGATGATCGATACCCGGACCACCACACCCTATGCGGCCTTCCTGCTCCGCGTGAGCCTGGGGCTTCTGTTCCTTGCGCATGGCGCCGTGCTGAAGCTCGGCACCTTCGGCCTTTCAGGCACGATGGGCTATTTCGGCTCGCTCGGGTATCCGCCCTTCTTCGCCGTCCTCGTCATCGCCGCCGAGATCGGCGCGGGCATCGCGCTCATCCTCGGCGTCGGCGTGCGGATGGTGAGCCTGCTGGCGCTGCCGATCCTCATCGGCGCGACGCTGCAGCACATCCCCAACGGCTGGGTCTTCAGCGCCCGCGGCGGCGGCTGGGAATTCCCCGTCTTCTGGACGGTGCTGCTGCTGGTCCAGGCCGGCCTCGGCGCGGGAGCCTTCGCCTTCGACCTCGGCCGCCTCGGTGGCCGGCGGAGCGCCGCCGCGGCCTGAACGTACCCGCACCGCACGCGGACCGGCGGGGGCGCCACCTCCCCCGCCTTCTCCGTTCAGCGGGTGCCGCTCGGCGGCGCGGGGAGGTTCTCGGCCTGCACACCGCTTCCGGTGGCCGAACCGGGCCCGGGCGTGATGACCGCCTGCGGCGCGGCCGAGCCTTGCGGCTGCATCGTGCCGCCAGCCCCCGCGGCCGGCGCCGGGCTTGTCGCGGCCGGCGCCTGCGCGAGGCGCATCAGTTCGGCGCGCAGCGGGTCGGAGGCCGGGTTGTGCGCCTCCATCCCCACCACGACCTGGCGGGCCGAGACATCGCGGCCGAAATACTGCTGCATCATCGAACTGCGCGCGGCGAGGATGGCGCCGTCGAGCGAGATGCCCGCGAAGAGCCCACGGGCCCTCGCGATGGTCACGATGTCGGCGCCCACATTCGCCGTCGTCGACCCTGCGATGCCGCGGCCGAGGGTGCCGAGGGCGACATTGGCGTCCGCGCCGATCTTGAACTGGCTGTCGAGCACGGCATTGAGCGCCTTGTCGTTCATGATGAGCATGACGACCTGCGCGTCCTGCACGCCGATCTGGAAGCCGATCGAGGCGCTGCCCATCGTGTAGAAGGCCGGCGAGGACCAGGATCCGCCGCCGTCGCGCGCCATCAGCACGCAATCCCCGCCCTGGCCCGCGAGGACGAAGCCACCGCGGATGACGCGCGGACAGATCATCGCCGCCCGTGCGCGGCCGAGCAGGGAGCGCGCATCCGCGCTCATGTCCCCGAGATCGAAGACCTCCCGCAGGGAGAGTGCCGCGCGATCGACGAGGGCCTGTTCCTCCGCCTGCGCGCGGGCGTCCCGGCCCCCGAGGGCCAGGGCGATGAACGACAGCGCGAAAAGGGCGAGACGGCGCATGAAGCGTACCTCCCAAGCCTTTGAATGATCGCCCTTCTAACCGCGGCTGCGGAACAACACAAAGGTTTCGCGATGGCGAAATCGTGATCGTGCGCCCATGAAGGGCCGCAATCGCCGCGCAAGGCCCCTTCCCCTGGAATCAGTTGCCGACGGCCGGCGGCGTCCAGGGTTCCTCGTTGACCGCGGCCACGCGCCAGTCCCGCCCATGCTTCTCGATCCGGGTCAGGGAGAGGTTCTTGATGCTGAAGATCAGCGCCTGGTCCGGCGTCAGCTGCATCGCATGGGCCAGCGACGCGCGGATCGAGCCGCCATGGGCGACGATCACGACATCCTGCCCCTCGAGCAGCGTGGCCATGCGTTCCAGCGTCCCGGCCACCCGCGCCTGCACGTCGCGGAAGGACTCCCCCCCGGGCGGATGCTCCTCCCCGCCATGCGGCCAGAAAGGGTGGGGCGGATGGCGCAGCAGGGCGGGCAGCGCCTCGTGCGGGATCCCCTGCCACTCGCCGAGATACTGCTCCGCGAGGTCGGGCTCCGCCTCGAGGTCGGCCGCCGGATACCCCGCGGCGAAGATCGCCGCCGCCGTGGCGCGGGTGCGGGAGAGGTTGGTGACGAACCAGCGCGCCGGCTGCGGCAGCCGCCGCGCGAGCCAGCGATAGGACGCCGCCTCCTGCCGGAGCGCGAGGTCGCAAAGGGCGACGTCCATCGAGCCGTAGAGCACGGCGCGGGCCGATGGCTCCACCAGGGCGTGGCGGACAAGGAAGAAGCGGGTCGGGGTCACGCGCGGCGTCTAGCCCAGGCCGCGCGGACTGGCGAGGGCCACGCTAGAATGCCCGCCATGGACATCACGTTGCACGAGACCTGGATTCCGGGCGCGATCGGGGACATCGCCGCCCTGCATGCGCGCACCTATGCCGAAAGCCACGACTTCGGGGCGTATTTCGAAGCGAAGGTCGCCCGCGAGCTGGGCGACTTCCTGCTCCGCTTCGACCCCGGGCGGGACCTGTTCCGTTGCGCCGTCTCGGACGGGCGGGTGCGGGGATCGATCGCTCTCGACTGCGGCGAGGACCCGGCCTCGGCGCATCTGCGCTGGTTCATCCTCGAATCCCGGCTCCACGGGCGAGGGCTGGGGCGGCGCTGGCTGGCCGAGGCGGTGGAGCAGGCGCGGCGCGTGGGCGTGCCGGAGATCCACCTCTGGACCCTCGCCGGCCTCGACGCCGCGGCGCATCTCTACAGCGAGGCCGGATTCCGGCTGACCGAGGTGGTCACCGCCGAGCAGTGGGGCCGGCCCGTGGTGGAACGGCGGATGGTGCTGCGCCTCGCGCCGTGACGGCGCGCCGGGCCGGAGGCGGCGGCCGTCAGAAGTCCTTGTCCTCCGGCGCCAGCGGGCTGTCCGCCGGAAGCCAGGCTCTGTCGCAGTCCCCCGGCGCCGCACAGTATTGCCTGAGAGGAAGCCCATGCTCGGCGCGGATGCCGTTCTCGGTGGTCCGCCGGCCGGCGTATTTGCCGCAGCCGACGGTCCGGGCCTCCTCGACCATGGTTTCCATCTCCTTGCGCTCGTCGAAGCCGCCGGCGCTGTCGTCCGGGCGCCATACCTTGCCGTTCACGATGTGGAGCGCATGCACGAGTTCATGCGCGAGCGCCACGAAGGACGGCGTCGCCAGGCAGATGAGCTGTTCGAGCGCCGTGGAGTAATTGAAGTTGGGATTGTAGCAGACCAGCGCCGGGGAACCGGCGCCGCGCTGCCCCGGCGCCGTCATGTGGCTGGCCTGTCGCACCCTGAAATCCGCCGGCCCCGGAGATGTCGGCGGCACGGCATGCACCATGCTTGGCACATAGACCTCGGCATAGCCCGGGATCTTGTCGCCGTCGGGATCGATCATCGTGGTCTTGCCGAGCACGATGACGAGGTCTGGGTGTTCTCCTCGCAATGCCTGTTGAGCTTCTTCAGGAGACTCCGGCCGATCGGCCGGCTGTTCTGATCGCCGCGGCGCGGCGCGCCTCACTCTCCGATGTTCAGCAACGCCCCGCGCACCCGCGCCGCATGGAACTGGGCCAGGAAGATCCAGGCGGCGACCGCGAGCCATACCCCGTCCAGCGCCACCGCCCAGACGAGGTGGTCCCAGGCGATGCGCCCGTCGATCAGCGCCGCGCGCATGCCTTCGAAGACATGCGCGGCCGGAATCGCAAGGGACACCGGCTGCAGCCAGGCCGGCAGCACCGAGACCGGGTAGAAGACCGCCGAGAAGGGTGCGATGCCGAACATCACGCCCCAGGCCAGCGCCTCGGCCCCCGCGCCGTGGCGCAGGATCAGCGCCGTGACGGCGAGCGCGACCGACCAGCCCATCGCCATCAGCGCAAGGACGAAGACGACAAGCACCGGCCCGAGCTTCCAGACGCCGAAGCCATAGAGCAGGAAGGCGAGCACCATCGCCGGCCCGACGCCGGCCAGCGTCCGCAACACGCTCATCGCCGCCAGCGCGGCGACCATCTCCCGCGGCCGCAGCGGCGAGACGAAGAGGTGGCCGAGGTTGCGCGACCACACCTCCTCGAGGAAGGAGATCGCGAAGCCCATCTGCGCGCGCAGCGTCACCTCCCACAGCAGCACGCCGCCGAGCAGCACGCCCGCCGCGATGGTCGCCGTGTTCTGCTGCACGCCGGCGAGGTAGGCGGTCACGAAGCCCCAGACCACCATCTGCAGCACCGGCCAGTACATGAGTTCGAGCAGGCGCGGCCAGGACCGGCGGTAGAGCGCCAGGTGCCGGTACATCAGCCCCCAGATGCGGCGCGCCGCGGAAGCGCCCATCACACCGTCTCCAGCCGTTCGCGCCCGCGCGCGATATCGAGGAACACCTCCTCGAGGTCGTCGCGCCCGTATTTCGCCAGCAGCGCGGCGGGGCTGCCCTCGTCCACCACGCGCCCGCCCTTGAGCATCAGCACGTTGGAGCAGAGGCGCTCGACCTCGCCCATGTTGTGGCTGGCGAGCAGGATCGCGGCGCCGCTCTCCACGCGATAGCGTTCGAGCGCGCTGCGCACCCAGTCGCCGGTGTCGGGGTCGAGGCTCGCCGTCGGCTCGTCGAGCAGCAGCAGCGCCGGCCGGTTGATCAGCGCCTTGGCGAGGGCGACGCGCGTCTTCTGCCCGGCGCTCAGCTGCCCCGCCGGACGGTCGGCGAAGTCGCCGAGGTCGAACGCCTCGACCAGCTCCGCGATGCGGCGCCCCGCCTCCGGCACGCCGTAGAGATGCGCATAGACACGGAGATTCTCGGTCACCGTCAGCCGGTGCGGCAGCGCGATGTAGGGCGAGGAGAAGTTCATCCGCGCCAGCGCGGCGAAACGGTCCGTCGCCATGTCGTGCCCGAGCGCCAGCACCCGCCCCGAGGTCGGCACCAGGAGTCCGAGCAGCATGGCGATGGTGGTGGACTTGCCCGCGCCGTTGCCGCCGAGCAGCCCCCAGGTCGTGCCGCGGGGCATGGTGAAGGTAAGGCCGTTCACGGCCGGCCTGGCGCCGGGCGTGTAGGTCTTGGTCAGGCCCTCGACGAGCAGCGCCGGCGTTTCCATGGCGCCCCATATCGGGCCGATCGCGCCCTGCGCCAAGTCACGAGGCCGGACGCCGGCTCTCGATCAGGCGGCCCTGGAAGACGGCGATGCCCATCTCCCACCCCCAGGCGATGGCGGCGGGGCGGTCCACGCCGGCCAGCACCACGGCCTCGGGG
>JAFADX010000231.1 GCA_023424475.1 Pseudomonadota bacterium
GGCCGAATGCGTCGACTGGTGCGGGCATGTCGCGGGCGCGGACGTCTCCCTGGCCGGCAACATGCTGGCCGGCCCGCAGGTGCTCGATGCGACGCGCGACGCTTTCCTCGCGGCAGCGGGCCGGCCGCTCGCCGATCGCCTGCTCGCCGCGCTCGAAGCCGGGGAGGCGGCGGGCGGCGACCGGCGCGGAAGGCAGTCCGCCGCCCTGCAGGTGGCCTCGCGCGATCCCTATCCGGACCTCGACATCCGCGCCGACGACCATCCCGACCCGCTCGCGGAGCTCCGCCGGCTGCTTGCCGTCGCGCGGGAACGCTATGTTCACTTCCGCCGCTTCCTGCCAGGGCGCGGCCATCCCGGTGTTTTCGACCGGGCGGTGATCGAGCTCGAGATCGCGAAGGCGACGCGCGGATGAGCCCTGTCCTCGAGGTCGCCGGCCTCACCCTCGACTTCCGCCAGGACGGCAAGGCGCTCCGGGTGCTCGACGGCATTTCCTTCCGGGTCGAGGCCGGGCGGACGCTCGCCATCGTCGGCGAATCCGGCTGCGGCAAGTCGGTCACCTCCCTTGCCGTCATGGGCCTGCTGCCCCCGAATGCCAGCCTCGGCGGGGCCATCCGCCTCGGGGGGCGCGAGCTGACCTCGCTGGCGGCCGAGCAGCGCCGGATGCTGCGCGGCGGCGAGATGGCGATGATCTTCCAGGAGCCGATGACGAGCCTGAACCCGGCCTTCACCGCGGGCGAGCAGGTGGCCGAGGCGCTGCGGCTGCACCAGGGCCTCGACAAGGCGGCGGCCTTCGCGGAGGCCGTGCGCATGATCGACCGCGTGCGCATCCCGGATGCGGCCCGCCGCGCGCGGCAGTATCCGCACCAGCTTTCGGGCGGGATGCGCCAGCGGGTGATGATCGCCATGGCGCTGGCCTGCCGGCCGAAGCTGCTGATCGCCGACGAGCCGACGACCGCGCTCGACGTGACGGTGCAGGCGCAGATCCTGGCGCTGCTCGACGAGATGAAGCGCGAGACCGGAACGGCCGTCATCCTCGTGACCCACGACCTCGGCGTCGTCGCGGACCATGCCGACGACGTCGCCGTCATGTATGCCGGCCGCATCGCCGAGCAGGCGCCTGCCGCGATGCTCTTCGCCCGCCCCGAGCACCCCTATACCGCGGGCCTGCTCGGCGCCGCGCCGGGGGAGGGCGCGCCCGGCGATCGCCTGGCGAGCATCGAGGGCACGGTGCCCGACCTGCGCAATCCGCCCCCGGGCTGCCGCTTCGCGCCGCGCTGCCCCTTTGCCGTCGCGCGCTGCGCGGCGGAAGCCCCGCCGCTGGTGGAGATCGCGCCGGGCCATGTCTCGGCCTGCTGGCGGGCGCCGCTCGATCGGGTGCTGGAGGCGGCATGAGACGGTTGGACAGTGCGGGGGAGGGGAACCTCCCCCGCTCCCCCTCCCTTCTTTGCTTCCTCGGCCCTGACCGCGGGAAGGCGAGCCAGGTATCCAAAGAAGGTTGGGGGGTTCGGGGGGAAGTTCCCTTCCCCCCGGCTTCAACATGACCCCGCTGCTCGACGTCGCCGGCCTGGTGAAGCGCTTCCCGGTGCGCGACGCCCTCGGCCGCCGCGCCGGCGCCGTTCATGCGGTCGATGGCGTTTCCCTCGGCGTCATGCGGGGCGAAGTCCTTGGCATCGTCGGGGAATCCGGTTGCGGCAAGTCCACCCTCGGGCGGCTGATGCTCCGCCTCGTCGAGCCCGATGCCGGCAGCGTCCGGTTCGACGGCAAGGATCTCGGCGCGCTCTCGCCCGCCGCGCTGCGTGCCCGGCGGCGCGACATGCAGCTGATCTTCCAGGACCCCTTCGCAAGCCTCGACCCGCGCATGACAGTCGAGCAGGCGGTGGCCGAGCCGCTGCGCCTGCACCGCATCGTGCCGCGCGCGCAGGAACGCGACCGCGTGGCGGAACTGCTCGCCCGCGTCGGGCTGCGGCCGGAACTCGCGCGACGCTGGCCGCACGAATTTTCCGGCGGCCAGCGCCAGCGCGTCGCCATCGCCCGTGCGCTCGCCTCGGAACCGCGGCTCATCATCGGCGACGAGCCGGTCAGCGCGCTCGATGTCAGCGTGCAGGCGCAGGTGGTGAACCTGCTCTCGGACCTGATCCGCGACCTCGGCCTGACCTTCGTGCTGATCAGCCACGACCTCGGCGTGGTGCGCCATGTCGCGGACCGGGTGGCGGTGATGTATCTCGGCCGCATCGTCGAGCAGGGGCCGGCCGGGGAGGTCCTCTCGGCCCCGAGGCACCCCTATACGCGTGCCCTGCTCGCCGCGGTGCCCGGCCATGGCACGAAGGCGCCGCCCATCGAGGGCGACGTGCCGTCCCCCATCGCGCCGCCGCCGGGCTGCCGCTTCCACACCCGCTGCCCCTTCGCCGTCGAACGCTGCCGGACCGACGTGCCGGTCCTCGGCGAGGGCGCGCACCCCGTCGCCTGCCACCTGGCCGACAGCCTGCCGCCCGAGCCGCCGCGGGCCGACCGCCTGGCCGGCGGCGAACGGCTCCGTCGCCTGCAATCCTTTTTCCGGGCCCCGGCCCCACCTCAGGGAGCGCAAACATGAAACCGACCATCAAGGCCCTGCTCGCGGCCGCCGCGGCGATCATCCCCGCGGTCGCGACCGTCGCGCCCGCCGCGGCGCAGAACCTGCGCATCGGCCTGCGCGAGGATCCGGACATCCTCGATCCCACCCTGAGCCGCACCTATGTCGGCCGCATCGTCTACATGGCGATGTGCGACAAGCTGTTCGACATCAACGAGCGTCTCGAGCCCGTCCCCCAGCTCGCCACCGGCTACCGCTGGGAGGATCCGAAGACCCTCATCATCACCCTGCGCGACGGCGTCCGCTTCCATGACGGCGAGCGGATGGACGCCGAGGCGGTGCGCTATTCGCTGAACCGCCACCTGACGATGCAGGGCTCCTTCCGCCGCAGCGAGATCGGCAACATCGAGACGATCGAGGTGGTGGACCCGCTCACCGTGCGCGTCCGGCTCAAGTCGCCTTCCGCCTCGCTGATCGCCGCGCTGACCGACCGCGCCGGCATGATCGTGAGCCCGAGGGCCGCGGAGGCCGCCGGCCGCGAATTCGGCAACCACCCCGTCTGCGCCGGCCCCTTCCGCTTCGTCGAGCGCGTGCCGCAGGAACGCATCGTGCTCGAGCGCTTCCCCGAATACTGGGATGCCGCCAACGTCCACATCCAGCGCGTCACCTACCTGCCGATCCCGGACAACACCGTGCGGCTGGCCAATCTCCAGTCCGGCGCCGTCGAGTTCGCCGAGCGCATGGAGCCGAGCGACATGGCGGCCATGCGCGCCAACCGCAATCTGCGCGTCGAGGCGGTGGACGAGCTCGGCTACCAGGGCCTCACCATCAACACCGGCAACGGGGAGCGCGCCAACACGCCGCTCGGCCGTGATGCGCGCGTCCGCCAGGCCTTCGAGCTCGCGATCGACCGCGCCGCGGTGAACCAGGTGGTCTATGAGGGGATGTACACCCCGACGCGCCAGCCCTTCCCGCCGGCCAACCCCTTCCATGTCGCGAATTTCCCGCCGACGGAACGCAACGTCGCCCGTGCCCGCGCCCTGCTGCGCGAAGCCGGGGTGACGGCGCCGTTGCGCGTCGAGATGACCGTCCCGAACAACCCCGACCTCCGCCAGGTCGGCGAGGTGATCCAGGCCATGGTCGCCGAGGCCGGGTTCGACCTGCAACTGCGCGCGATGGAATTCGCCTCCTCCCTGCAGGCGGCACGGCGGGGCGAATTCCAGACCTTCCTGGTCGGCTGGTCGGGACGCACCGATCCGGACGGCAACATCTACGCCTTCACGGTGACCGGCGGCGGCCAGAACGACGGCCACTATTCCAATGCGGAGGTGGACCGCCTGCTGAACGCCGCGCGCAGCGAGCTCGACCTGGCGAAGCGGCGCGACCTCTACGCCCAGGCGGTGCGCATCGCCTTCGGCCAGGACGTCTCGCGCATCTATCTCTGGCACCGCAAGAACATCATGGCGCACACCGCCCGGCTGACCGGCTATCGCCCGATCTCGGACGGCATGATCCGCATCCAGGGCATGCGGCTCCAATGACCGTCATGCATGCTGCGGCCGGCGCCCCGGCAGGGCGCCGGGCGGGGGCGGGGGCGCGCCGGTAATGGGCATCTGGCTGCTGCGCAGGCTGGGGCAGGTCATTCCCACCCTGCTGATCCTCTCCGTCCTGATCTTCGGGCTGCAGCAGCTCATGCCCGGCGACCCGGCCGAGATCCTGGCCGGCGAGGAGCGCGGCGATCCCGTCGTCCTGGCGCAGATCCGCAGCGAGCTCGGCCTCGACCGCCCCGTCCACGAACAGTACGTGCTCTGGATGGGGCGCGTGCTGACCGGGGATTTCGGCTTCTCCTGGCGCATCCGCGTGCCGGTCAGCGAGCTGATCCTCACCAAGCTGCCGGTCACCTTCCAGCTCGCCACCATGGCCTTCGTCATCGCGCTGCTCATCGGCGTGCCGCTCGGCATCGTCTCGGCGGTCAGGAAGGACACGCCGGCCGACTGGGCGGCGAATGCGGCGGCTCTCGCGGGCATATCGACGCCGAACTTCTGGCTCGGGATCATGATGATCCTGCTGTTCAGCGTGCAGCTCGGCTGGTTGCCGCCCTCGGGCTACGTGCCGCTGTTCGAGGACCCGGTGCAGTCGCTCTCCACCACCATCATGCCGGCCTTCGTCCTCGGCACCGGCATCGCCTCGGTGCTCATGCGCCACACCCGCGCGGCGATGCTGACCGCGTTGTCCCAGGACTATGTCCGGACCGCGCGGGCCAAGGGGCTGAAGGAACGCGTCGTCGTCTGGAAGCACGCGCTGCGCAACGCGCTGATCCCGGTCGTCACGCTCGGCGCCATCGAGTTCGGGCGCCTGCTCGCCGGCGCGGTGCTGACCGAACAGATCTTCACCATCCCCGGCTTCGGCAAGCTGATCGTCGATGCCGTGTTCAACCGCGACTATCCGGTGGTGCAGGGGGTGGTGCTGGCGACGGCGCTGATCTTCGTGATGCTCTCCCTGGTGGCGGACCTGCTCTACATGGCCATCAACCCGCGACTGAGGACCGCCTGATGGGGGTGTTTGCTTCGTTTGCCTCAAACGCCGGCGCGCGCGTCCGCGCGCTTGGCTTGCGCGCCCTGGGCGGGACCGCCCGGCGCAATGGTCGGCCTGGGCGCGGTCGCGCTGCGTGCTCCCGGCCCGATGCAGGGCATCGGGCCGCCGTGGCCCCGGTGGGGATGATGCCATGAGTGCCGCCGCGGCGGCCGCGCTTCCCGCGGCCCAGAGCCCGGCCCGGCGCGCCGTCAGGCGTTTCCTGCGCCACCGCCTGGCGGTCCTCGGCCTGGTCGTGGTCGTCATCTTCGTCGCGGTCGCCATCCTCGCGCCGCTGATCGCGCCCTACGATCCGCTGCAGACCTCCTGGACCCGCATCCGCAAGCCCCCGTCCTTCGCGCACTGGATGGGCACCGACGAGAACGGCCGCGACGTGCTCTCGCGAGTCATCTGGGGCGCGCGGGCCTCGATGATGGCGGGCGTCATCTCGGTCATGGGCGCGCTGCTGATCGGCGTGCCGCTCGGCCTGCTCGCGGGCCTCGCCGGCGGGTGGACGGATGCGGTCATCTCCCGCGTCGCCGATGCCATGCTCTCGGTGCCCTTCCTGATCCTGGCGATCGCGCTCGCGGCCTTCCTCGGCCCCGCGCTCGAGAATGCGATGCTCGCCATCGCCATCACCGCCTCGCCGGTCTTCGTGCGGCTGTCGCGCGGCATGGCGCTCGACGCCAAGGCGACCGACTGGATCGAGGCCGCCCGCGCGCTCGGCAACCCGGCCTGGCGCACCGCCTTCGTCCATGTCCTGCCCAACACCATCCCGCCGCTGCTGGTCCAGGCAAGCCTCGCCGTCGCCGAGGCGATCATCGCCGAGGCCTCGCTCTCCTTCCTCGGGCTCGGGATGCAGCCGCCGAATCCCTCCTGGGGGTCGATGCTGAATTCCTCTCAGCGCTTCCTGACCCAGGCGCCCTGGCTCTCGATCTTTCCCGGCGTCACCATCATGATCGTCGTGCTGGCCTTCAACCTGATGGGGGACGGGCTGCGGGACGCGCTGGACCCCCGCGCCGACAGGACATGATCGAACTGCGCGAGGCGCCCGGCGAATTGCCGCGCGGGCGCCGCATCTACGCCATCGGCGACATCCACGGCAGCCTCGCCAAACTGCGGGACCTGCACGGGCAGATCGCCGCCGACCTCAAGGCGCGCCCGATCGCCTCGGCGCTGCTGCTCCACCTCGGCGACTACGTGGACAAGGGCGGCGACAGCCGCGCCGTGCTCGACTACCTGATCGGGGAAGACCCGGTGCCGGGCCTCGGGATGATCAACCTCACGGGCAACCACGAGGAGACGATGCTGGCGGCGCTTGGCGGCGACGGTGCCGCGGCGGCCGACTGGCTCTGGGGCGGCGGGCGGGCGACGCTCGAATCCTGGGGCATCGACCCCGAGACGCCGCGCGAGGACTGGCCCGCGCACTTCACCGCGGCGCAGATGCGCTTCCTGCGCCGGCTGCACCTGCATCACCAGGAAGGCTCCTACCTCTTCGTCCATGCCGGCATCCGCCCGGGCATCCCGCTCGAGGAACAGTCGCGCGAGGACCTGCTGCGCATCCGCCACGACTTCCTCGGCTCCGGGCGCGACCACGGCGTGGTCGTGGTCCATGGCCACACGGCGGGCTTCAACCCCGTGGTGCGGGACAACCGCATCTGCCTCGACACCGCCGCATGGTCCGGCGGACCGCTCACCTGCGGGGTGTTCGAGGACGACCGCCTCGGCTTCCTGCAGGCCTGATCAGCCGCGCCGCACCGCCCCTGCCGCGATGGCCGCGTCGCCACCCCCGGCCGGCGGCACCAGGAAGGAGAGGTCCATGGCATAGGGGCCGTCCGGGTCGCCCGGATCGAACCGGATGTTGACCGCCGACATCTGCCGCATCTGCGGCACCGGGTCGAAGGGCAGGGGCGGGCCTTCGAACAGGCGCTGCACCCCGCTGCGCGGGTCCTGCCAGCGGGCCTGCAGCGTCCAGCGCATGCCCTGCGGCGTCATGTCCCGCCGCAGGCCGGCCAGTGGCACCGCGAAGGTCATCATGTTGCCCCGCGGCGCGGGCGCCCCGGCGACACCCTGCGTCGCCGCGAAGCGCGACACGACCCTGCGCACCGCCAGCCCCACGCCGGTGAAGACGATCCCCATCCCGCCCAGGATCGCGGTCACCAGCCAGCTTTCCATGAAGCCGGTCATCTGCGCCCGGGAGGGGTTGGCGGGGTCGTAGCGCACGCGCACCCGGTCGCCGACCGAACAGCAGGGCGGGTTGGAGGCGACGCCCCCCTCCGCCCGGATCTCCTTCCCGTCGGGCAGGCTGAAGACGAAGACCGGGCGATAGGTGCGCGAGGTGCGGCCGTTGCTGCGGTCGGTCTCGGCGATCATGCGGACCACCTGCCCGTCGGTCTCCACCGCGGTGCGCCGGAACGAGAGTTCCGAGCGCGCCGCGAAGCCCGCGCCGGCCAGCAGCCCGAGACCGACCAGCGTCAGGATCCACGGGATGATGCGCACGCCCCGACCCGGCCGGGCGGTGCTCCGCGTCGTCGTCATGGTGACCCGCATTTCCCGCCTCCGGCCATGGCCACGCCCCTGGCGCGCAGTCTGCCGCGACACGCGGGCCGGGGCGAGGGGTGCGACGAACCCGTCGCACCCGCGATCGGCCGGGACCCCGTTCCGGCGGCACGGAGCCGAAGGGCAGGACGGAATGGATGGCGGATCTGCCGGCGTGCCGGAACGCGCGGCCGGCGTCAGCCCGGCTGCGAACGCTTGTGGAGCGCCAGTGCCATCAGCCGCCGGTCCCGCCAGGCCGATCGCTCGGCGATCTTCTCCCGCGCCAGCATGGCGCGGCGCGCGGCATCCGCCCGCCCTACCGTCCCGGCGTCGTAGAGGAAGGGCGTCTGCTCCTCGGTGATCCCGCCCATCAGCGGGCCGAAGCGCGCCGCATAGTCGGCCAGCCCGCCGGGGGCGTTGAGGTCGATGGTCTCGAACGGCCCCATGAAGGACCAGCGCAGGCCAAGCCCATCCTTCACGCAGGCATCGACGTCCTCGGGGCTCATCACCCCGTCGCGCACCATGCGGAAGGCCTCGGCGACCAGAGCGGCCTGCAGGCGGTTCAGGACGAAGCCGCGCGTCTCCTTCATCGCCGTCACCGGCACCTGGCCGACGCGCTCCATCAGCGCGCGGGTGCGCGCGACGGCCGCCGGATCGGTCCAGGGCGCCCCGACGAGTTCGACCAGCGGCACGAGATAGGGCGGGTTCACCGGATGGGCGACGAGGCAGCGCGCCCGCCCCGCCAAGCCCCCGGTGAAGGCCGAGGCCGGAATGCCCGAGGTCGAGGAGGCCAGCACCACATCGGGACCGGCGATCGCGTCGAGCCTCGCGAAGGTCTCGCGCTTCACCTCGACGCGCTCGGGGCCGTTCTCCTGCACATGCGCGGCGCCGGCGAGGCATTCCTCGAGCGTGCCGGCGATGCCGACCCGACCGGCGATCGTCTCGGGCGGCTCGCTCACCAGGCCGGCGGCGAAGAGGTCGGCGAGCCGTTCGCGAATGACCGTCATCGCCGCGTCCGGGGCGCCGGGCGCAGGGTCCCAGATCCGCACCGGATGCCCCGCGCGGGCGAAGACCATCGACCAGGCGCTGCCGATCAGCCCCGCGCCCACCACTGCGATACGTTCCATGGCCACCGCCCTTTCCTCGGGCCCGCTTGATCGGCCGGCCTTCGTGGGCGATCTAAGTCCGCGTGAGCGATCCAGGCAACGCAGGCGCCCCCGTCGCGCCACCGACCGCACCGCCGCCGCTGGGGACCCGCGTGATCGGCTTCTTCCTGCTGGGCGGCACGATGTGGATCGCCGGGCTGCTGGCGCTGTTCCGCGCCGTGATGGCGGTGGTGCCCACGCCATGATCTCCGCCTTCTGGCGACGCTGGCTGCTGCCCTTCACCGTCCTGCCGCTGCTGCCCGCGACCCTTTTCAACCTCTTCGCGGGGCGGGAGGTCGCACTGCTCGGCTGCCTGCTCGGCATCTTCCTGCCGATGCTCGCGACCTGGCTGATGCGGCGCGGGCGGAAGGGCGATGCCGGGCGTGCCGCCCTGGCGATGGGTGCGGCGGCCGCGATCGTCGCAGCCCTCGGCGCCGGCGCGGGGCCGGTCGCCGCGCTGATCCTCGGCCTCGCGGCCTGGGGCGGGACGACGCTGCTCTATGCCGAGATCGCCGAGGCACCGCCGCCGCCGGAGCCCCCCGCGCCCGCGGGCCCGCGACCGCTGGATGATGCGCGCGCCCGGCTCGCTCGGATCGGGGACATCGCCGTGGGGTTCCCGCGCCTGCGCCTGCTTCCGGTGGCCGCCGCGATCGCCGCCGTCCTCGACGAGTTCGAGCGGCGTCCGGAACGGCTCGAGGAGGCGCGGCGTTTCCTCGCGGTGAACCTCGACGGCCTCGAGCGCATCGCCGCGCGCCTCGCCGCAGGCGCCGAGCCGCCGCCCGGGCTGCCCGTGCTGCTCGCGGAAATGGAACGGGCCGCGGTCGATCTCCGCACCCGCCTGCGGGAAGAGGAAAGCGCCGCCCTGGCGGTGCAGGTGAAGGTCCTCGGCGACCGGCTGCGCGGCGCCGGCTACGGCTGAGGGCGCGCTCGATACAGGTCATGACGGTTGCGACAGGAATGGGCTAGAAAGCAAACCTCTTGATGTCCCGGGAGGGTGCCATGCTGCGTCGTTCGGTCCTGCTGTCTGCGCTCGCCGCGGCGGCCTGCACATCCTCGGCGCCGCCGCCGACCATGCCCGCGACGGCCGGAGGGCCGGCGGTCACGAGCGATCCGATCACCACCGCGCGGCTGGGTGCGAGCGAGTTCTTCCGTTCGCCTCAGGCGGGGCAGCCGGCCGCGGCGGCGCGGGCCATCGCCGATATCGAGTTCCTCGCCGACCGCGTGCCCTCGGACCCGTTGTGGCAGACCGCGCGCGCGAGTGCGCTGACGGGCCTTGCCCAGTCCCGCGACGAGGCGCGCCGCGCCCTCGGCATACCGGCCCGGGCGAGCGGCCAGGCCGTGATCGACGGGCTCACCTCCGCCGCCACCGCGCTCGAGGCGAACGACCGTGCGGCCGTGGCGCGCGCGCTGCCGCGGAACGTCTTCACCGCGGGGCCCGAGCAGACGGTCCGGCGCCTTTCCGCCCCGCCGCGCGTGCCAAGCGCGACCGGGGCGCTTGCCGCCCTGTCCCTGGGTCCGGGTCCGAGCGGGGGACGCTGATCTCCCCGGCGGCCGGCGGCGTGCGTCGCCGGCCGCCGTTCCAGGAAGGAAATCCGCGTGCGCCCACATATTCCCGCCATGATGCTCCTGATGGCCATGGGGGCCTGCGGACCCGTCGTGCCGCCTGCGACCCTGCCGCCGGGGTTGGGGCCGGGCCAGGCCTTCGTCACCCGCGACCCGGTGGTCGTGGTGGCGCAGCAGGTCTCGGAATTCTTCCGTGCGCCGCGGGCCGGCCAGCCCGCCGCGGCGGCGCGTGCCGTCGCCAGGCTGGAATGGCTCGCCGATACGGTGCCGGGCGATCCTGTCTGGCAGACCGTCGGCGGCACCACGACGGCCGCGCTCGGCTCGGCACGGTGGGAGGCGCGGACCGCTCTCGGCGTTTCCACGCGGACGCCGGCACAGCCCGTGATCGACGGCCTCGCGGCCGCGGCGCAGGCGATCGATGCGAACGACCGGGCCGCCCTGGCGCAAGCCCTGCCGCGGTCGGTCTTCCCGCTCGGCCCCGAGGCGACCGTCCAGCGGCTCTCCGCGCCGCCCGCGGTGCCGAGCGCCATGCTGGCCACGGCGGGCCCTGCGCTCGGGCGCCGGCCGACGCCCCGGATGCGGTGACGCCGGGTTGCCCGCGCAGCCGCCGGGAGCCGACACGATCCCGCCCGATTGGCTGGGCATGCTGGCAGGATGAGACGGATCCTCGCATTGCCGCTGCTCTCGACGGCCCTTGCCGGCTGCGTCGTCGTGCAGCCGGTCGCCGTGCCGCTGCCCCCGGTGCCGGTCTGCGAGGATCCGGCGATGGGCGCGGCCTATGGCGCCGCCATCGGGGCAGGGGTGGGCGCGATCGCCGGTTCCACCCAGGCCGATGCCGGTCGTGGCGCGCTGCTCGGTGCGGGGGTCGGTGCCGTGGCTGGCGCCGCGCTCGCGGCGCAGCCCTGCGAGTGATGCCGAGCGGACGAAGGTCCGGCCCGCGGCCCGGAGGACCGAAGCCAAGGCAACGGGTCGCGGATGCGGCCCGCCCGGCGCGTGTGGGGCCCGGAAACTCTCGGGCGCCTGGTATGAGTGCCCCCGGCACCGTGGCGCGATGCGCCGCATGATCACCTATCTCGGGGCGGCGGCGGTCCTGCCGGTGGCCTTCGTGGCCCTGCTCTGGCTGCGGCAGGAACGCATGATCTTCCTGCCGGACACCGCGCCCATCACCGCCATGCCGGGCTGGAACCGGGAAACGCTGCGTACGCCGGATGGCATCGATCTCGCCTTCCTCGTCGCGGAGGGGGCGGCAGGGCATCCGGTCATCCTCCATTTCCACGGCAATGGCGGCAGCGTGCAGGACCGCCTGGGCCTCGGCGCCATTCTGAGCCGCGCAGGCCATGGCGTTGTTCTTGCGGAATACCGGGGCTATGGCGGCAATGCCGGCAGCCCCGGGGAGGCTGCCTTCGCCGCCGATGCGGTCGCCTATCTCCGCTGGGTGCAGGCGCGGTTTCCGGGCCGCGCCGTGGTCCTCTGGGGCGAGAGCCTCGGCACCGCCGTCGTCACCGGCCTGGCCGAGGACCGCACGGACATCGCGGCGGTGATCCTCGAAAGCCCCTTCACCTCGGTCGCCGATCTCGCGCGCTCGCTCTATCCGATGCTGCCGGTCGCCCGGCTGCTGCGCCACCCCTTCGAGAGCCTCGGCCGGATGCCCGGCATCAGGGCACCCGTGCTGGTCGTGGCCAGCGAGGCGGACCGCATCACCCCGGCCGCGCATGCCCGGCGGATGGCCGAGGCGGCACCGGACGCGGAGCTGGTGCTGCTGCGCGGCGGAGCCCATCCCGCCGTGCTGAACGATGCGGATGGGGAGGGGCTCAGGGCGGTCCTCCGCTTCCTCGCGCGGTGACCCTTGCGTTTGGCCTCTGCGGGACGGAGTGGCGGGCGGTTGCCTCCCTGCCGAGCGGATGCCCCGGCCGTGCAGCCGGTCGCTGCGCATGCCGCCTTGACCGTATCATGCGCGCTTGGTCGGATGCGGCCTGAAGCCAGATCCATCGGAGGAACCGCCATGCGCGCCTGGGCCGTCGTCGAAACCGGCAAGCCGCTTCAGGAACTCGAACTGCCGACGCCCGAGCCCACCGGCAAGCAGGTCCTGCTCGAGATCACCCATGCCGGTGTCTGCCATTCCGACCTGCACATCTGGGAAGGCGAGTACGACCTCGGCTCGCGCGGCAAGATGCGCCTGACGGATCGCGGCGTGGTGCTGCCGCTCGCCATGGGGCACGAGATCGTCGGCAAGGTGGTGAAGTGGGGCCCGGAGGCCAATGGCACCGGCCTCAAGGTCGGTGACCACATGATCGTCTTCCCCTGGGTCGGCTGCGGCAAATGTGCCGAATGCCTCGCGGACGAGGACAACATGTGCCGGGTCAAGCCGGCCTCCCTCGGCGTCTACCAGAACGGCGGCTACGCGACGCATGTGGTCGCGCCGGAGCCGCGCCACCTGGTGCCGCTGGGCAACCTCGATCCGTCGCTCGCGGCGACCTATGCGTGCTCGGGCATCACGGTGTTCAGCGCCATCAACAAGGTGATGCCGATGCCGCCGGACGACCCGATCGTGCTGGTCGGCGCCGGCGGCCTCGGGCTGAACGCGATCGCCGTGCTGAAGGCGAAGGGTCATCGCCGCATCGTCGTGGTCGACGTGGCACAGTCGAAGCTCGACGCGGCGAGGAAGGAGGGCGCGACCGACACCGTGCTCGCCGACGGCCCGGACACCGCGAAGAAGATCGTCGAGGCCGCGGGCGGCCCGGTCGGCGCGATCGTGGACCTGGTGAACGGCACCGATACCTCCCGCTTTGCCTTCGATGCGCTGCGCAAGGGCGGCAAGCTGGTGCAGGTCGGGCTCTTCGGCGGCGAGATGAACATCCCGCTGCCGCTGATGCCGATCCGTGCCCTGACCGTGCAGGGTTCCTACGTCGGCAACGTGAAGGAACTGCGGGAACTGGTCTCGATCGCCCAGTCAGGCAAGCTGCCTGCGATCCCGATCACCAACATGCCGCTGAACCAGGCCGATGCCGCGCTGAACCGGCTGAAGGACGGCAAGGTGGTCGGCCGCATCGTGCTGACCGCGGCCTGACGCGGTTCGCCCACGGGGCTGTTGCGGGACGGGGGGCTGCGGCCCCCCGTTGCCGTTTCAGCGGAGCGGATAGGCGTGGCCGGTGACCGGATCGCCCGGCGGGTCGGGCGTCGCGGCGACGGCATGCAGCGCGCGCGGGCGCTCCCCGGCGGCGCCGTGCAACTGGTCCGGGGGCGCGGCGCCGGCGGGGTAGGCGCCCACCACCAGCAGGTCGTCGCTGGCACCAAGGTTGCGATGCCCGGTCCCGGCCGGCAGCACCACCACGTCGCCCGCCGCGAGTTCAAGCGTGATGCCGCCATCGCCGCCAAGCATCACCCGCACCTCGCCGGCGACGATCGCGAGCGCCTCGTGCGCATTGGAATGGTAGTGGTGCCAGCCATGGATGCCGTTCCGCCAGGCGGGGCGCCAGCCATGGCCGTGGAACAGCGTCTCGGCCGCTTCCGGCGCGCCGGGCGGGACCACGCCCCGGTGCAGCAGCACCGGCAGGCGCGGATTGTTCGGGATGGTCTCGCCCGCGGGCAGGAACAGCAGTTCCGCTCCGTCCGGCCTGTGCTCGTGCATATCGCTTCGCCCCCGCGTCCCGTCGAGTGACCGCGCCGGCCATTGGCCGGTGAAGCGGCAGCATGGCCGAGATCGCGCCCTGCGGCGATGCCTGCATGCCCGTCCGGACACGCGAAGGGCCGCCCCGTCGCCGGGGCGGCCCTTCGGGGAGCCGGGGATGCCGCGGTCAGCGACGGCCGCGGCTGCGTGGCGCGGGCGGGGCCTCCGCCACTTCCTCGTAGCGCTGGGTGGCCGACGCGGTGCGGATGGTGTCGCCCGCCGGGCGGTTGTGGATGAAGCCGGACACCGGATAGACGCGGCCATAGGCATCGCTACTGTGGCCGACCTGCACGCGGACCCGCGTCCAATCATTGCCTGGCGAGACGTCGATGACCGACACGCCCCGCATGATCGAGCCGCGGCGGATGCCCGGACCGCCCCAGTTGGCATGGTTGATCAGCACCTCGCGCGGGCTGACGACACGCTCGACGACCGCGACGTGGCCGGCGCGCATGCCGCCGCTGCTCGGGAAGGCCATGATCGAGCCCACCTCGGGGCGATGGCCACGGGCGTAGAGGCCAGCAGCATTGTACCACCACTGGCCGCCATTGCCGCTGATCGTCATGCCCGTGACCTGGCGCGCATAGGGCACGCAGGAGATGCCGCCGGCATAGGTGGCGCGGCCGCCGCCACGGCGTGCAGCCTGATGCCGGCTGCGGGTCGTGGCGGCATGATGGCGCGTGCCGCGGTTGCGCGTCGTCGCATTCGCCGTACGTGCATGGTGCGCGGAAGCCGAGCGCGCGGTCGCCTTCCCGTGCCGCCCGTCCGATGTTCGGGCGTCGGCGTCATGCGCCATCAGCCCAAGGCCGCCGAACAGAATCGCAAGGGCGATGACCGCGCGCTTTGCCTTCATGTGCCCCCAGTGCCCCCAAAAATTCCGCCAAGCCATGTCCCCGTCTTGGCTGTGACCGGGGTAACAACCCGTTGCGGGGGGTGACAACCGGCTCATCTGTTACCAGGCGTAATGCGGTGTGATTTTCCGGCTGGGGCCTGCTCTCCGGGGCGTTATCGGGATTTTCGTCCCAGGATTTGGGCGAGATTGGGGCGGCGGCACAGTGTGGCGGCGGAAAAACAACAACGCCCGGCGCGGAAGCACCGGGCGTTGCCTCAGAGTCGAGGAATGCATTCCCGACCTGCCCCGTCGCCGGGGCCTGTCACGTCACCGGCAGGCGGTGACCATGATCTCCACGAGATGGCGCGGGTCGGCCATGTTGGCTTCCACGCAGGCGCGGCAGGGCGCGCCGCCGGCCGGCAGCCAGGCGGTCCACAGTTCGTTCATCGCGGCGCGGTCGGCGATGTGCTTCACCCAGATCTGCGCCGTCAGCAGGCGGGTCTTGTCGGTGCCGTTGGCTTCCAGGGCGGCGTCGATCTTCGCCAGGACCTCGGCCGTCTGGCCCTTGATGTCCTTCGAGAGATCGTCGGCGGTGATGCCCGCGAGGTAGACGAAATTGTGGTACTCGACCGAGGTCGAGAGGATCTTGTTGGTGCCCTGGCGGGTAATCTTGCTCATGCCGGCCGCTCCTTCGCGATGACGCGCCTGTGGCGCGGAGCGGTTCTAGAACAGGATTCGCGGGCCGGGAATGACCCGACGCGCGGGGCGATGCCCGCCGGCTTGTGACGGCGAGGCGCGGGGGAACATGCGCCGACCCTGGCGCACCGTTCCGCCCCTCGCGATGAAACGTTTCAGCGCGCGGGCAGCATCGGGTGCCGGCCGCCGCACAGGGGGCAACGGGTCCAGGCCGGCGGCGGCAGGTCGCGCTGCACCGCCTCGCAGGCGATGAAGCGCCCGCCCGGATCCCCGCAGTTGCGCAAGGCATTCGCCGGCGCGGCGGCGGCAGGCACGACGGCAAACAAGGGCAGGGCCAGCAGGCCGCGACGGTCGATCATCGCCGGATCCTCCATCCGACCATCATGGCATGGGGCGCCGCCCGGCGCACGCGTCACGCGACGCGATAGCTGCTTCCCGAGGCCGCCGCGCCGATCATCGCCTCGTAGACGGCGACGCCGTGGATCGCGTCCTCGACCGGCAGCGGATAGGCGGGCCCGCCCGCCGCGGCCGTGGCGAAGGCGGCGAGTTCGGCGTTCTCGATGTCCGTCGCGGGGAAGCTCCGCGTCTGCGGCGTGCCGTCGCGCGTGCAGACGGTGAGCGATTCGTGCCCGTGCAGCACCGCCCAGGCATCGGTGCCGAACAGCCCCACGCGCCAGAACCGCGGCGCGAGGGCGAGTGTCGCGAAGTTCGCCGTCGCGCCGCTCTCGAACAGGAACAGCCCTGCCGTGGTATCGTCGAGCCCGTTGTCGATCACCCGCGCATGCGAGCGCACCGTCACCTCGGCGATGCGGCCGGCAAGGTTGATGAACATGTCCACCATGTGGATGCCCATGCCCCCCATGCCGCCGAGCGGGCTTTCGGCACGGTTCGCGCGCCACATGCCGGGCCGGTAGGCGAGGGCGCCCGGCCCGCTGAACTGGCCCTCGACATGCAGCAGCGTGCCGATGCGGCCGTCGGCGAGCATCGCCTTCAACTCCGCCACCGCCGGAAGGAAGCGGCGGTTGTGGCCGAGCGCCAGGACGATGCCGGCCTTCCGGCATGCCTCCACCGCCGCCTCGGCCGAGGCCTTGGTCATGGTGAAGGGCTTCTCGACGAAGACGTGCTTGCCCGCGCGCGCCGCGGCGATCACCTGCTCGGCATGCATGCCGTGCGGGGAGGCGATGGCGACCGCCTTCACGGCGGGATCGGCGAGCACCGCCTCGAAGGAGGGCAGGATCCGCACGCCCTGCCGCGAGGCCCATTCGGCGGCACGCTCGGGCCGGCCGGTGCAGCCGGCGACGAAGCGGATGCCGGCGTCGTCCTTCCCCTGCACGCTGTCCACCAGCGTCTGGCCCCAGCGGCCCATTCCGATGATCGCGGCGTCGAGCATGCGGCGTCCTTCCCGTTCAGCGATTGGCGATGTCCGGCCCGGGGCCCTCGAGCTCCTCGGCCATGCGGCGCAGGCCGGAATAGCCCCAGGCGACCACCACGAGCGAGAGCGCGACGGCGACGAGCGTCGGCCAGCGCAGGCCGAAGGCCTGGCCGAGCGCGCCGAGCATCAGCGCGCCGAGCGCCGGGCAGGCCCGCGTGATCAGCCCCCACAGGCTGAGGATGCGTCCGCGCATGGAAGGAGCGGAGGCGCTCTGCGCCAGGGTCTGCACGCTGATGCCGTGCATCGATCCGGCCGCGCCCATCAGCGCCGCGCAAAGCAGGCCGAAGCCGAACCACCCGGTCGCCGCGAAGCCCGCGGTCGCCAGCGCCAGCGCCAGCACGCCGGAGACGGCAAGATGCGTTGCCCCGGCGAGCCGCCCGCGCGCCGCCACCATCAGCCCGGAGCACAGCGCGCCGACGCCGAAGGCCGCGGTGAGCATCGCGAGGGATTCCGCCCCGCGGCCATAGATGCGTTCGACGAATGGCGGCAGGATCTCCTGCACGCCGCGCAGCAGCACCGCCGAGACGGCGGCGAAGCCGAGCAGCGGCCCGAGCCCCGGATGCCGGGCGGCATAGGTGATCCCCTCGACCATCTCGCCGAACAGGCTCGCCGTCGCGGCGTGGCCGCGGCGCTGCTCGGGCTCGATGCGCAGCATCGGCGTGGTCGTGGTCGCGACCAGGTAGGCGAAGGCGTTGCAGGCGATCGCCGGCCAGACGCCCGCCACCGCGATCAGGGGTCCGGCCAGCGCCGGCCCGATGAAGCGCGCGACGTTGAAGGTCAGCGAGTTCAGCGCCACCGCCGCCGGCAGGTCGGCGCGCGGCACCAGCCCCGGCATCAGCGACTGGCGCGCCGGCTGGGCGAAGGAGGCGGCGGTGCCGCCGATCGTCTCGGTGCAGAGCAGGACGTAGATGCTGATGTTGCCGGTGGCGACCAGCGTCGCGACCATCGCGGCATTCAGGCCGATGGCGGCCTGGCTCAGCATCGTCATGTGCAGCCGGTCCGACCGGTCGGCCACCGCGCCGGCCAGAGGGCTGATGACCACCGCCGGCGCGAGGTCGCAGAAGGCGACCACCCCCACCCAGAGGGCGCTGCCTGTCAGTTCCCAGGCGAGCCAGGATACCGCGATCCGGTGCATCCAGAGCCCGGTCCAGGCCATCAGCGAGGCGCCGAAGAAGATCCTCGCATTGCGATGGGAGAGGGCGCGGGAGAGCGTGCCGAGCGAGGCCATGGCGCGGCCGGGCGCGCCGTCAGTTCCTCCGCCCGCGCCGCGCCGGCGCCGAAGGGTCCTGGGGCTGGGGGCCGGCCGTATTGGCGCGGATGCACTCGCGGATCAGGTCCTCGC
>JAFADX010000111.1 GCA_023424475.1 Pseudomonadota bacterium
GGGGGACAACGTGTCGATGGACGTGACGCTGATCGCGCCGATCGCCATGGACGAGGGCCTGCGCTTCGCCATCCGCGAGGGCGGCCGCACCGTCGGCGCCGGCGTCGTCGCAAAGATCACGAAGTAAAAAGGCCCTTCGGGGCCTTGAGTCCCTGGCGCGCGGCGGTAGTGTTGCCGCCCCGCGCCGGGGCCGAGTAGGGGCGTAGCTCAATTGGCTAGAGCGCCGGTCTCCAAAACCGGAGGTTGGGGGTTCGAGACCCTCCGCCCCTGCCATCTCCGCCGGTCGCGGCAATTCTCAGCGTGGGTGGCGACCCTGACGGGACGCCGCCCGCATTCGTTCCAGAGGTAATGATCTTGGCCAAGCTCCATCCGGCGCAGTTCGTCCGGGAAGTCCGCCAGGAAGTGGCCCGGGTGACCTGGCCGTCGCGCAAGGAGACGCTCGTCACCACCGGTCTGGTGCTGGCGCTCTCGGCACTGGCGGCGGTGTTCTTCCTCGTGTCCGACCAGCTCATCCAGCTGGTCATGCGCCTCGTGTTCAAGATCGGCTGAAGGGGACGCCGCCGTGGCCGACAAGAAGTGGTACGTGGTTCATGTCTACTCGGGCTTCGAGAAGAAGATCGCCGAGCAGATCAAGCAGCAGGCGGCGCAGAAGGGTCTCGCCGACAAGTTCGACGAGGTGCTCGTCCCGACCGAGCAGGTGACCGAGGTCCGCCGCGGCCAGAAGGTCGATACCGACCGCAAGTTCTTCCCCGGCTACGTGCTGGTGAAGATGGAGATGACCGACGAGGCGTGGCACCTGGTGAAGGACACGCCGAAGGTCACCGGCTTCCTCGGCGCGCGCAACAAGCCCCAGCCGGTCCCGGCCAGCGAGGCCGAGCGCCTGTTGCAGCAGGTCCAGGAAGGGGTCGAGAAGCCCCGCAAGCCCGCCGTGATCTTCGAGGTGGGCGAGCAGGTGCGCGTGGCTGACGGCCCGTTCACCTCCTTCAACGGCGTCGTCGAGGAAGTCGACGAGGAAAAGGGCCGGGTGAAGGTCTCGGTCTCGATCTTCGGGCGCTCGACGCCGGTCGACCTCGAATACGGGCAGGTCGAGAAGCTCTGATCGCCTGACCCGGGGGGGCGCCGCCCCCTCGGCCCCGGCCCTCAGCGCAGCGACAGCGCCCTTCGGCCGGCATCGGTGGCATGCACCGCGCCGTCGCGCAGCGTGACGAGACCGGCCTCCACCGCATCCTCCCAGACCGTCAGCCGCGGGCACGAGGTCCGCCAGGCGTCCAGCACCTCGGCATAGGGGCGCGGGCGCTCGGCGACGAAGGCGACGAGGTCGAGGATCAGCGGCCGCAGCGTTTCGGACATGCCTGTCTTCCGGGCGTCAGGCTTCGGCGGTGCGGTTCGCGGCGCGCCTGTGGCGGGGCCGCGACCGGGGCAGGGCACGCAGCGCCACGGCGCCGAGGCCCGCGATCCCGACCCAGAGGGCCGGCCGCAGCCCGAAGGTCACGTCGAGGTTGGCGGCCAACACGCGCCACGGGTCGATGCCGGTCGCCAGGCCGTACCAGGCGAACTCGATGCCCGCCGTCGCCATGGTGGCTGCCAAGGCGAGGCCGAGCAAGGCGATCAGCCCCGGCGCGCCGCCTTCGGGCGCCATCAGGCGGTAGCCCATGAGCCACACATAGAGCCCGGCCATCAGCATCGGCTCCGTGACGTCCGCCTTGGATTGCAGGGTGAAATGCACCAGTGCCAGCGCCGCGATCGGGTAGGCCAGCCGGTGCAGGCGCCGCCAGCGCGCCCCGCCCAGCCGGCGCAGCGCCCCGTCGGTCGACGTCGCGGCCAGGGCCGCGAGGCCGAGAAGGGCGACGAAACCGATGGTCAGGTAGACCCGTCGCAGGATCTCGCTCGTCACCTTCAGCCAGTCGAAGGTGAGGTCGCCGGCGTAAAGGGTCAGGTGGAGCAAGGCGTAGGCGAAGCAGGCGACGCCGATCATGCGCCGCACCTCGGCGATCCGCGCCTGGCGCAGCACCTGCCGCGCCGGCGTGACGGCGAGCGAGAGCAGCAGCAACCGGATCGTCCAGGTCCCGGCATCCTGGATCGCCGCCTGCCAGGGCCGCGGACCGAGGCTCGCGGTCCAGGCGGCCTCGGCCAGCAGCAGCACGGGCAGGGCGAGGGCGGCCAGGACGAGGGTCTTGAACGGCGAGAAAGCGCCGGTACGGTCGCGCCAGGGCATCGGGGCGTGGGTCTCCTGCTGCCCTCTATACGTCGCCGATGGCCTAGCGGTTAGCGCGATGTCCTTCGCCATGCCGATTACGGAACGAAGCGGCCCGGGGGCGATCGCGGCTCAATGGGCGGGGCGGCGGAGGCCCAGCCGGCCCAGCAGGCCTGCGATGCGCCGGCTGAGGCTTGGATGCGGCACGATGGCCTCCACCTGCTGCGGGACCTCGGTGGCGCCCGGGAGGCGGACCGTGAAGCAGGCGTCGTCGAACTGAGCCGCCTTGCCGAGGCGGGCGAATTCGAGCACGAAGATGTCGCCCGGCGGGACCCCGGAGACGTCGATCGCCGCCGGGGTCCAATCGGTGCCCACCTCCAGCGTGCCCACGGGGCGGGCATTGACCTTGAAGGCGAAGGCGGCGGGCGTCGCCGAGCGGATCTCGTAATGCAGCCGGGCGTGCTGCGGGGTGCGGGTGAGGAAGAGCCGGCCACGGCGGAAGGCCGTCCGGGTGGCCGTGGTCGAGCGGGCGACGCGCCAGCCGTTGATGAGGTCGAACTTCGCCGGCGGGCCGGGAAAGGGGGTATCCGCCAGTTCGGCGGGCATGATCCGGGCCAGGTGGGCGATCGCCCCTTCCGGGTCGTCGAGCCAGGAGGCGAAGGTCGCGGGGGCCAGGACGCCTGCCCTCTGCACCGCGCGCGGATGCGGCCAGGGCGCCTTCAGCCGAATGCGCATCGACAGCCCGCCTGAGCGCCTCCGCAGCATCGCGGCATCACGATCGAAATCCCAGGCGGTCCACGCCTTCAGGTCGCGGCCGTTGCCGGCCGGATTGCCGTGCAGCGTGTCGGTGAACAGCCCGATGTCGAGGATGCCGCGATTTCGCTCGAGGGTAAGCAGGAACGCGGACAGCGGCGGGATCTGCTCGTTGATGCCGAGGAGCACGGCCTCGTGCCGGTCGAAGACGTCGAATTCGAGGTCCTGCCCCGCGGCGTCCGCGCGGAAGGGATCGCCAGTGGTGATCAGCGTGCCGCCAGGCCGCAGCACGCGCAGCGCCTCGGCGATCGCGGTGGGGATGTCGCGCATGTGATGCAGCGCGGCATTGATGAAGACGTCGTCGAAGGAGGCGTCGGCGAAGGGCAGGGCGTGCGAGAAGCCGCCGATCCAGCGGATCTCGGGAAAGGCCTGCTGGCCCGCCTCGGCAAGGATGGGGCTGAATTCGAGTGCGGTGACGCGACCGCCGCGCAGTGCCAGGCGCTTGGCGTCGAAGCCCTGGCCGGCGCCGATGTCGAGCACGTCACGACCGGCGAGGTCATGGCCCTCGAGCAACATCTCGACCGCCAGCCATTCATGGTACCGGTTGTCGAAATAGAAGGCCCGGGCTTCCTCGTGCGCGGCCTTGAAGGCGGCCTTGTCGGGGGAGGCATGGTAGGCGGCGCAGAGCGCGTCGAGCCGTTCCACCGTCCCGGGCGGGTGGGCGAGCGTGGCGCGGTTGGGGGCGTTGGCGGCGATCTCGATCAGGCCGAGGGCGTCCGCGGCCTCGAAATCGCCGATGAAGGGGACGCCGAGGACCGTCTCCCATCTCGCGCCGCAGCCGGAGCAGGCCAGCGTGGCAAGGGCGGCGCCGCACCGCGGACAGGCCAAGTCGTTCGTGGCGTCTTCCATTGCCGCGCCTCCGGTTTTCATCAGGTTACGAGACAGATTACGAAGAGGGTAATGCCCTCCACACGCGCCCGGCGCATACCCACGCTTCCGTGACCGCATCGCACGCAGGGCTGGACAAAGCGGGGCCGTCGGGCTAAAGGCCCGCGCTCGCCAACCGGCCGGGGGTCTTTCCCCGGCCTTCGGCGTTTTCAGGGAACGCGGGAGAGCCTCCGGGCTCGGATGGACCGCGGGCCTCTGGACCAACGACAGAGGACTGCCACAGTGGCGAAGAAGATCGCAGGCTACATCAAGCTGCAGATCCCGGCCGGCAAGGCGAATCCGTCGCCGCCCGTCGGGCCCGCGCTCGGTCAGCGCGGCCTGAACATCATGCAGTTCGTGAAGGAATTCAACGCGGCGACGCAGCAGATGGAGCCCGGCACCCCGACGCCGGTCGTCATCACCGCGTATACCGACCGCACCTTCTCCTTCGTGATGAAGACGCCGCCGAACACCTATTTCCTGCTCAAGGCTGCGAAGCTCGAAAAGGGCTCGACCGCGACGGGCAAGACGGCGCCGATCGGCCGCGTGACCAGGTCCCAGCTCGCCGAGATCGCCAAGACCAAGATGAAGGACATGAACGCCAACGACATCGACGCCGCGGTGCGCATGCTCGCGGGGTCCGCGCGTTCCATGGGCCTCACGGTGGTGGAGGGCTGATCCGATGGCCAGGCAGGGCAAGCGCCTGAAGGCGATCTACGCCGGTTTCGACCGCGAGAAGGCCTATGCGCTGGAGGAGGCGGTGAAGATCGCCAAGTCCAACGCCAAGGCGAAGTTCGACGAGACGATCGAGATCTCGATGAACCTCGGCATCGACCCGCGCCACGCCGACCAGATGGTTCGCGGCGTGGTCGGCCTGCCGAACGGCACGGGCAAGACCGTGCGCGTCGGCGTCTTCGCGCGCGGCGCGAAGGCGGAGGAGGCGCAGGCCGCCGGGGCCGACGTGGTGGGCGCGGACGACCTCGCCGCCCTGGTCCAGGAAGGCAAGATCGAGTTCGACCGCTGCATCGCGACCCCGGACATGATGGGCCTGGTGGGCCGCCTCGGTAAGGTGCTCGGCCCGCGCGGCCTGATGCCGAACCCGAAGCTCGGCACCGTGACCATGGACGTGAAGGGCGCCGTGACGGCGGCCAAGGCCGGCCAGGTCGAGTTCCGCGCCGAGAAGGCCGGCATCGTGCATGCCGGCATCGGCAAGGCCTCCTTCGGCGAGGACGCGCTGCTGGCCAATGCGCGCGCCTTCGTCGACGCGATCCAGCGCGCCAAGCCGACCGGGGCGAAGGGGACCTACGTGAAGAAGGTCGCCGTCTCCTCGACGATGGGCCCCGGCGTGCGCGTGGACGTCGCCTCCCTCGCGGCGACGGCCTGACGAGATACGCCCGGTCCCTCGGGGCCGGGCGGGCAGGGTGGGGGGTTCGCCCCCGCCCGAAACCTGTCGGAGACCTCCTGTCACCCTTCGGGGCGGTGAAGGACCCTCGGGTCCGCAGGGGAGAGACGGGGTGCCGAAGCGATGACGTACCCGCGCCTCAGGCGCGGATATGGCTTGGCTTGGTGTTCCGGCCTGACAGGCGAACCGGGGTGAGCGGCGTCCCGCCGCGAGCCCCCGTGTGAACCGGCCGGAGCCCTTCCACAAGGCGCCGGCCACCGACGGAGACGTGGAGTGGACCGTACGGAGAAGCGTGAGTTCGTCGCCTCCCTCGCGGCCGTCTTCGCAGACACCTCGTTCGTGCTCGTGGCCCAGAACAAGGGTCTCACGGTCGCGGACGTCAGTGAGCTGCGCCGGCGGATGCGCGCGGCGGGCGCGACGTACAAGGTCGCGAAGAACCGCCTGGCCACCCTCGCCCTCGAAGGCACCCGTTTCGACGGCGTCAAGCCGCTGCTGAAGGGTCCGACCGCGCTCGCGTGGTCGACGGATCCGGTGGCGGTGGCGAAGACCGCGGTCGAGTTCGCCAAGACGAACGACAAGTTCGTCGTCCTGGGCGGTGCGCTCGGAACCCAGACGCTGAACGCCGATGGCGTGAAGGCACTGGCCGAGCTGCCGTCCCTGGAGACGCTGCGGGCGCAGCTGCTGGGTCTCATCCAGACCCCGGCGACGCGGATCGCGGGCATCCTCCAGGCCCCCGGCGGGCAGGTGGCGCGGGTCCTTTCGGCTTACGCCAAGAAGGACGAGGCCCAGGCGGCCTGAGGGCCGCAGGAACCGTCCCCCGGCGGCGGAGAACGTCCAGGTTGAGACGTTTCGCCACGGGGGAGTTGCAGAACCGAAGTCAAGCCATTAGATCGAGGAGCATTCAAACATGGCCGATCTCGCGAAGCTGGTGGACGAGCTGTCGTCCCTGACCGTCCTGGAGGCCGCCGAGCTCTCCAAGATGCTCGAAGAAAAGTGGGGCGTGTCCGCCGCGGCGCCTGTCGCCGTGGCTGCGGCCCCGGCTGCCGGCGCGGCCGCCGCCGCCCCCGCCGCCGAGGCGCAGACCGAGTTCACCGTGATCCTTGCCGCCGCCGGCGACAAGAAGATCAACGTGATCAAGGAGATCCGCACCATCACCGGCCTTGGCCTCAAGGAAGCCAAGGACCTGGTCGAGGGCGCCCCGAAGACCGTCAAGGAAGGCGTGTCCAAGGACGAGGCGGACAAGATCAAGAAGGTGCTGGAAGAGAACGGCGCCAAGGTCGAGGTCAAGTGATCTCGCCCTCCGTCCCCGTCCGGCAACGGGCGGGGATGGGGGTACTGGTTCGATCGGGTGCGGGTGGGGTTGCCGGAAGGGTCCGGGAACGCCGCCCGTTCCTGCGTTGCCAGGAATGGCGACACGCTGAAGTTCCCCGTCCGGCCGGGGCAGTTGCGGGCCGGGGCAGATAGGGAAGCAGGACAGGCATGAACGCTATCACGAAGTCGTTCACGGGGCGCAAGCGGATCCGCAAGAGCTTCGGGCGTCTCCCCGAAGTGGCGCCGATGCCGAACCTCATCGACGTGCAGCGGGCTTCCTACGAGGCCTTCCTGCAGATGGAGGTGAGCCCGGACAGCCGCACCCATACCGGCCTTCAGGAGGTGTTCAAGTCCGTCTTCCCGATCGACGATTTCGCCGGCCGCGGCCGGCTCGAGTTCGTGCAGTACGAGCTCGAGGAGCCGAAATATGACGTCGAGGAATGCATCCAGCGCGGCCTGACCTTCGCCGCGCCGCTGAAGGTGCGCCTGCGCCTGATCGTGTGGGACGTAGATGAGGACACCGGCTCCCGTTCCGTCCGCGACATCAAGGAGCAGGACGTCTACATGGGCGACATGCCGCTCATGACGGACAACGGCACCTTCATCATCAACGGCACCGAGCGCGTCATCGTCTCCCAGATGCACCGTTCGCCCGGCGTGTTCTTCGACCACGACAAGGGCAAGACGCATTCCTCGGGCAAGTACCTCTTCGCCGCGCGCGTCATTCCCTATCGCGGTTCCTGGCTCGACTTCGAGTTCGATGCCAAGGACATCTGCTATGTCCGCATCGACCGGAAGCGCAAGCTGCCGACGACGACGCTGCTGCTCGCCCTCGATTCCGGGCGCACCGAGGGCCTGCGCGCCCAGGCCGCGGCCGAGGGGCGCGAGCTCGAGCCGAGCGAGATCCGCGGCATGGATGCCGAGGAGATCCTCAATGCCTTCTACGGCCAGGTGGTGTTCAGCCGCGGGCCGAAGGGCTGGTCGCGCGCCTTCGACCCCGAGGCGTTCCGTGGCGTGAAGCTGGTGGAACCGCTGGTCGATGCGAAGACCGGCCTCGTGGTCGCCGAGAAGGAGGCGAAGCTCACCCCGCGCGCGGCGCGCAAGATCGCCGAAGCCGGGACGACCGAGGTGCTGGTCGGCCGCGCCGACCTGCTCGGCCGCTTCGTGGCCGAGGATCTCGTGGACCTGCAGACCGGCGAGATCTGGGCCGAGGCCGGCGACGAGCTGACCGAGCCGAAGCTCGCCGCGATCGAGGAAGCCGGTCTCGAGCGCCTGCCGACGCTGGCGATCGACCAGTCGGTCGGCCCCTGGATGCGCAACACGCTGGCGGTGGACAAGAACACCAACCGCGACGAGGCGCTAATGGACATCTACCGGGTCATGCGCCCGGGAGAGCCGCCGACGCCGGAGACCGCGGAAGCCCTGTTCAAGGGCCTTTTCTTCGATGCGGAGCGCTATGACCTCTCGGCCGTCGGCCGGGTGAAGATGAACATGCGCCTCGGCTTCTCGACCGAGGAAGTGCCCGATCACGTCCGCACGCTGCGCAAGCACGACATCGTGGCGACGCTGCGCGTGCTGCTCGACCTGAAGGACGGGCGCGGCCAGATCGACGACATCGACAATCTCGGCAATCGCCGCGTGCGGTCGGTCGGCGAGCTGATGGAGAACCAGTACCGCGTCGGCCTGCTGCGCATGGAGCGCGCGATCAAGGAGCGCATGGGGTCGGTCGATATCGACACCGTCATGCCGCACGACCTGATCAATGCGAAGCCGGCCGCCGCCGCGGTGCGCGAGTTCTTCGGCTCCTCGCAGCTGTCGCAGTTCATGGACCAGACCAACCCGCTGTCGGAGGTGACGCACAAGCGCCGCCTCTCGGCCCTCGGCCCGGGTGGCCTGACGCGTGAGCGTGCCGGCTTCGAGGTGCGCGACGTGCACCCGACGCATTACGGCCGCATCTGCCCGATCGAGACGCCGGAAGGCCCGAATATCGGCCTCATCAACTCGCTGGCGACCTTTGCCAAGGTGAACAAGTACGGCTTCATCGAGACGCCGTACCGCCTGGTGAAGGACGGCAAGATCGTCGGCACGCCGCGCTACCTCTCCGCCATGGAGGAGGAGCGGCTGGTGGTCGCCCAGGCCGATGCCGAGGTCGACGCCGACACCGGCGAGTTCAAGAGCGAGCTGGTCTCGGTCCGCCAGGGCGGCGACTTCCGCCTGGTGAAGCCGGAAGAGGTGACGGCGATCGACGTCTCGCCGAAGCAGCTCGTCTCCGTCGCCGCGGCGCTGATCCCGTTCCTCGAGAACGACGACGCCAACCGCGCGCTGATGGGGTCGAACATGCAGCGCCAGGCGGTGCCGCTGATCCGCGCCGATGCGCCGCTGGTCGGCACCGGCATGGAAGCCGCGGTGGCGCGTGACTCGGGTGCGACCATCGTCGCCAAGCGCGACGGCGTGATCGACAGCATCGACGGCGCGCGCATCGTGGTGCGCGCGACGGGCGATGACGGCACGACGCGCGGCGTCGACATCTACCGCCTGCGGAAGTTCATGCGCTCCAACCAGTCCACCTGCATCAACCAGCGTCCGCTGGTGAAGGTGGGCGACAAGGTGCTCGCCGGCGACATCATCGCCGACGGCCCCTCGACGGAGCTCGGCGAGCTGGCGCTGGGGCGGAACGTGCTCGTCGCCTTCATGCCGTGGAACGGCTACAATTTCGAGGACTCGATCCTGATCAGCGAGCGCATCGCGAAGGACGACGTCTTCACCTCGATCCATATCGAGGAATTCGAGGTGATGGCCCGCGACACCAAGCTGGGCCAGGAGGAGATCACCCGCGACATTCCGAACGTGGGTGAGGAGGCGCTGCGCAACCTCGACGAGGCCGGCATCGTCTATATCGGCGCCGAGGTGAACCCGGGCGACATCCTGGTCGGCAAGGTGACGCCGAAGGGCGAGAGCCCGATGACGCCGGAGGAGAAGCTGCTCCGCGCCATCTTCGGCGAGAAAGCCTCCGACGTCCGTGACACCTCGCTGAAGCTGCCGCCGGGGGTCTCGGGCACCATCGTGGACGTGCGCGTCTTCTCCCGCCGCGGCGTGGACAAGGACGAGCGCGCCATGGCGATCGAGCGCGCGGAGATCGAGCGGCTCGCCAAGGACCGCGACGACGAGAAGGCGATCCAGGAGCGGTCCTTCTACAGCCGGCTGCGCGAGCGCCTGCTGAACAAGAAGGCCTCGGGCGGCTTCAAGGGCGTGAAGGCGGGCACGGTCATCACCGATGAGGTGCTCGAGCAGTTCGCCAAGGCGACCTGGCGGCAGATCGGCGTGGCCGACGATGCCGCGATGGCCGAGATCGAGGCGCTGAAGCGGGAGTTCGACGCCGCCGTCGAGCGCCTGCAGAAGCGCTTCGAGTCCAAGGTCGAGAAGCTGCAGCGCGGCGACGAGCTGCCGCCCGGCGTGATGAAGATGGTCAAGGTCTTCGTCGCGGTGAAGCGCAAGCTGCAGCCGGGCGACAAGATGGCCGGCCGCCACGGCAACAAGGGCGTCGTCTCCCGCGTCGTGCCGATCGAGGACATGCCGTTCCTCGAGGACGGCAGCCATGTGGATCTCGTGCTCAACCCGCTCGGCGTGCCCTCGCGCATGAATGTCGGGCAGATCCTCGAGACCCATCTCGGCTGGGCCTGCGCCAATATCGGCCGCCAGGTGGGCGAGCTGGTGGAGGAGTACCGCCATCGCGGTGCCCGCCGCAGCGAGCTCGAGGAGAAGCTGAAGGGCGTCTATGGCGAGGAGATCTTCGCCCGCGACATCGCGCCCATGTCCGACGAGCAGCTTGTCGAGCTCGGCGAGAACCTGCGCAAGGGCATCCCCATCGCGACGCCGGTCTTCGACGGCGCCCGGATGGACGACATCGAGGGCATGCTGGAGACGGCGGGCCTCGACAAGTCCGGCCAGGTCTGGCTGCACGACGGCCGCACCGGCGAACGCTTCGAGCGCAAGGTGACGGTCGGCTACATCTACATGCTGAAGCTGCACCACCTGGTGGATGACAAGATCCACGCGCGCTCGATCGGGCCCTACTCGCTCGTCACCCAGCAGCCGCTGGGCGGCAAGGCGCAGTTCGGTGGCCAGCGCTTCGGCGAAATGGAGGTCTGGGCGCTCGAAGCCTACGGCGCCGCCTATACCCTGCAGGAGATGCTGACGGTGAAGTCGGACGACGTCTCGGGCCGCACCAAGGTCTACGAGGCCATCGTGCGCGACCAGGACAACTTCGAAGCCGGCATTCCGGAATCCTTCAACGTGTTGGTGAAGGAGCTGAAGTCGCTCGGCCTCAACGTCGATCTGGAGAACCGCCCGGGCTGATGCGCCGGCGCTCCACCCTTTTCGAAACGCTCAGCCGCCGTGGCGCGTCCACGGCGGCGGCCTCATCCACGAGGACCGCATGAACGAGCTGATGAAGATCCTGGGCCAGACCGGCCAGGCGATGACCTTCGACCAGATCAAGATCACGATCGCTTCCCCCGAGCAGATCCGGTCCTGGTCCTATGGCGAGATCAAGAAGCCCGAGACCATCAACTACCGCACCTTCAAGCCGGAGCGGGACGGGCTGTTCTGCGCGCGCATCTTCGGTCCGATCAAGGACTACGAGTGCCTGTGCGGCAAGTACAAGCGGATGAAGTTCCGCGGCATCATCTGCGAGAAGTGCGGCGTCGAGGTGACGCTGGCGAAGGTCCGGCGCGAGCGCATGGGCCATATCGAGCTCGCCAGCCCTGTCGCGCATATCTGGTTCCTGAAGTCGCTGCCGAGCCGCGTCGGCCTGATGGTCGACATGTCGCTGAAGGAGCTCGAGAAGGTTCTCTACTTCGAGAACTACGTCGTGCTGGAGCCGGGCCTCACCGACCTGAAGCTCCATCAGCTGCTGAACGAGGACCAGTACCAGCAGAAGATGGACGAGTTCGGCGAGGACGCCTTCTCGGTCGGCATCGGCGCCGAGGCCGTCAAGCAGATGCTCGGCGGCATCGACCTGCAGCAGGAAGGCGTGAAGCTGCGCGGCGAGCTGAAGGAGACGACCTCCGAGGCGAAGCGCAAGAAGCTCGTGAAGCGCCTGAAGCTGATCGAGTCCTTCGCGGAGTCGGGTGCCCATCCGCAGTGGATGATCCTCGACGTGATCCCGGTCATCCCGCCCGAGCTGCGCCCGCTGGTGCCGCTGGACGGCGGCCGCTTCGCGACCTCGGACCTGAACGACCTCTATCGCCGCGTCATCAACCGCAACAACCGCCTGAAGCGGCTGATCGAGTTGCGCGCGCCGGACATCATCGTGCGCAACGAGAAGCGCATGCTGCAGGAGGCGGTGGACGCGCTGTTCGACAACGGCCGCCGCGGGCGTGCGATCACGGGTGCCAACAAGCGCCCGCTGAAGTCGCTGTCCGACATGCTGAAGGGCAAGCAGGGCCGGTTCCGCCAGAATCTGCTCGGCAAGCGCGTGGACTACTCGGGCCGTTCGGTCATCGTCGTCGGGCCGGAGCTGAAGCTCCATCAGTGCGGCCTGCCGAAGAAGATGGCGCTCGAGCTGTTCAAGCCGTTCATCTACTCGAAGCTCGAGAAGTACGGCCACGCCACCACCATCAAGGCCGCGAAGCGGATGGTGGAGAAGGAGCGTCCCGAGGTGTGGGACATCCTCGAGGAGGTGATCCGCGAGCACCCGGTCATGCTGAACCGGGCGCCGACGCTGCACCGCCTCGGCATCCAGGCCTTCGAGCCGGTGCTGATCGAGGGCAAGGCGATCCAGCTGCACCCGCTGGTCTGCACCGCCTTCAACGCGGACTTCGACGGCGACCAGATGGCCGTGCACGTCCCGCTGTCGCTCGAAGCGCAGCTGGAAGCACGCGTGCTGATGATGTCGACCAACAACATCCTCAGCCCCGCGAACGGCAAGCCTATCATCGTGCCGTCGCAGGACATCGTGCTCGGTCTCTACTACCTTTCCCTCGACACGCCCGAGTTCCAGGCGACCGAGGATGACAAGGCGCCGATCTTCGCCACCATGGGCGAGATCGAGCAGGCGCTCGAGGCCAAGGTCATCAACCTGCACAGCAAGATCCGCGCGCGTCGCCAGACGATGAACGCGGAGAGCAAGGTCGTCACCGAGCGCCCTGTGACCACGGCGGGCCGCATGATGATCGGCGCCCTGCTGCCGCTGCATCCGAACCTGCCCTACTCGCTGGTCAACCGGATGCTGACGAAGAAGAACGTCTCCGACGTGATCGACGCGGTGTATCGCCACTGTGGCCAGAAGGAGAGCGTGATCTTCGCCGACCGGCTGATGGGTCTCGGGTTCCGCCAGGCGGCCAAGGCCGGCATCTCCTTCGGCAAGAACGACATGGTCGTGCCGGACACCAAGGTCTCGCTGATCGCGAAGACCAAGGAGGAGGTGAAGGAGTTCGAGCAGCAGTATCTCGACGGCCTCATCACTGCCGGCGAGCGCTACAACAAGGTGGTCGACGCCTGGTCGCGCTGCACCGACGAGGTGGCGAGCGCGATGATGAAGGAGATCCAGAAGCAGGAGATCGGTCGCCCGACCAACTCCGTCTGGATGATGTCGCATTCCGGCGCGCGTGGCTCGCCCGCGCAGATGCGTCAGCTTGCCGGCATGCGCGGCCTGATGGCCAAGCCCTCGGGCGAGATCATCGAGCAGCCGATCATCGCGAACTTCAAGGAAGGCCTGTCCGTCCTCGAGTACTTCAACTCCACCCACGGCGCCCGCAAGGGCCTCGCGGACACGGCGCTGAAGACCGCGAACTCCGGCTACCTGACGCGGCGCCTGGTGGACGTGGCGCAGGACTGCATCATCGTCGAGCAGGATTGCGGCACCGAGCGCGGCCTGACCGTGGGCGCGGCGATGGACGGCGCGGAGGTCGTCTCTTCGCTCTCCGAACGCATCCTCGGCCGGACGGCGCAGGAGGATGTGCTCGACCCGGCGTCCGGTGAGCTGCTGGCCTCGCGCAACGACCTGATCGACGAGGTCGCCGCCGAGCGCATCGAGAAGGCCGGCGTGGAGCAGGTGAAGATCCGCTCCGTGCTGACCTGCGACGCTCGCCAGGGCGTCTGCGGCCGGTGCTACGGCCGCGACCTCGCGCGCGGCACGCCGGTCAACATCGGCGAGGCGGTGGGCGTCATCGCCGCCCAGTCGATCGGCGAGCCCGGCACGCAGCTCACGATGCGCACCTTCCACATCGGTGGCGCGGCGCAGCGTGGCGCCGAGCAGTCGGCGGTGGAGGCCTCGGGCGACGGCACCATCAAGGTGCTGAACCGCGTGGTGGTGGCCAACAGCCAGAACCAGCCCATCGTGATGTCGCGCAACTGCGAGATCGTGCTGGTCGATGCCCAGGGCCGCGAGCGTGCCCGCCAGCGCGTGCCCTATGGCGCGCGCCTGCTGGCCGAGGACGGGATGCAGGTCACGCGCGGCCTCAAGCTGGCCGAGTGGGACCCCTTCACCCTGCCGATCATCACCGAGAAGCTCGGCAAGGTGGAGTTCGCCGACCTCATCGAGAACGTCACGCTGGTCGACCGGCAGGACGAGGTCACCGGCCTCTCCTTCAAGGAGGTCGTCGAGTACAAGGCCCCGGGCAAGGCCGCCGACCTCCGGCCGCGCCTGATCCTGCGCGACGAGAAGAACAACGTCGTCAAGCGCGACAACGGGACGGAGGCGATCTACTTCCTCACCCCGGGCACGATTCTCTCGATCGACAACGGGGCGCAGGTGGCGGCCGGCGACGTGCTCGCGCGCCTGCCCCGCGAATCGTCCAAGACCCGCGACATCACCGGCGGTCTGCCGCGGGTCGCGGAGCTGTTCGAGGCGCGGCGCCCGAAGGATCACGCGATCATCAGCGAGATCGATGGCCGCGTGGAGTTCGGCAAGGACTACAAGGCGAAGCGCCGCATCCTCGTGGTGCCCGAGCAGGTGGGCGACGAGCAGCCCGTCCCGCGCGAGTACCTGGTGCCGAAGGGCAAGCACGTCTCGGTGCAGGAAGGCGACTACGTGAAGCGTGGCGACCCGCTGGTCGACGGGCCTCGCGTGCCGCACGACATCCTGCGCGTGCTGGGTGTCGAGAAGCTGGCCGATTACCTCGTGGAGCAGATCCAGGAGGTCTATCGACTCCAGGGCGTGAAGATCAACGACAAGCACATCGAGGTCATCGTCCGGCAGATGCTGCAGAAGGTGGAGGTCACCGACCCCGGCGACACCACCTACCTGATCGGCGAGCAGGTCGACCGCATCGAGTTCGAGATCGAGAACGAGAAGCGCGTCGAAGCCAAGGAGCGCCCCGCGGTCGCCGAGCCGGTGCTGCAGGGCATCACCAAGGCGTCGCTGCAGACGACGTCCTTCATCTCGGCCGCCTCCTTCCAGGAGACGACCCGGGTGCTGACCGAGGCCGCGACTGCGGGCAAGGTCGATTACCTGGCCGGCCTGAAGGAGAACGTGATCGTCGGGCGGCTGATCCCGGCGGGCACGGGCTCGGTGATGAACCGCCTGCGCGCCCTGGCGGCGCAGCGCGACAAGGGCCGCCTGCCGGCCTCTGCGCCGGCGCTGCCGGAGCCGCACGCGGCGGAGTGACCTCCGCTGCCGCAACGCGGCCCATGGGGCCGGCATCCGACGGGATGCCGGCCCTTCGCTTCTGTGAGGGCGCCCCGCCATGCGGTTCCTTCCCCTGCTCCTACTGCTCGCGATCCAGCCTGCGCAGTCGCGGCCGTGGGCGGAGGAGAAGTGCCTCCGCTACCGCGAGGCCTGGGCCGGGGCCGTGCAGTTGCGCGGTACCGCCGGCCTGTCGGCTGAATTCCTGGCCGCCCACGACGCCTTCCTCGCCAGCGGTTGCCGGGAGAGGGCGGCCTGTCCGCGCAATCCGAGCGACATCGCCATGGCGGACCTGATGGCCGTTGCCGGCGTGAACGCCGGCATCTCGGGGACGTTCCTGCCCTTCCGATGCAACCCGTGAGGTGTCAGGAAGGGGAAGCCGTGTCGGCGGGCGTGCCCATGGGGTTGCTGCCTGCAAGGCGGGTGAATCGGGTCTTGATGCGCTTGACTCATGGGAAGGCGCGGCGTAGATAGCCGCCCCTCGGCAGGGCACCGGCAACGGGCGCCCTGTCAGGTTTTGGTCCACAACGCTGCGCCGCCGGCGCCGCCCCGCTTGAAGGGGGCTGAGGCCGGCAGCGGGACGGACGCCCGGAGGGCGCGCTGAGGCGCGCGATCCGGGCCATGTTCTTTGGCAAGGCCGGCGGTGGGGATTGGTATGGTTACGAAGGGGCGTCATGCCGACGATCAACCAGCTCATCGCCAAGGGGCGTGAGACGAAGCCGGCCCGGAACAAGGTTCCGGCACTGAAGGGCAGCCCGCAGAAGCGGGGCGTCTGCACGCGCGTCTATACGACCACGCCGAAGAAGCCGAACTCGGCCCTTCGCAAGGTCGCCAAGGTGCGTCTGACGAACGGCTTCGAGGTCGTCAGCTACATCCCCGGCGAAGGCCACAACCTGCAGGAGCACTCGGTCGTCCTGATCCGCGGTGGCCGCGTGAAGGACCTTCCGGGCGTGCGCTACCACATCCTGCGCGGCGTGCTCGACACCCAGGGCATCGCCAAGCGCCGCCAGCGCCGTTCGCTCTACGGCGCGAAGCGTCCGAAGTGAGGATCTGAGAGATGTCCCGTCGTCACCGCGCCGAGAAGCGCGAGGTCCTGCCCGATCCGAAGTTCGGCGACATCGTGCTGAGCCGTTTCATGAACGTGCTCATGTATGATGGCAAGAAGAGCACCGCCGAGCGGATCGTCTATGCCGCCATGGACACGCTGAAGAAGCGCGGCGGCCCGAACAGCGACCCGCTGCGCCTGTTCCACGAGGCGATGGACAACGTGAAGCCGGCCGTGGAGGTCCGCAGCCGCCGTGTCGGCGGCGCGACCTATCAGGTGCCGGTGGAGGTTCGCCCGGAGCGGCGCCAGGCGCTCGCGATCCGTTGGCTGATCGAATCCGCGCGCAGGCGCGGCGAGAACACGATGGAAGAGCGCCTTTCCGGCGAGCTGATGGACGCGGCGAACAACCGCGGCACGGCCGTGAAGAAGCGCGAAGACACGCACCGGATGGCCGAAGCCAACAAGGCCTTCAGCCACTACCGCTGGTAACGAAACCCCCGATCGGGAACGACGACGATGGCGAAGGCGAAATTTGAGCGGAACAAGCCGCACGTTAACATTGGCACGATCGGGCACGTGGACCATGGCAAGACGTCGCTGACGGCGGCGATCACCAAGGTCCTGGCGAAGACGGGGGGTGCGTCGTTTACGGCGTACGACCAGATTGACAAGGCGCCGGAGGAGCGTGCGCGCGGGATCACGATCTCGACGGCGCATGTGGAGTACGAGACGGCGAACCGGCACTACGCGCATGTGGACTGCCCGGGGCACGCGG
>JAFADX010000125.1 GCA_023424475.1 Pseudomonadota bacterium
CACCCAGCCTGCGATCGGCGCCCGCCAAGCGAAGGGCCGGCGCCGCGGGATCGCGCCCCGCGCCTCAGCCATGGCGGAGCCGCGGGTTGGAGAGGATGGTGCAGACATCCGCGAGCAGCACGAGCAGCATGTAGGCTGCGCAGGACAGCAGCGCGCAGGCCTGGATCAGCGGCATGTCGCGCGTCGCCACCGCATCGACCATCATCTTGGCGAGGCCCGGATAGTTGAAGATGACCTCCACGATGATGACGCCGCCCACCAGGGAAGACAGGCTCAGCGCGACCGCATTGACGATGGGCGCGAAGGCGTTCGGCAAGGCGTGGCGCAGCACCAGGCGCACCGGCCGCACGCCCTTGAGCCGCGCCATCTCGACATAGGCGGAATCGAGCACCCCGATCAGCGCCGCCCGCGTCATGCGCGTCATCTGCGCGATCATGCCGCAGGCGAGCGTCAGCACCGGCAGGGTGAAGGATTCGAAGGCCTCGCCGACGGATCCGAGCCGCGGCGAGGACAGGGCGGGGAACCATTGCAGCTCTACCGCGAAGAGGATGACGGCGATCGTCGCGATGAGGAATTCCGGCACCGAGACCAGCGAGACCGCCGTGACGTTGGCGGTGCGGTCATAGGCCGAGCCGCGCAGCATCGCCGTGGTGATGCCGAGCATCAGCGAGAGCGGCACCGTGACCGCGGTGGCGAAGCCCGCCAGGATCAATGAATTCACGATCCGGTCCTGGATCATCGTCCAGACCGGCTGCTGGGCGACCAGCGACTTGCCGAAATCGCCGCGCAGCAGGCCGACCAGCCAGTCGAGGTAGCGCAGCGGCGCGGCGCGGTTGAGGCCGAGATCCTCGCGCATCGCCGCCACCACCTCGGGCGTCGCCGACTGGCCGAGCACGGCCTCGGTCACGTCGCCGGGCAGCAGGCTGGTCGCGAGGAAGATGACGACGGAGATCAGCAGCAGGGTCAGCAGCCCGGTCGCGACGCGGTTCGCCAGCAACCGCAGCAGCACGGGATTCATGCGCCCTGGCCTCCGTTCCGTATCGCTGCGCCGCACACCGTCATAGCGGGAACCATGAGGGAAGGACGGCAACCGCTCTTGGACGAATTTGCCGCCAGGACCGGGGCCGACCGCAAGATCGTCCAAGACCGCGCCCTCGCGGCTTCACAGCATGCGGCGCGGATCCGCCGCAGGGAAGCAAGGGGACGAGAACGATGGCTGATGCGCTGCCCGATGTGACGCGTGAGACGCTGGACCGGCTGGAGGGCGGGTTGCGCCGCGGCGCGGGGCGGCGGGAGCTGCTGGGCTGGCTCGCCGCCATGGGCATGACCGGCACGCCCGCCGGCGGCGTGCTGCTGCGCGCCGAGACGGCGCTGGCCCAGACGCCGCGCCGCGGCGGCCGCATCAAGGTGGCGATGGCGGGCTCCGGCACGCAGGACACGCTGGATCCCGCGCGCGGGTCCTACAGCACCGACTACATCCGCGGCTTCATGTTCCACAACGGCCTGACGCTGCTGGACGGCAGCCTGACGCCGCAGCTCGAACTCGCCGAGGCGATCGAGACGACGGATGTCACGACCTGGCACATCCGGCTGCGGTCCGGCATCCGCTTCCATGACGGCTCGCCGCTGACCTCGGCGGATGTCGTCTATACCCTCGAGCGCATCAAGGATCCGCGCACCGCATCGACCGGCCGTGCGCTCGCCACGCAGATGGCGGAGATCACGGCGACCGGGCCGCTCGAGGTGAAGGTCGTCCTCAGCGCCCCCAATGCGGATTTCCCGGTGATCCTCGGCGTGTCGCAGTTCCTCGTCGTCAAGGCGGGCACCACGGACTTCGCCAAGGCGAACGGCACCGGCCCCTTCCTATGCCGGGAATTCGCCCCGGGCGTGCGCTCGGTGGCCACGCGCAATCCCAACTACTGGAAGGAAGGCCGGCCCTATCTCGACGAGGTGGAGGTCATCGCCATTGCCGACGAATCGGCGCGGGTGAACGCGCTGCTGGCGGGGGACGTGCAGATCGCGGCGCAGATCTCGCCGCGGCTCAAGCGCCGCGTCGTCACCAACCGCAGTTTCGGCGTCTTCGAGACCGCCGGCGGCTACTACGACAACTTCATCCTGCGCCAGGATGCCGACCCGACGCGCAACCCGGACCTGGTGCTGGCGGTGAAATACCTCCAGAATCGGGACCAGATGAGGACCGCGCTGGACGGCGTGATCGCCAACGACCAGCCGATCGACCCCACCAACCGCTTCCATTTCGCCGGCCTGCCGCAGCGGCCCTTCGATGCGGACAAGGCGAAGTTCCACCTGGCGCGTTCGGGCATCGGCAACACCAGGCTGCCGCTCCATGTCATCGGCGGCAGCCAGGCGGCCGACAAGGCGCAGATCTTCCAGCATGCCGCGCAGGCGGCGGGGCTGCAGGTCGATCTCCAGCGCATGCCTGCCGCCGGCTACTGGACCAATGTCTGGTTCAAGCACCCCTTCACCATGGGCAGCATCAACCCGCGCCCGAGCGCCGACGTGCTGTTCACCCTGTTCTTCAAGTCGGATTCGCCGTGGAACGAGAGCGGCTGGCGCAACGAGCGCTTCGACCAGCTCCTCGGCGCGGCGCGGGCCGAGCTGGACGAGGCGAAGCGGCGGCAGATGTATGCCGACATGCAGACCATCGTGCATGAGCAATGCGGCATCGGCATCCCGCTCTTCACCGGCTTCAACGACGCGCATGTCGCCCGGCTCAAGGGCCTGCGGCCGATCCCGACCGGCGCGCTGATGGGCTTCACCTTTGCGGAGAATGTCTGGCTGGAGGGGTGAGGCCGCTCAATCCGGCGCGTCGAACAGGCGCGCCAGCGGATACTGCGCCTTCACCACCACGGGGCGGATCACGATGTAGCTGAAGTACTTCTCGATGTTCAGCCCGCTGTCGAGGACGGATTCCATCAGCGCCTGATAGGCGCCGATGCTGCGGCAAACGATCTTCAGCAGGTAGTCGTAGCCGCCGCTGACGAGATGGCATTCCACGATCTCGTCGAGGGTCCGCACCGCCGCCTCGAAGCGGGCGAAATCCTCGCGCCGGTGATCGCCGAGCGTCACCTCGGTGAAGACCAGGACGCATTCGCCGAGCTTCACCAGGTCGAGCCGCGCGCCGTAGCCGGTGATGTAGCCCTCGGCCTCCAGGCGCCGCGTCCGCATCAGGCAGGGGCTCGGCGAGAGCCCGACCGCACCGGCGAGATCGACATTCGTCATGCGGCCGCTGCGCTGGAGCGCGGCGAGGATGCGCAGGTCGATACGGTCGAGCCGCGCCGGCGTCTCGGCATGCGGCGCCCTGCGCCGGCGGTCAGAACCGCTCGAGCGCATAGGGGCCGAGATCGAGCGCCGGGCGCTCGTCCAGCATCGCGGAAGCCAGCACGCCGCCCGTCACCGCGGCGGAGGTGATGCCGAGATGCCCATGCCCGAAGCCGCACCAGAGCCCGGCGAAGCGCGCGCTTGGTCCGATCACCGGCATCGAATCCGGCAGGCAGGGGCGGTGGCCCATCCAGCTCCGCAGCGGCTGGCGGTCGGCCAACTGGGGAAAGGCCCTGACGAGGCCGGCCATCAGCGCCTCCGTCCGATGCGGCGACGGCGGCGCATCGAGCCCGGCCATCTCCACTGTCCCGGCGATGCGCAGCGCCTGCTCCATGGGCGTGATGAAGGCCTTGGCATCATAGGGCGCGACGATACGCGAGATGCCCAGGCTGTCGGGCGGCAATTCCACATGATAGCCGCGCTGGGTCTCGAGCGGCACGCGGATGCCGAGCGGCCGCAGCAGGCGCGCCGACCAGGCGCCGGCCGCGACCACCACGGCGTCGGCGGACACCGCCTCCGTGCCCTGGCGCACGCCCGTGACGCGGCCCTTTTCCGCCAGCAGTGCATCAACCCTCGCGCGTCGCAGCACGCCGCCCTGCTGCGTGACGGAGTCAGCGATCAATGCGCTGTAGCGGAGCGGGTCGGCGAGATGGCCGAGACCGGGCAGGAAGACGCTGTGCCGGTAATCCGGGCTAAGCTCCGGCTCCAGCGCCGCGATGCCGGCGTGGTCGAGGCGCCGCACCTCGGTGCCGTAGCGTTCGCGCAGCCCCCACACCTTCCACGCCGCGTCGAACTGCGCCTGGTTGCGATAGACATGGAGTTGGCCGACCACGCGCAGCAGGTCGCTGCCGCCGATCTCTGCCGCCATCTCCCGGTGCCGGTCGAGCGCGGGCAGCAGTAGCGGGGCATGCCGCGCGGCGATGCTCTCCACCCGGTCCGGCCGCGCCTGCGCGAGGAAGGCGACGAGCCAGGGCAGCACGCGCCACCAGTAGCGCGGCGGCAGATAGACGCCGTTGTCGCGGTCGAACAGCATCTTCGGCAGGTTGCGCAGGATGCCGGGCATGGCGATCGGCGCTACCGAGCCCGGACTCAGCGCGCCCGCATTGCCGGAGGAGCACTGGCTGCCTGGCGCTTCCGGATCGATCACCGTGATCGTGGCGCCGCGCCGCGCGAGATGCCAGGCGATGGCGAGCCCCACCATGCCGGCGCCCACCACCACCACCTTCCGCGGCGTGGAGGCCACGCTACACCCAGGAGGACGGCCGCAGCTTCGTGCCGTCGCTGAAGCGTGAGAAGCGGAAGGCGTGCGGATCGACGGAAGGCGGGTCCCCGGCGACGAGATCGGCGGCGAGCCGACCCGCCCCCGGCCCCAGGCCGAAGCCATGGCCGCTGAATCCGGCCGCCAGGGTGAGGCCGGGCAACGCCTCGACCGGCGAGATTACCGGCCGTGCATCGGGGGTGGAGTCGATGAAGCCGCCCCAGGCATCGGCCACCTCGATGTCCTTCAGCACGGGGTAGTCGGCGCGGAAGCGCGCCATGGCGGCATCGATCAGCCGCATGTCCGGCGGCGGGTCCAGCACGCGGATCTTCTCGAAGGGCGAGACCTGCTCGTTGGTCCAGCGCGTGAAGGCTTCGGGGCCCGAGAAGAAGGCCCGGCCCAGCCGCAGCCGCACCTTCTTTCGCCGCTTGAGGTAGAGCGGCACGAAGGTCAGCGCGTGGCGGAGGTTCTGCGGCGTCAGCTCCACCCGCCCGGCGCCGCCGACGGCCACGGTGTAGCCGCCATCGTCGCGGCGGCGGAAGGCGTAGCCCGCTTCGTACATTCCGCCCGCATACACCTCCGGCGCCGGCCCGGTGCGGCAGGCGGAGGCGAAGACGCCGGCCTGCGGGAACGAAAGGCCGTGGTGGCGCAGGAACATCGAGGACCAGGCCCCGCCCGCGCAGAGCACGGCGCCGGCGCGGATGCGCCCCTTCTCCGTCACTACCGCCGAGACGGCGCCCGCCTTGGTTTCCAGCCCGCGTGCCGCGCATCCCTGGTGGATGGTCACGCCGAGCTTGCGCGCCGCGCGGGCGATGAGGGGCGCGGCCTTCAGCGGCTCGGCGCGGCCGTCGGTCGCCGAGTACATGCCGCCGAGCCAGCGGGTGCCGGAGTCCGGTACCAACTCCCGCAACTCGTCGGAGGACAGCATCCGCGTGTCGAGCTGGAAGTCCCGGGCGCGCTCGGTCCATTCCTCCCAATCCGCCAGTTCCGCCGGATCCTTGGTGACGACGGCGAGGCCGGTGCGGCGGAAGCCGACATCGAAGCCGGTCTCGCGCTGCATGTCGGACCAGATGGACAGGCTGAGCTGCGCCAGCGGCACCTCGGGCAGGGTGCGGCCCTGGATGCGGCACCAGCCCCAGTTGCGCGAGGATTGCTCCGCGCCGACGCGGCCCTTCTCCACCAGGGCGACGCGCAGCCCCTTCCTCGCGAGCTGATAGGCGGCGGAGACGCCGATGATCCCGCCGCCGATGACGACGACGTCGGCCTTCTCCGGCAGCTCCGGATCGCTGTCCACGGTCTCGATCGGCGGCAGAGCCATCCTGCGATGTCCTCAGGCGGAAAGTTCGGCGAGCGCGTCGTCGAGCGCGCCGCGCAGCCGCGCGGCCATCTCGCGGATCTCGTCCTCGGTGATGATGAGGGGCGGGGAGAGCGCGATGCGGTCCGCCGTGGCGCGCAGGATCAGCCCGCGCTCGCGCGCATGGGCATCGACCTTCGCGCCGATCTTCTGCCCATCAGGGAAGGACCGGCGCGCCGCCTTGTCCTGCACCAGCTCGACGCCGCCCATCAGCCCGCAGCCGCGGAAGTCGCCGACCAGCGGATGATCCTTCAGCGCGCCGAAGGCGTCGAGGAACATGGGTTCCAGCGCCTTCACATGCTCGACCAGGTTCATTTCCTCGTAGATGCGCAGCGTCTCCAACGCGACGGCCGAGGCCACCGGATGGCCGGCATAGGTGAAGCCGTGGACGAAGGCGCCGAGCCGGTCGGATTGCAGCGTGACCGAGTCGAAGATGCGCTGGTTCATCAGCACCGCCGAGATCGGCTGCATCGCCGCGGACAGCGCCTTGGCGCAGGTGATGATGTCGGGCGTCACGCCGCAGGTCTGGCTGCCCCACCAGTTGCCGGTGCGCCCGAAGCCGCAGATCACCTCGTCGGCGACCATGAGGATGTCGTGCTTGCGCAGCAGCGCCTGGATCTTCTCGAAATAGCCGGCGGGCGGCGGCAGGGCGCCGGCGCCGCCGCCCTGCACGGGGTCGGCCCAGAAGGCGCCGATCGTCTCGGGGCCTTCGCGCAGGATCATCTCCTCCAGCGCATCGGCCATGCGCTGGGAGAACTGCTCCTCGGTCTCCCCCTCGATGTGGTCGCGGTAGTAGTGCGGGCATTCCGTGTAGAGGAAGCCGTCGTACGGCATCCCGTATCCCTTGTGGAAATCGGGAATGCCGGTGAGGCAGATCGTCGCCACGGTGGAGCCGTGGTAACTCTGCTTGCGCGAGATGATCTTACGCTTCTCTGGCCGGCCCTGCGCCGCCCAATGGTACCAGACCAGCTTCAGCGCGGAATCGTTGGCCTCCGAACCCGAGCATTGCAGCAGCACCTTCGACATCGGCACCGGCGCGAGGGACAGCAGCTTCTCGCACAGGTCGATGGCGGGCTCGTTCGAGGCGCCGCGGAAGATGTGGTAGTAGCCGATGTCGCGCATCGTCTCGTAGGCCACGCGCGCCAGGCGTTCGTTGCCGAAGCCGAGCGAGGCGCACCACAGCGCCGAAGCCCCTTCCATGTAGGCCCGGCCGGCATCGTCATGGATGCTGATGCCGCTGCCGCGCGAGAAGATGGTGGGCCCGGTTTCCAGATGCTTCCGCGCGTGGGTGTAGGGATGCAGCACCGAGGCGACGTCCCTCGCATGCGGGCTGTTCGGCGTGAGGTGGGTCATGGGCGTTGCGTCCTCATCGCAGGTCGCTGCGCGGGTCGAGCGCGTCGCGCAGCCCGTCGCCGACGAAGTTGAAGCTGGCCACAGTCAGGGTGATCATCACGCCGGGCAGGATGGCGAGCCAGGGCGCGGTGGTGAGGTATTGCTGCGCCTTCTCGAGCATGTTGCCCCAGCTCGGGATGGGCGGCTGGATGCCGTAGCCAAGGTAGCTGACATAGGATTCCAGCAGGATGCCGCGCGCGACGATCAGCGTCGCGACCACGATGATCGGCCCTATCGCATTGGGCAGCAGCTCGCGGAACATGATGCGCGGCGGCGTCGAGCCCGCGGCGACGGCGGCGGCGACGAAATCGAGCTCCCGCAGCGCGCGCATCTGCCCATAGACGATGCGCGCCACCTCCATCCAGGCGGTCAGCGCGACGATCAGCGTGATGGTGACGACACTCGGGCTGATCAGCGCGGCCAGGGTCAGCAGCAGGAAGATGCTGGGAAAGCAGAGCACGGCATCGACGATGCGCATCAGCACGGTGCCCACCACCCCGCCGAGGAATCCCGCCACCACGCCGACGACCGAACCGACCACCACGGCGATGACCATGGAGGCGAGGCCGATGGCGAGGGAGATGCGCCCGGCCATCAGCAGCCGCGCGAGCTGGTCGCGTCCCAGTTCGTCGCTGCCCAGCAGATGCGGCCCGGCGAAGGGCGTCTGGAAGCGATGCCGCATGTCGAGCTGGAGATGCCCGTAGGAGACGAGATGGGGCCCGATGGCGCAGGCCAGCGTCAGGACAGCGATGACGACGACGCCGAAGACGGCGAGGCGATGGCGCAGGAAGCGCTGCAGCGTCGGGTTGATGCGCCTCCCGGCCGGAACTTCCTCCAGGAGATCGGCGCCGGACACGGCCCCGCCGCTCATCTCAGGCGCACCCTGGGATCGGCGACGGTGTGCAGCACGTCGGCGATCAGGCTGCCCAGGATCACCAGGATCGCGGCGAAGATCAGCATGCCCATCACCACCGGGTAGTCGCGGTACTCGATGGAATCGAGGAAGAGGCGGCCCATCCCCGGCCAGGTGAACACCGTCTCGGTCACCAGCGCGCCGCCGAGCAGCGTCGGTATCTCGAGCCCGGCGATGGTGATCATCGGCAGCAGCGCGTTGCGCAGCACGTGGGTGCCGATCACCGCGCGCTCCGGCAGGCCCTTGGCTCGCGCGGTGCGCACGTAGTCCTGGCTGAGGGCGTCGAGCATGGAGGAGCGCATGAAGCGGCTCCACAGCGCCGTCGTCACCAGCCCGAGCACCAGCGACGGGCCGATCAGATGGTGGATGAAGACCAGCAGGGACGGATCGCCGACCGGCCCGATATTGCCCGGCGGCAGCCAGCCGAGCTCGACCGAGAAGACGTAGATCACCACCAACCCGAACCAGAAGGTCGGGATGGACAGGGCGATCATCGTGCCGATCGTCACCACCTGGTCGAACAGGGAATAGCGCCGCACCGCGCCGATGATGCCGGCCGTCCCGCCCACCACCACGGCGATCAACGTGGCGGTCACCATGAGCTGGAGCGTCGCGCCGACGCGCGATCCGATCACCGCCAGCACCGGCGCGTTGTCGCGGTAGGACCGACCCCAGTCGCCGGTCAGCAGCCCGCCGACCCAGTCGAGGTATTGCACCGGCAGCGGCCGGTCGAGCCCGAGCTGGGTCGCGAGGCGCCGGAGATCCTCGTCGGACATCCCCGGCGTGTTGGCGAACTGCGAGAGCGGTCCGCCCGGCGTCAGGTGCAGCAGGAAGAATCCGATCAGGGACACCAGCCAGAGCAGGACGACGCTCTGGCCAAGCCGATGCAGGACGTAGCGCGCCACGGGTCAGCGCCCGCTTACGCTCTCCAGTACCACTTGCGCAGGTTCCAGGCGTTGGATCGGTAGTTCACGTTCGCCTCGTAGCCCAGCAGGTTCGCCTTGGTGCCTTCGGCCTGGATCTGCTGGTGCAGGGTGAAGAAAGGCAGGTCGTTGCGGACGATTTCCTGCACCTTCCAGTAGTTCCGCTTGCGCGCCTCGCGGTCCACCAGGCTCACGCTTTCGCGCAGCAGCCGATCGACCTCTGGGTTGGAATATTGGATGGAGTTCATCCCGGCGCCCGAGCGTGCGGGGATCGCCCAGCTTCCCAGCCGGTCGCTGACGTCGGGGTCGGAGGCGACGGGATAGATCGACCCCACGATGGTCGAGTTGAAATGGCTCATGCGGTAGAAATCTCCCCACATCACCGCGGCGGGGAAGTTCTGGATCGTCATCTTGACGCCGAGCGGTTCCCAGGTCTGCTGGAGGAACTGCTGGACCTGCTCGCGCAGATGGTTGCCGGCGACGGTGGAGGTGCTGAATTCGAGCCGCACGCCATTCTTCGTCCGCACGCCGTCACGGCCGCGCCGCCAGCCGGCCCCGTCCAGCACCTGAGCCGCCCGGGCCGGGTTGTATTCGTGCTTGGGCAGGTTCGGGTTGTAGGCCCAGTTCTCCTGCGGCAGGTAGGATTCCGTCGGCCGGTTGGCGTCGTAAAAGAGGTCACGGTTGATCGTGTCGCGATCGAGGCCGAGATAGAGCGCCTGCCGCACCGCCGCGTCCTGGAATTGCGGCAGCCCGTTGTTCAGCGCGAAGAAGGTGACGAAGGCCGTCGGCGCCTTGTGCAGCACCAGGCCGGGCCGGCGCTCCACCTCCGCGTAGTTGTCGGGCGTGATCCCGGCGATGCCCACCGCATCCACCGCGCCGGCGACGAACTGCGTCTTCATCACCGTCATGTCGGGGATGTACTTGAAGATCACCCGTTCCACGAAGGGGCCCTCGCCGTGATAGCGGTCATAGGCGTCGAGGCGGATGTAGTCGCCCGGCCGCCGCTCGCCCCACTTGAAGGGGCCGGTGCCGATAGGATTGTTGGTGAAGGCCGGGTCGCGGAAATCCGACAGCCTGCTCAGGACGTGCTTCGGGACGATGAAGGTCCAGGCGAGGATGGCGAGGTAGGGCGCGAAGAAACTCTCCATCCGCCAGGTCAGCTCGGTCGGGCTGACCACCCTGATGTCCCGCACCAGCGCATGGCCGTTGCGGCTCGACGCCGGGAAGTTCGGATTCTGCAGCAGCTCGAGGGTGTACTTCACGTCCTCGGCGGTGAAGGGCGCGCCATCATGCCAGGTCACGCCCGAACGCAGCCTGATGCGCCATTGCAGCCCGTCCGGCGAGAGCCCGCCATTGTCCACCGAAGGCAGCTCCGCCACCAGGTCGGGCACCAGGTCACCCTTGGCGTTCACGCCCCAGAGCGCGCTGTAGATGTTCAGATGGACGCCTTCATCGACCTCGATGCGGGCCTGGAGCGGATGGAAACGCGTCGGTTCCTGCGACAGAGCCATGACGATCTGCCCATGCCGGCCCTGCGGCCGCGGCGCGGTCTGCGCCTGGACCCGGTCGCCCAGGCCCACGGCCGCCGCGAGCCCGAGCAGGCCGCGGCGCGGCGTGAGAAGGTGGCTGTTCCGATCGATGATCGTGGCTATCGCCGCATCCTGATCGCTGCAGATCGACATCTCGTGCGTCCCCACTTCCGACAGGCCTTTCCCCGCGGCAAATGCTTTCGCTCTGCCTTGATTTTCAATCCTTCTGTCGCTGCCCGGCCGTGTCCAGACACGAGTCGCGCGGCCTACATAGCCTCGGGTTATGGATCCTGCGTCACGCTGCGACGGGCACGGCGCCGGCCACGGCGTCCGTGAGTTCCGACACCCGGTTCAGCCGGCCGAAGCGCGCCAGCCGGCTCAGCACCGCCTCGACCGCCTCCGGCGGCAGGGCCCGCGCGGCGCAATCGCGGAACTTCGCCTCCAGCTCCGCATCGCTGAGCGGCGCCGTGGCGTGTCCCCGCGGCACGAGCACGGAGGCCTCCTTCGTGGCGCCGTCCCGCAGCACCACCGTCACCGTGCTCCGCTCGAGGCCTTCGGCGATCGGCCGGTCGGCCGACAGCGCGGGATCGACCGTGACCGTCACCCGCTCCATCAGCGGCAGGAGCGCCGGCCGGCCGATCGCCTCCTCGGTGAAGTGCGCTACGGTCGGCATGCCGTCGGCCAGCGTGACGGCCAGGCAATAGGGCAGGCTGAAGCGCGCCTCGTTGGGATTGGCGGGAATGCGGTAGCGGAGATTGCCCGCCGCCATCTCGGAGATCGACGCCTCGATCGAGACCACGTCACCTGCCCGCACGTCCAGCGAACGCAGCGCGTCGATCGAGCGGTGGGTCGCCGCGCAGCACGGATAGGCCTTGGCCGAGATGCCGTATTGCTCCATGGCCGGCGCGCCGCCGAGACGCGCCAGCGCCCCGGCGAGGCCGGGCGCGGTCTCGCCCGCCATGAGCTCGACATAGCCCCAGCGTCCTTCCAGCGGCTCCGCGATGCCGGTCAGGCCGCAGGCCGCGAGCTGCGCCGCGACCAGCCCGTTCTTCGCGGCCAGCCCCGCATGCAGCGGCTTCGCCATGCTGCCGAACTGCCGCTTCGATCCGCCCGCCATGCTGGTGGCGAGCGAGATCGCCATCGCCATGCGGTCCGCATCCAGCCGCAGCATCCGGGCGCAGGCGGCGGCCACCCCCATGCTGCCGAGCGACAGCGTGGTGTGCCAGCCGCGGTGGTAGTGGACGCGGTTCATCGCCTCGCCCAGCCGCGCCAGCACCTCGAAGCCGACCAGGAAGGCATCGAGCGCATCCGCGCCCGAAGCACCCTCCGCCTCGCCCAAGGCGAGGATGGCCGGCACCAGCGCGGCGCTCGGATGCGAGAGCGCCGGCTCGAGCACGTCGTCATAGTCGAGGGCATGCGCCGCCGTGCCGTTGGCGAGCGCGGCCCAGGGCGGGGCCGCCCGGCCGCCGCCGATGACGAGGCAGGGCCCGTCCCCCCAGGCGCGGACCGCGTTGCGCGTGCCGACGGTGCAGGCCTCGTTGCGTCCGGCCAGCATCACCGCGACCGTGTCGAGGAAGGCACGCCGCGCGCCGTCCTCGCAGGCCGCCGACCATTGCCGCGGCGTCCCGGCGCACCAGGCTGCCAGCCGCGCGGTCGCGGACTGCTCCGTTCGCGACCAGCCGGGGATCTGCGCCATCGTCCTGTTCTCCTGTGCCGGATCCGCGTTATTGGGAGCCGTGCCGACGCGCCCCGTCCAATGCCATCTGCGTGCGGCGGCCAAACCGGCGGTTATCCCGCCCCGCATTCCGGCGGGAGGCGTCGGCGCACGCGCCTGCGCTGGACCTCGGGCCGCTTCTCCCCGATCCTGCCTGCCCCATGAATGCCCGCCAGCTCGAGATCTTCCGCGCCATCATGCGAAGCGGCACGCTGACCTCCGCGGCGCAGTTCCTGAACGTGTCGCAGCCCGCGGTGAGCAAGGTGCTGCGGCACCTCGAGAGCCAGATCGGCTACCGCCTCTTCGAGCGCGTCGGCGGCCGCCTGCAGCCGACCGCGGAGGCGCAGCTTCTCTTCGCCGATGCCGATCGCGTCTTCCGCGAGATCGAGGCGGTGCGCGACCTCGCCATCCGCATCCGGGAGCGGCGCGTCGGCCTGCTGCGGATCGGCGCGAGCGCACCGCCGATCTTCGCCGTGCTGCCCGCCGCCCTGGCCGCGTTCCAGATGCGTCACCCGGAGGTGAAGGTCGTGCTGCGGACACTTTCCGCCGAGGAGCTGAGCGAGAAGATCCTGGTGGGGGAGGTCGATCTCGGCCTCACCCTCTCGGCCATCCGCGTGCCCATGGTGCGGACCGAATTGCTGGCCACGACGCCTGTCATCGCCCTGCTGCCGGCGGGATCGTCGCTTGCGCGGAAGAGATCCGTCGGGCCGGCCGACCTCGTGGACGAGAGCCTGATCTCCTACGGCGCGCATGCCGATGTCGGGCCGATGCTGGACGCGGTCTTCGAACGCGCGGGGCTGGTGCGCCAGGTGCAGACGGAGATCGAGATGTCGATCTCCGCCCTTCCGCTGGTCCAGGCCGGGCTGGGCGTCGCGCTGGTGGACAACATGTTCCCCTGGACGCGCTTCCCCGGCGTGGCGGTCCGCCCCTTCCTGCCTCAGGTGCTGATGAGCCTGAGCCTCGTCACCTCCGGCACCCGCCCCGCGCCGCGCTTCGTGCGCGACATCGCGGAGGACATCCGCCACGCCGTCGATCAGGCCGGGCTGCCGCGCTGATCACTGTTCGGTCGGGTCGTAGCCGAGCGCGACCTGGAGGAGGTTCGACGCGCCCACCATGTCCGGCACGTCGAGCCCGATCGTATAGGCGTCGAGCCGCGCTACGCCGGGCAGCAGGCAGAGCGTGTCCGCCGGCGGCCGGTGCTTGAAGGCCACCTCCAGCCGGATCGGACCCTCGATTCGAAAGGGGCGGAAATCACCGATGCGGCTGATGGCGCGCCGCGTCATCGCGTCGATCTCGCGGCAGGCGGCGGCCGGCGTCAGGCTGCGCGCAGCGAGGTGGCCATAGGCCCATTTCACCACCGCCGCCTCGACATCGCCGACCAGGCCGCGCGTCTCCTCCACGAACTGGTCGTCGCCGGAGATGCCGATCAGCGGCACGCCGAACTGGCCCAGCAGTGGGTGATGGAAGCCGGCCTCGGAGACCACGCGCCCGTTCAGGCGGATCTCGCGCACCACCAGGCTGCGCATGGTGTGCCCAAGCACGCCGGAGCGATGCGTGCTGCCCGTGTGCCAGCCGATGAAGAGGGCGCCGTCGTAGCGTCCGTGCTCGATGCCGGCCACCATGCCAAGCGGCCGCCGCATCCCCCGCACGAGCTGCACGCGGTCCGGCAGCCGGTCGATCAGGATGTTCTGCGAGGTGAAGTGGCTGTCGCAGGCGACCACCTCCTCGGCGCCCATGGCGAAGGCCGCCTCGGCCGCGGCGGCGACGCCGTCCGTCATCCAGCGGCAGGCGGCCTCGTATTCGCGGCCCGGCGGCAGGCTCTGCTGGCGCGTCACCACGCCGGCGATGCCCTCGATATCGGCGGAGATGTAGATCCGCACGGTTCAGCGCCTGCGCCGCGCCAGCACCGCGCGGGTGTTGTCGTAGGCCGTCGCCTGATAGGTGATGCCGCGCCGCGCCACCCAGAAATTGGTGAGCTGGTAGAGCGGGATGATCGCCACATCCTCCATCGCCATGGCCACGGCCTGCTTCAGCAGCGCCTCACGCGCCGCATCGTCCATGGTGTTGCCGGCGCGCGCGATCAGGGCGTCGAGCGCGGCATTGGAATAGCCGGAGCGGTTGAAGCTGCCGGTGAGCCGGGTGCGGTCGTTGGTGGCGACGACATTGATCAGCGGATGCCCGGCATGGCCGGAGGCGGCCCAGCCCCACATGGAGAAGGGAAACTCCATGCGCGCCGCGCGCGGCCCGTAGGCGGCGAGCGGCAGCGTCTCCACCGCCGTCTGCACGCCGATGCGGCCCCACATCTGAGCGATCGCCTGCGCCGCGACCGGGTCGGTGGGGCGGGAGTTCGACGCGACCGGCAGCGTCACGCGGAAGCCGTTGGGATAGCCGGCCTCGGCCAGCAGCCGGCGTGCCCTGTCGGGGTCGGCGGCGGGCACGGCGATAGCGGGGTTGTGCGAAAACATGCCGGGCGGGATGAACTGGTAGGTGGCCGTGGCGGTTCCCTGCGTCACGCGTTCGGCGAGGCCGGCCCGGTTGATCGCCAGCGACAGCGCCTGCCGCACCCGCAGATCGCGCAACGGGTTGGCGGGCAGCGGCCGGCCCTCGTGGTCGGTGACGAGCGGCGCCACCTCGGCGGACTGGTTCGGCGCGATGTAGATGAGGCGCGTCCCGGGCGCGGAGAACACCTCGAGCTCCGGTGTGCTGCGGAAGCGCGGGAGATCGTTGGGCGAGGGCGTGTCGATCAGGTCCACGCCGCCCGACAGCAGCGCGGCCGAGCGCGACCCGGCATTGGAGATGTAGCGGAAGGAGACACGGTCCCAGTCCGGCCGCTCGCCCCACCAGGCCTCGTTGCGCACCAGCTCGGCCTCGGTGCCGGGGGTATAGGACCGGATGACGAAGGGGCCCGTGTCGATCGCCGCACGGAGCTGGTTGTAGTCGTCGGTCGTCGCGCCCTCGCCGACCTGGCGGGAGACGATCGAGATGCCGGAGATGTCGATCGGCAGGGTAGGCGCCGGGCCATGGGTGTGCAGGCGGACGGTCAGCGGATCGACCACCTCGACACGGCTGACGGCACGGATCTGGCTGGCGTAGCTGACCACCGCATTGGGCACGTTGGGCACGCGCGCGAAGGTGAAGGCCACGTCGTCGGCGGTGAAGGGCAGCCCGTTGGTGAAGCGGACACCCGGCCGCAGCTTCAGCTCCCACACCGTCTCCGAGACCGGCGTCCAGCTCACGGCGAGGCTGGGCTGAAGCTCATACTGCGGCCCGCGCTGGATGAGCGTGTCGAAGATGTTGTAGATCAGCGTCTGCGTCGAGACGCCCTGGTTGAAATGCGGATCGACCGTGCCCGGCGCGGCGCTGATGCCGAGCGTCAGCGTCGTCTGTGCGGCGGCCGGTGCCGCGGCGGAAAGCGCGGCGGCGACCGTAAGGGCGAGCACGGCCCGGTAGCGTCGGCGGAGGGACATCGGCGATGATCCTTTCACGGTTGCCGTGGCTTTGGGGGCGCTCGTCCCGCGTCGCCTAAGGACGCTTCTCGTCGATGCGCGGGTCGATCGGCGTCAGGCGGCCGGAGCGCGCCTCGATGGCGGCGCCGGCATCGAACAGGAACGGGTCCTGGAAGCGCGCCGCGACGAGCTGCACCGAGGTCGGCGCGCCATCCGCCACGCCCATCGGCACGGAAAGGCCGGGCAGCGCGAGCAGCGCCGTGACATGGGCCGGCATGTTGGACCACATGACGCGCGCCACCGCCGCGTCGCCCTGCTGGTCGTACTCGGCCGGCATGGCGTGGGCGAAGGAGATCGGCATGAGCAGCAGAGGGTATCGCTCGAAGAAGAGGCTCCATTCTCGCAGGATGCTGGACCGCATGGCCAGCGCGGCGATGTAGGCGTCGCGGCCCGGCAGGTCCTGCTGCCCGAAGGCGATGCGCCCCTGCATGGAACGCCGCACGAAGGCATCGCCATGGCGCTCGATCTCGCGCAGCGTCGCGCCCTGGCGTTCGGCGTGCAGCAGGGCGCGGTGCAGGTCCCAGGCTTCCTCGAAGCGCGGGGGCTTCGCTTCCTCGATGCTGCAGCCCGCGTCCTGCAGGAAGGCTGCGGCCCGGCGCACGGCCTCGGCGACGGGCGGATCGACATCGGCGGGGCCGGCGTAGAACGCGACGCGCACCGGCAGCCTCAGGCTGTCGGCCTCCGACAGCCCTGGCACCCACCAGGGGTCGCGCGGGTCGCGCGCCGCCATCGCCGCGAAGCCGAGCCGCGCATCCGCGATGCTGCGCGCGATCGGCCCCTGCGAGGTGGTGGACTGATGCAGCGCCGGCCGGTCCGTCGCCACCGAGGGGTTGTAGTTGGGAATGCGGCTCGGCGTGCAGCGCAGCCCGACCACGCCGCAGCACGCGGCCGGCTGGCGCACCGACCCACCGAGATCGTTGCCATGCGCGACCGCGCCGATCCCCGCCGCCACCGCCGCCGCGGCGCCGCCCGAGGAGCCGCCCGGCGTGAAGGCGCGGCCGAAGGGGTTGAAGGTCTCGCCGTAATGCTCGTTGCTGGTGAAGCTGCGCGCGGCGAAGGCGGGGCTGTTGGTCAGGCCGAGGATCACCGCGCCGGCCTTGCGCAGGTTGCTCACCACCGGGCTGTCGGCGGTGGCGGCGCGGTCCTTCAGCGCGATGATGCCGTTGGACCGTGGCATGCCGGCGACATCGACGTTCATCTTCACGGTGATCGGCACGCCATGCAGCAGCCCCGGCGCCGCGCCGCGCGCCAACGCCGCGTCACAGGCATCCGCGGCATCGCGCGCCGCCTGCTCCATCGGCTCCACCACGGCGTTGATGAAGGGATTCACCACCGCCATGCGTGCCAGCGCGCTCTCCACCGCCTCGCGGCTGGAGATGCGGCGGGCGCGGATCGCCCCCGCAAGATCGACGGCGTCCCAGCGCCACAATTCGTCGGTCATGGCGTCGGTCCCGCCTGTCGCTTCTGCATGTACATCGAAGGATCGGCCACCGCCGCGAAGCCGAGCGGCGCATAGACGCCATGGGCGTCGCGCGTCGCCAACATCCAGTTGCGCACCGTCGCGAGGTCCGGATGATCGAGCGCCGCAGCGCCGAGCGCCCGGCCGAGCCCCCGCCCGCGATGCGGCGGCAGCACGAAGACGTCGCGCAGATAGGCGAAGACCGCGCCGTCGGTCACCACGCGCGCGAAGCCGGCCAGCGCGCCGTCGGCGGCATAGGCGCCGATCGGCAGGGATCCGGCGATCGCGCGTTGCACCGTCGCGCAATCGAGCCCTCTCCCCCAATACGCTTCCTCCACGATGAAGGCTGCGACGCGGCCGGAATCGAGCAGCGCGCGGTCGGTGGACAGGCGATAGGCGCCGTGCCGCCGCTCGAGCACCGTGGTCTCGAAGGGCAGCATCGCGGCGCTCACGCGAAGCGGCCGATATGGAAGGGGTCGATCGGCGTCTCGCTGCGGCCGGTCGCGATCAGCTCCGCCATCACGTCGCCGACGCCGGGGCCGAGCTGGAAGCCGTGGCCGCAGAAGCCGAAGGCGTAGAACAGGCCGGGGATGCGCGCGCTTGGCCCCATCACTGGGATGTCGTCGCGCATGTAGCCCTCGATGCCGCTCCAGGTGCGGATGATGCGCAGCGCGCGCAGCGCAGGGACCATGCGGGTGAGTTGCGTGAACTGGTGCAGGGTGATGCGCGGATCGGCGCGCGCCGGCAGACCGTCGAGATCCGCCGGGCCATGGCCGGTGCCGCCGAAGACGACATTGCCGCGCGTCACCTGGCGCAGGTAGATGACTTCCTTCGTTTCCCGCGTCGTGACGCCGAGCACGGGCGTGAGCGCATAGGGCGCGGCCTCGGTGACGCCCATCTGCGGGCCGCGCGGCGTGAGCGGCACCGGCTCCCCGAAACGCGCGGCGATGCGCCCGCCCCAGGCGCCGGCCGAGACCTGCACCATGCCCGCCCGCCACACCATGCCATCCGCCGTATCCACCCGGAAGCCGCCATTCTCCGGCTCGATCGCCAGCACCTTCGCATTCTCGACCACGCGCGCACCCTCGCGCCGGGCGGCGCGGCCGAAGGCGGGCGCGACCAGGCGCGGATTGGCGTGGCCGTCCTCCGGCGAGAAGGAACCGGCCAGCACATCCTGCGACAGCCAGGGGAAGCGGTCGCGCACGGCATTGCCGCTCAGCATCTCGAGCTCCAGCCCCCAGGGCCGCGCCGTGTCGCGATAGGCCTCCATCATCGCCACCTGCTCGGGCCCGTAGGCGACGCGCAGATGGCCGGTGGGCAGGAACTCGACATCCTCGCCCAGCAGTCCCGGCAGGCGCGACCACAGCGCGCGGGAGCGATGCGCGAGCGGAAGCTGCGGCGGGAAGCGCCCCTGGCGGCGGACATTGCCGAAGTTCACGCCGCTCGCCTGCTGGCCGATCAGCCCGCGTTCCAGCAGGATCACGGACAGGCCGCGGCGGCGCAGGAAGAAGGCGGTGGCCGCACCCATCAGCCCGCCGCCGACGATCAGCACATCCGCGCGGTTCTCCGTCATCCGGCATCGTCCAGCACGGCGGCGACGGGCAGCGGCTTGACCGGCGCCTGGCCGCGGAGGCGCCCGGCGCCTTCCATCGCGACGCCTCGCGCCGCGGCGAGGATCTCCGCGCCGGCGATGCCGCAGAAACGGCCCTGGCAGCGTCCCATGCCGATCCGGGTGAAGGCCTTGGCGCGGTTGACCTCAGGCGCGTCGAGGCCGGTGCCGCCGCGGCGCAGCGTGCCGGCGGTGATCGCCTCGCAGCGGCAGACCAGCGTGTCGTCGGGCAGGCCGGCGACGAGCGCCGCCGGCCAGGGAAAGGCCACGGCCAGACCGCGGCGGAAGCGGTCCATCGCGCGCCGGCGGCGGCGCAGGCCCGCGATGTCGATGCCGGGCGGCGCGGGCAGGCCCAGATCCTTCAGCGCCGCAAGGGCGGCGAGCCGCCCGGCGATCTCCGCCCCATCCGCGCCGAGCAACCGCGCGCCGTCGCCGGCCAGGTAGATTCCGGGCACGTCGCTGCGCCCGTCCTCATCGGCCCGCGGCAGCCATTGCCGATGCTCCGCATCGAAGGCGAAGCCGCAGCCAGCGAGATCCGCGAGCTGGCTCTCCGCGCGCAGGTGCCAGCCAAGGCCCGCTGCGTCGCAGGCGATCACCTCCTCCGCGCCACCGGCGCCCGCGATGGCGATGCCGGCGACCCGCGCGCCTTCCGCATCGGGCAGCAGCCGCCGCGGCATGACGCCGCGCCGAACCGCCACGCCCGCGCGCCGCAGCGTCCAGAGCAGCGCCGCGCCCTTGGCGAGCAGCGACGGCCGCGCCGCCATGTCGGGCAAAGCGCGCCAGCGTGCTGAGGCCGGCGCCGTGTCCAGCACCGCGGCCACCGCCGCGCCGGCCTTCGCGTATTGCGCCGCCACCAGATAGAGCAGCGGCCCTGATCCAAGGAAGGCCACGCGGCTGCCGATGGCGCAGGCCTGCGCCTTCAGCGCGATCTGCGCGCCGCCAAGGCTGAACACGCCGGGCAGCGTCCAGCCCGGCAGCGGCACCAGCCGGTCGGTCGCGCCGGTGGCGAGGATCAGCACGTCGAAAGGCAGGATATGCGCGCTCTCCCCGCGCAGGACGTGCAACTCGCGGTCCCGCACGTTCCAGGCGAGGGTCTCCGGCCAGTAGTCAATGCGGCCGGCGAGCGCGTCGAAGGCGGCGTGCAGCGCCGTGGCGCGGCCGGCCTCCGTGCCGTAGAGGGCGCGCGCGTCGCGGCGGAAGCCCTCGGGCTGGCGACGGTAGATCTGGCCGCCGCTGCGCGGCGCCTCGTCCACCACCAGCGGCCGCAGTCCGGCGGCGACCAGCAGTTCCGCCGCGCGCGTCCCCGCAAGGCCGGCGCCGACGACAATCACACGAGGCGCGGCCATGGCGCCTCCCGCGTCACGACCCGCATGCCCGGTTCGACGAAGGTGCTGCAGGCGCGCAGCCGCGTGCCCTGCTCGGTCCAGACCCAGCAATCCTGGCAGGCGCCCATCAGGCAGAAGCCGGCGCGCGGCCCGTCGCCGAACTCCGAAAGGCGCAGCGCGGCGGCGTTCAGCAGGATGGCGGTCAGCAGCGTGTCGCCCTGCAGGGCGGTGGCCGGCCGGCCGTCGATGACGAAGTTCACCGTCGGCCGGTCCCGCTCGGCGAGCCGGCGTAGCAGCGGGCGCGCCTCAGGCGGCACGGGCATGGTGGCTGCGATCCAACGCTGCGCTCCATGGCAGGACCGCGGCAGGTTCGGGCGGGCGCCATGGAGGGTCCAATCGCATCTGCGCCACCGGACAGAACCTTCGGTTATGCCAGGCGCGGACGTGTCATAACTCCGGGTTGGCGCCGCCGGCCAAGAAGTCATTGGAGGCCGGGCGTCGCGCATGGCACTGATCGGCGCGGCATCGCATCAGGGACCGCAGCATGGCATGCATCACAGCCCCGGGTCCCGGCGCATGACCTGGCGCGTGGGGGTCGATGTCGGCAGCTCCTTCACCGATTTCGCTGCGCTGAACGCGGCCGACGGCCGCCTCGTCACCCTCAAGGTATTCTCGCGCCCCGATGCGCCAGGCGCCGAGATCGAGCAGGGGCTGATGCTGCTCGAACAGCGGCACGGCATCGCCGCCGCGGCGGTGGACCACTTCATCCACGGCACCACGGTCGGCATCAACACCGTCATCCAGCGCAACGGCGCGGCGCTCGCGCTGCTGACCACGCGCGGCTTCGAGGACGTGCTCGAGATGGCACGGCTGAAGATGCCGCAGTACCACAACCTCTATGCGCGCCGGCCCGATCCGCTGGTGCCGCGCGAGCGGGTCTTCGGCATCGAGGAACGCCTGCGCGCCGATGGCAGCGTGCATACACCGCTCTCCCGCGACAGCGTCGTCGCCGCCTACCGGGCCGCGAAGGCCGGCGGCGCCGAAGCCATCGTGATCGCCCTGCTGCACGCCTGGCGCAGCGACGCGCATGAACGCGCGGTCGAGGCGATCCTCGCGGAGCTCGATCCCGGCATGCCGGTGCTCCGCGCCGGCGGGGTCTGGCCGATCATCCGCGAATACGAACGCAGCGTCACCGCCTGCATCAGCGGCTATGTGCAGCCGCGCGTCGCCCGCTACCTCGACGGCTTCGACGCGACGCTGGCGCGGCTCGGCGTGCCGGCGGCGCCGCGCATCACCAAATCGAACGGCGGCGTGATGGGCCTCGCGCAGGCGAAGCGCGACTGCGTGCAGATGATCCTCTCCGGCACCGCCTCGGGCGTGATCGGCGCGGGCTTCATCGCGCAGCGCTGCGGCTTCCCCCGCCTGCTGACGCTCGACATCGGCGGCACCAGCGCCGACCTCGCGGTGCTGAGCGACGGCCGCGCGGAATACGGCACGGGCGAGATCATCGGCGACTTCCAGATCTTCATCCCCTCGGTCTCCGTCACCTCGATCGGCCAGGGCGGCGGGTCGATCGCCTGGGTGGACGGGCTCGGCGTGCTGCGCGTCGGGCCGCGCAGCGCCGGTTCCACGCCCGGCCCGGCCTGCTACGGCAAGGGCGGGTTGGATCCCACGGTGACCGATGCCGCCGCGGTCTGCGGCCTGATCGGCCACAGCGACCTCGGCTACAGCGCCGTGCGGCTGGATATGGCGGCGGCGCGCGACGCGGTGGGGCGCCTGGCGGAACGGCTCGGCAGCGACGTCGAGGAGACCGCGGCGAGCATCCTCGATCTCTCCGTCTCGGCCATGTATGCCGACGCCTCCGGGCTGGTCTCGCGCTTCGGCCTCGATGTGCGCGACTTCCACATGCTGGCCTTCGGCGGCGCCGGGCCGATGCTGGCCGGCTTCCTGGCGCGCGAGCTCGGCATGGCCGGCGTCGTGGTGCCGCCGGCGCCGGGCGTGCTGAGCGCGCTGGGCGGCCTCGTCGCCGATCTGCGCAACGACCTCGTCCGCACCCTCTACGCCGCGGTCGAGCCGGGCGTGGAGGCGCTGCTGCGCGAGGCGCTCGAGACGATGCGCCGCGACGCCCTGTCCTGGCTCGTCGAGGAGCAGGGCTTCGCCGGCACGCCGGCGATCGCGCTGGCCGCGGAGATGCGCTACCAGGGCCAATCCTTCGAGGTCGATGTGCCGCTCGATGCCGCCTGGATCGAGGCCGGCGACCTCGCCGCGCTGCGCCAGGCCTTCCACGCGCGGCACGAGACGCTCTATGGCCATGCCGACCCCGCGGCGCCGGTGCAGATCGTGGCGCTGCACCTCGTCATCGCCGGCGGGACGCCGAAGCCGGCCCTGCCGGAACTGCCCCAAGCCACCGGGCCGGCCGTGCCGCGCGGCATGATCGAGGTGTTCCTCGACGGTGCGCCGCGCAGCGTGCCGCTGCATACGCGCGACGCGCTGCGCGCCGGCCAGGCCTTCGCCGGCCCGGCCGTCATCGCGCAGCCCGACTGCACCACGGTCGTCCCGCCCGGCTTCAGCGTGCTGGTGGACCGGCACGGCAACCTCATCATCGAAGCCGGGGCGCGCTGATGCCGATCGACCGTCGCAGCCTACGCATCCTGATCGACCATTGCGGGGCCGCGGCCGACGCCATGGCCTTCACCCTGATGCGGACGGCGCATTCCACCTTCATCAAGGAGACCGAGGACTTCTCCTGCACGCTGGTGACGCGGGAGGGCATGGCCTTCGCCTCCCCGCGCCGCTTCGGCGCGCCCTGGTACAGCGGCATCGACTACGGGCCGGTGCTGGAGATGATCGCGTCCTACGAGGAAGGCGACATCTGCGTCACCAACGACCCCTACAGCGGCAACGTCGCGACCCATACGCCGGACGTGCACATCTGGAAGCCCGTCTTCCACGACGGCGAGGTCATCTGCTTCGTCGTCGGCCATATCCACAACACCGATGTCGGCGGCGCGGTGCCGGCCTCCCTCTCGCGCTCCCTGACCGAGATCGAGCAGGAAGGCATCCGCGTGCCGCCGCTCAAGCTCGTCAGCCGCGGAAGGATGAACGAGGAGGTGCTGCGGATCATGCGCCTCAACGTCCGCGCCCCGGATCAGAACTGGGGCGACCTGAAGGCGCAGATCGCCTCGGTGAATGTCGGCGAGCGGCGGATCAGGGAGATCATCGCGCGCTTCGGCGCGGAGACTTTCCGCGACGGCATGCAGGCCATGCTCGACTATGCGGAGGACCAGGCGCGCGCCGTGATCCGCGGCATCCCGAACGGCGAGTATTTCTTCGCCGACTTCGCCGACGAGGATGGCGAAGGCGGCGTGCCCTGCCGCGTTGCCCTGACGCTCCGCGTGCGGGACGAGACGGTGGAGCTCGACTACACCGGCAGCGACCCGCAGGTCGCGGCCTCGCTGAACATGCCGACGGGCGGGCGGGAGCGGCATCCGCTGGTGCTGGTGGGCCTGACCTACGTTCTGTTCACGCTGAACACGGACCTGCTGCTGAATGCCGGCACGCTGCGCGTCGCGCGTGCGATCATGCCGGAGGGCACGGTGGTGAACTGCGCGCCGCCGGCGGCGGTGGGCATGCGGTCGCTGACCTGCATGCTGACGCAGATCGTCACCTTCGGCGCCTTCTCGCTGGCCATGCCGGACCGCATGCCGGCCACCTCCCCGGGCGGCAACTCGATCATGAACGTCCGCACCGCGGGGTATGACGGGCGGCCGGTGATGGCCTCGATCGGGCCGGTCGGCGGCGGCGGCGGCGGCACGCCGGCCGCGGACGGACCGAACGGCGCCGGCGGTGCCCAGGCCTTCCTGAAGAACACGCCGATCGAGGTCACCGAGGCCGAGGTGCCGATCCTGTTCCGCCGCTACGGCCTCTGGCCCGACAGCGCGGGGCCCGGGCGCCACCGCGGCGGGCTCGCCGCCGTCATGGAGTTCCAGGTCTTCGCGCCCGACACGGTGGTGACGGCGCGCAACCGCAACCGTTCGGTCTTCGCGTCCTGGGGCGTGCTCGGCGGGCGCGCCGGATCGACCTCCACCTTCCGGCGCAACCCCGGCACGCCGCGCGAGCTCAGCCTTGGCAACACCGACATCATGCGCTGCGAACCGGGCGACGTGGTGCGCGTGGTCGGCGCCGGCGCGGGCGGCTACGGCGATCCCTTCACGCGCGATCCCGGGGCGGTGGCCGCCGACGTGCGGCGCGGCTTCGTCTCGATGGTCGCGGCGCGCGAGAGCTACGGGGTGGTGCTGCGGGACGGCAGGGCGGACCTCGCGGAGACCGAGGCCCTGCGCGCCGCGCGCGGCACGGTGACGCTGCCGCATTTCGATCTGGGCGAGGCCCGCCGCGCCTTCGAATCCGTCTGGTCGGAAGCGCGCTATGCCGAGCTGACGCAGTTCCTCAGCGCCCAGCCGGTGAACTGGCGGCACTACCTCAAGCGTCGCTTCTTCGCCGCGGTCGCCGCAGGCGAGGCGGCGGAATGCGACCTGGCCCGGCAGATGGAACGCATCGGCGCCGCGCTGCTCGCGCCGCGGACGGCATGAGACGGGAGAAGAGAACACCTGCATGGGCCATCGCGTCGGCGTCGATATCGGCGGCACCTTCATCGATTTCTGCCTCTGGGACGAGGAGAAGGAGGAGCTGCACAGCCTGAAGGTGCTGACCACGCCGCAGACGCCCGGCGCCGAGCTGCTGCGCGGGCTCGAGCTCCTGCAGGAACGCCACGGCATCCGGCCGGCCGACATCACCGGCTTCGTGCATGGCACCACGGTCGGCATCAACACCGTCATCCAGCGCAAGGGCGCGACGCTCGCCCTCATCACCAACGAGCATTTCGAGGACGTGATCGAACTGGCGCGGCTGCGCATGCCGGAGGCCTACAGCCTGTTCTCCCGCCGTGGCGCGCCGCTGGTGCCGCGCGATCGCGTCTTCGGCATCGGCGGCCGAATCCTCGCCGATGGCTCGGAGGAGATGCCGCTCGACGAGGCCTCCGTCCTCGCCGCGCTGGCCAAGGCGCGGGCGAAGGGCGTGGAGGGCATTGTCGTCTCGCTCCTCAACGCCTATCGCAACCCTGCCCATGAGGAACGCGCGGCGGCGATCATCCGCGAGGCCGCGCCGGATCTCTTCGTCTTCCGTTCCAGCGAGGTCTGGCCCGTGGTGCGCGAATACGAACGGACCACCACGGCGCTGATCAACGGCTATGTCCATCCCAAGATCCGCGACTATCTAGACCGCCTGATCGCCGGGCTGCGGGATCGCGGCGTGACGGTCGAGCCGCTGGTCACCAAGTCCAACGGCGGCATCATGTCGGCCGCGCTCGGCAAGCGTGCCTGCGTCGGCATGGTGCTCTCCGGCACCGCCTCCGGCGTGATGGGCGCGGCCTGGGTGGCGCGCGAGGCCGGCGAGCACCACGCCATCACCCTCGACATCGGCGGCACCAGCGCCGACGTGGCGCTGATCCTGGACGGCCAGCCGCAATTCGGCGCCGGCGAGAAGATCGGCGACCTGCCGCTCTACCTGCCGAGCGTCGCCGTCTCCTCGATCGGCGACGGCGGCGGGTCGATCGCCTGGGTGGACGGATTCGGCGTGCTCAAGGTGGGGCCCGAGAGCGCCGGTTCCTCGCCCGGCCCGGCCTGCTACGGGCGCGGCGGCACGCGGCCGACCATCACCGACGCCTTCGCGGCCTGCGGCTTCCTCGGCCAGCACGACCTCGCCTATGGCGCCTTCCGCCCCGACATGGCACTGGCGCGCGCGGCGATCGGCAACCTCGCCGAACCGCTCGGCATGAGCGTGGAGCGCGCGGCGGAAGCGATCATCCGCATCGCCATCGCCGGCATGTTCGCCGAGGTGAACAAGCTCGTCGCGCGCCATGGCGTCGATCCGCGCGACTTCGCGCTGCTCACCTTCGGCGGCGCCGGGCCGATGCTCGGCTGCTTCCTGGCGCGCGAGCTCGGCATGCGGCGCGTGCTCGTCCCGGCGCGGCCCGGCGTGGTCAGCGCGCTGGGCGGCCTGGTCGCGGATGTAAAGAACGACTTCATCCGCACGCTCTTCATCGCCGCCGAACCGTCGCAGGCGCCGGCCCTGCGGCGGCAGGCCGCGGCGCTGCTCGCCCAGGGCACGGCCTGGCTGCGCGAGGAACAGGGCTTCGCGGGCGAAGCGCTGCCCTCCTGGTTCGCCGACATGCACTACCGCGGCCAGTCCTTCGAAATCGAGGTGAGGCTGCCGCATGACGATGTGCTGGCCGGCGACATGGCGGCGCTGACCGAGGCGTTCCACCGCGCGCATGAGGCGGTCTATGATTTCTGCGACCGCGACTCCCCGGTGCAGATCATGAATCTGCGCCTCGTCATGGCCGGCGCCTCGCCCAAGCCCTTCCTCCGCCCGCTGCCGGAGGCGCAGGGCGAACCGCCGGCGGACCGCCTGCTGCGCGTCTTCTACGACGATGCCTGGCACGAGGTGCCGCTCTACCTGCGCGCCGCGCTGCGCGCCGGCCATCGCTTCGCCGGCCCCTGCGTGGTGGCGCAGGACGACAGCACCGCCTGCATCCCCCCCGGCTTCGCCGCCCGCGTAGACGGCATGGGCAACATCCTGCTGGAGGCCACGGCATGAGCCTCGACAAGGTCACGCTCGAGATCCTCGCCAACCATGCCCGCGCCGCCGCGGAAAACATGGCCTACACGCTCTACCGCACGGCGCATTCCACCTTCGTCAAGGAGACCGAGGACTTCACCATCCAGATCCTCGACGCGCAGGGGCGGACCTGCGCGGTGCCGATGGATCTCGGCGCCACCTGGTATCCCGGCCTCGACTACGGCAAGGCCATCCCGATGATCCCGGACTACGAGCCGGGCGACATCGGCATGACCAACGACCCCTATGCCGGCTATCTCGCGACGCATACGCCGGACTTGGTCATCTGGAAGCCGGTCTTCCACGAGGGGGAGATCCTCTGCTTCGCCTCCGGCCACATCCACAACACGGACATGGGCGGCGCGGTGCCCGCGAGCCTGTCGCGCGCGCTGACCGAGATCCATCAGGAGGGCATCCGCTTCCGGCCGACCAAGCTGTACCGCGCCGGCGTCCTCAATCAGGAGCTGGTGGACATCATGCTCAACAATGTCCGCAAGCCGGCGTTGAATCTCGGCGATCTCAAGGCCTTCGTCGGCGCGATGAACACCGGCGAGCGCAAGATCCGCGAGATGATCGTGAAGTTCGGCACCGACACGCTACGCCGGGGGCTCGCCGATTTGCAGGACTACGCCGAGCACCAGGCGCGCGAGATCCTGCGTTCCATCCCGGATGGCGAGTATTTCTTCGCCGACTACACGGATGAGGATGGCCCGGACGGCTATCCGGCACGTCTCGCTGTGACTTTGCGCATCGCGGGCGATTCCGCGGTGCTCGACTTCACGGGCAGCGATCCGCAGCTCACCTCCTCGCTCAACGTGCCGACCGGGGGCAACCCGCACCACACGCTCATTCTGGTCGGTGTGTACTACGTGCTGTTCTCGCTGAATCCAGGCCTGCTGCTGAATCACGGGCTGACGCGGCCCTTCCGCTGCATCCTGCCGGAAGGGACGATGGTGAACCCGCTCTTCCCCGCCGCGGTCGGGATGCGCAGCCTGTCCTGCGCGCGGCTGCGCAGCCTGCTCTTCGGCGTCTTCGGCCTCGCCATGCCGGAGCGCATGCCCGCCGCGCCGGCCGGCTCCTCCTCCATCGTCAACGTCATGACGCATGACGACCGCACGGGGGACTCGGTGATCGCCGCGGTGAACCCGGTGGTGGGCGGTGCCGGTGGCATGCCGCATGGCGACGGCACGGACGGCTCCGGCGCCGACGCCGCCTATCTCAAGAACACGCCGATCGAGATCACCGAGGCCGAGGTGCCGATCCGCTTCCGCCGCTACGGCCTCGCACCCGGCACCGGCGGCGCGGGGCGCTGGCGTGGCGGCCTCGCGACGCAGATGGAATTCCAGGTGTTCACGCCGAACACGCGGATCACCGCGCGCAACCGGGACCGCTGCCGCTTCCAGGCCTGGGGCATCCTGGGCGGCAGGGCGGGCAGGCCATCCACCATGTCGCTCAATCCCGGCCGGGCGGACATGAGGCTGCTCGACAACATCGACACCTTCTCGGCCAATCCGGGCGACATCATCCGCATCGTCTCCCCCGGCGGCGGCGGCCGCGGCGACCCGCTGGAACGCGAACCCGGCCGCGTGCTGCAGGATGTCGTCTGCGGCTATGTCGGCGCGGAGGATGCCGAAGCCGACTACGGCGTGGTGATCCGCGACGGGGCGGTAGATGACGCGGCGACCGAGGCGCTGCGTGCCGCGCGCCGCAGCAACGCGACAGCGCCGCATTTCCATTTCGGCGCCTTCCGCGAGGCCTTCGAGCGGATCTGGACGCCGGAGGCCTATGCCGCGATGACCGGGATCCTCGCCGGCCTGCCCGTCCATTGGCGTTTCTTCGTCAAGCACCGCCTGATGCAGGCGGTGACGCGGGACGGCAGCGGTAGGCGGGAGGTCCACGCCGCCTGGGACGCGCTGCTGGCGGAGCTTCCCTACATGCACCCGCGGCGGGCGGCGGAATGAGCGTCGCGCCGGCGATCCGTAAGCCCAACGCTCGACAGGGCCAAGAAGAGAGAACCGCAACGGCTTCACCTGTCCAGGAGAAGGACAGATCTCGCGCGTCACCACGCCTTGCCCCCACCTCCCGCCGCCCCTGCTGGGCGCGCCGTTCGCCGCCGTTGCGACGCCCGCGCTGGCCCAGGATGCCTGGCCCAGCCGGCCCATCCGCTTCGTCGTGCCGCTCGGCCCGGGCGGCGCGACCGACATCGTCATGCGGATCCTCGCGCCGAAGCTGCCGGGACTGCTCGGAGTGTCCTGCGTGATGGAGAACCGCGTCGGCGCCGGCGGCGCGGTTGGCACGGACAACGTCGCGAAGCCGCCGCCCGACGGCTGCAGCTTTGTCCATGCGGCGGTGTCTTCGGTGATCATCGCGCAGACGCTGTTCGACCGCCTGCCCTATGACCCGCAGCGCGACCTGACGCCGATCTCGCTGACCGTCTTCGTGCCGCTCTGCCTGTCGGTCACGCGGTCGAACTTCAACGTGAACTCGCTGCAGGAGCTGATCGCGGCGATGCGCGGCGCCGGTCGAGCTGTCCTTCGCAAGCAACGGCACTGGCGCGACGAGCCACTTGGCCGGCGCCAACCTGCTGCGCCTCACCGGCTGCCGGGCCGAGCACGTCCCCTATCGCAGCGACGCCGAGGCGATCGCCGCGCTGGTCAAGGGCGACGTGCAGTTTGCCTTCGACATCGCGGCGCTGCACAGACCGCAGGCGCGCGCCGACCACATCCGGATAATCATGGCGACGCCGGACCGCCAGTCCCTGATCCTCGACGTGTCGAACAACACCGAGGCCGGCCTGCCGGATCTCAAGGCCTATTCCTGGTTCGGCATCTTCGGCCCGGGCGGGTTGCCGTAGCCAATCGTGGACCGGCTCTCCGCCGCGATGGCCCGGGTGCTGGCGGACCCCGCCATCAAGGGGCGCCTGGACGGCAACGGCATGCCGCCGATGCTCGGCTACACGCCTGCGCGCTTCAACGCCTTCATGGATGAGGAACGCGCCTTCTGGCCGCCGATCGTGCGTGCCTCCGGCGCCCCCGTGCAGTAGCGGTCGGCTCAAGGCCCCGCATCGGGCACCACCAGCGCCATCCCATCGCGCTGCGGATCGGCGCCGCCATCGAGGCGCCCTTCGATGATACGGATGCTATGCAGCGCGGCGAAGGCGTAGCCCATCCAGCTTCGCTTTACCGTGTAGCCCTCGGCTTCCAAGGCGTCGGTGACGAAGCGCGGCACGCGGTTCGCGACGTCGATCGCGACCGACACGCCCATGATGCGCGGCGCAGCCACGGCATCGCTCATGCTCATGCCGAAATCGATCACGTTGCTGATGCCCTGCGCGACGGCAGGCGCGATATACGACCCGCCCGGCGCCCCGATGACGATGAAGGGCCGGTCATCGCAGAAGACGATGGTCGGCGCGGCCGATGACGCGCGCCGCTTGCCCGGCGCAATGGATCCGGCGTGTCCCGGGCGCGGGTCGAAGCGGCTCATCGTGCTGTTCCAGATGAAGCCGAGCCTTTCGATGATCGCGCCCGAGGGGCTGCCGAGCGTATGCGGCAGCGCCACCGCATTGCCTTCGGCATCCACCACTGAGACATGCGTCGTCTCGCGCTGCGATCGGTCGAGGCGCTTCACCCGCACCCGCTCCCCCGGCGCGGATCGAGGCCGCATGCATCGCTGCATGCTCTTTCGAGATCATCCGCGCGACGGGCACATCGACATGAGCCGGATCGCCCATGTGGGCGTCCTTGTCGATCGTCATGCGCTTCATCGCCTCGGCCAGCAGCCGCACGTGCGCGGCGCTGTTGTGGCAGAACGCTGCGAGGTCGAAATCCTCCAGGACATGCAGCAGCCCGAGCATCGACAGGCCGCTCGACGGCGGCGGGTTGGTGGCGATGCGGTGGCCGCGGTACTCGCCCCAGATCGGCTCGGCGAGCGAGACGCGATAGGCGGCGAAATCCTTCTGCGCCAGCAACCCGTCCTGCGCGGCGAAATCGGTGGCGGCCTGCTGCGCGATCTCGCCGCGGTAGAAGACCTCCGGCCCGCCGCGTGCCAGGCGCTCCAGTGTGCACATGAGATTCGCATTGCGCAGCGTGTCACCCGAGCGCTTCATCTCGCCATCCGGGCGGAAATACGGGGCGCGGCCGGTGGCCGACAGCGCAGCTTGTCCGCCGTGTTCACCTGTCCGCTGTCGCGCTGGTCCTGCGACCAGTACCAGTGCATGTGCGGGCGGACCATGACGCCGCGCCTCGTCTCGGCGATCGCCGGCGCGATGGCGTCCGTCCAGTCGAGCGTCCCCCAGCGCGACAGCGCCTCCGCATAGCCCGTCACGCTGCCTGGCGTGCAGACGGCGAGATGCCCCTGCTCGCTGATGCCGCCTTCCAGCAGGAAGGCGAAGTCGTCCCGTGACTGGCCCCGCAGCTTGTCCAGCCACATGTCCGGCCGCGCGGCGAGGGGCGCTCGCGCATAGAATTCCAGCACCTGGTGCACGCCGCGCTTCGTCAGGAAGACCTGCATGGATCCGAAGCCGCCGATGCCGCACATCAGCGGATCGACCACGCCCTGCGCGAAGGCGCAGGCGATGGCCGCGTCCACCGCGTTGCCGCTGGGCCGCAGCACCAGCGCGCCCGCTTCCACCGCCTCCGGCTGCGGGGCAACGACCATGCCGGGCACGGGGTCAGCCCCGCTTCGCGGCGAGCACGCCAGCCAGGAAGTCCTTCACCTGCTTCAGCACCTTCATCCGGTCATTCGAAACGCCGTGCACGATATCGAACTGAACGTTCACGCCCGCCGCGCGGAAGGAGTCCGCCAGCGCCTTCAGCCTCTCAGGCCGCGTGCGCCCGGAATCGTTGGCGCCGTCCATCCAATAGGCGCTGCCGGGCTGATGCGGGATCTCGCAGGTTTCGAGATCGGCATCGCCGACCACCATCTGCACCGGAACCTTCGCTACCGCCTCGCGGTCGAAGTCGATGCCGAAGCGCGCCTTCAGGTCGCGGGTGCCCGCCCACCAGTCGGGCGCCGGGTCGGGCAGCGTCACCGAACCCGGAGCGCCGATGCTCGCGGCCCATAGCCTGCCCGGATGCAGGATCGCCATGCGATGCACGAAATGCCCACCGCCGGAGAAGCCGAAGACGGCGAAGCGCGAGCAGTCCTGGCCGTATTTCGCGGCGACCTCGGCGATCATGTCGAGCAGCACGCGATCGTAGCGGATGTCGCCCTCCGCCATGTATTTGTAGCCCGACCGCGCGCCGTCCCCGCGCACGCCGACTGGGAAGACCGGGCAGAGCACCGCCACGTCGTTCCAGTGGCCGAACTCCGCGAAGCCGTCGCGGAATTCGAGGAAGGAGGTCCGCGTCGTGCCATGCACCGCGACCAGCAGGTCGACCTTCGCGCCGCGCCCCACCTGCGGCGGCACATAGAGGCAGTAGCGGAAGCGCGGATCGGCCTTGGACGCGAAGAGGGCGGTGGGGCCGAGGTCATAGATGGCGCGCGCGCGGTGGCCTCGGCGGTCGGCGGGGCGTCGGTCATGGGTCAGCTCCGGCCCACGCCCATAGCGAGAGTGTACTGGTCGTTGCGCGTCTCATAGGTCACGCGCGTTGCGCGCGGCCCAGGCCGAGATCTCATGGTGCAGCGGGATGATCGCAACATCCTCGAAGACGATCCGGCTCGCCTCGGCGAGCAGCGCGTTGCGCGCCGCGTCGTCCATGGTCTGGAGCGCCTGCCGGAGCAGCCGATCCACCTCGGGGCTGGAATAGCGCCCGGCATTGGATGCGCCCATGCCGGCATTGCGGTCATAGGTGGCCGTGATGGCCTTGAGCGGGTTCGAGGTCTCGCCCGTATTCACGCCCCAGGCCGAGAGGAACATGCTGAACTCGCCGCGCGGATTGCGGGAGGAGAAGATCGTCCAGGGCATCACCTCGGCGCGCGTGTCGATGCCGATGCGACTGAACATCTGCGCGACCGCCTGCACGATCTTCGCGTCGTTGATGTAGCGATCGTTCGGTCCGTGCAAGGTCAGGCGGAAGCCGTTCGGATAGCCGGCCTCGGCCAGCAGGGCGCGGGCGTGCGCGGGATCGTGGCCGGGCACGTCCAGCCGGTCGGAGGTGCCGGGCTGCCCCTTCGGCAGGAATTGCGAGGCGGAGACGGCATCGCCTTCCATCACCCGCTCGACCAAGGCCTGGCGGTTGATGGCGAGGTTCAGCGCCTGGCGGACGCGCTTGTCCTTGAACGGGTTGCGGTCGAACGGCCTGCCGTCCGCCCCCGTCACAAAGGGGGTGACGTCGCGGTGGTGGTCGAAGCCAAGATAGGCGATGCGGCTGGAGACGCCGCGGATGACATGGAAGCGCGGGCTGGACCGGACGCGGCCCGCGCTCTGCGACGGCAAGGCCTCTATGATGTCGAGATCGCCGGAGAGCAGCGCCGCGAGGCGCGCGCCGTCGTCCGTGACCATGCGCAGACCCACCTCGTCCCACGGCAGGCGCAGTCCCCATCAGCCATCGTGCCGGGCGAGCTGGACCACGCTGCCCGGCATGTTGCCGCGCAGGACGAAGGCACCGGTGCCGATGGCGGCGGCGCCGCTGTTGAAGTCCGCGGTAGGTGCGCCGGCATGCTTCGCGGCAATCATGCGGATCCGGCTGATCGAGTTCAGCAGCAGGGGGTCTGGACCGTCCGTCTCGATCAGCAGCGTGTTCGACCTCCACGCCGACATCGTCTTGATGCTGCGCGTGTAGGTACGGAAGGAGGCCGTGCTGGGCAGCTCGGTGGCGCGGCGGAGGGAAGCGATCGCGTCCTCGGCCGTGAAGGGGCCCCGTCGGTGAAACGCGCGTCGCGGCGCAGGGTGAACTCCCAATGTGTGTCGTCGGCCCGTCGCCAGGATTCCGCGAGGCCCGGCGTGGAACGCGATGCCGCATCGTTGGTGACGAGGGCATCGAAGATATGGCTGGTGACCGCGTTGTTCGGTGCGTTGCTCTGCAGATGCGGATCGAGCGTGGTGTTGGGCGCGGCCATGCCGACGCGCAACAGCCCGCCCGCACCCGTGCCCTGGGCGAGCGCCGTGGCGAGCCAGCCTGGCGCCGCCGCGCCGCCCGGCATGGCACGGGTGAACCAGCGTCGGCCGATCATGGCGTTGCGCATTCCTGCCTCCTTCACGACGGAATCATGCCGATGGCGCGGTTGATCGCCGGTAGCGCGTCGAGGCTCTGCCGGACATGCGCCTCATAGGCCGCGGGGCCTCGGTGGAACGGGCTGAGGTTCAGGCGCGACAGCAGCGTCGCGTGCTCCGGATCCGCGACGGTCCTGCGGAAGGCCGCCTCGAACAGGGCGACCAGCTCCGGGGCCATGCCGTGCGGCGCGATGAAGCCGCAGGGAAGGTCCACCACGACGTCGAAGCCCTGTTTGCGCGCGGTGGGCACGTCGGGCCAACGGGGGAAGCGTTCCTCGGAGGCGATGGCCAGGGAGCGGAAGGTGCCGCCGTCGATCACCCCCGCCAGCGCGCCGAGCGCGTCGAACACCAGGTTCACGTCGAGGGACATCACGGCATTGATCATCTGCCCGCCGCCGGCGAAGGGGACGAACAGGAACTTGGTGCCGGTACGGTATTCCAGCAGCCGCATGCCGAAGGGCGGGTTGGTCGGCGTGCCGCCGCCAGCGAAGGAGATGCCCTCGGGCCTGCCGCGCGCCCGTTCCACGAGGTCGCGCAGGTCGCGGATCGGGCTGTCCTTCAGCACCGCCCAGCCGAAGTTCAGCGTGCCGGTCGCGGAGAGGAAGCTGAAATCCGTGCGCGGATTGTACTGCACCTGCTGGACCAGCGAGATGCGGTAGGACGCGTCGGTGACGCCCGCGATGACCGTGCCGTCGGGCCGCTGCGTCTTCAGTCAGGCGAGCGCCACCGCGCCCGAGGCGCCGGCCCGGTTCTCCACGATCAGCGTCTGGCCGAGATGGCGTGAGACGATCGGCGCGATGCCGCGCAGATAGGTGCCCGTGGTGCCGCCCGGCGACCAGGGGCAGATGAGGCGGATGGGCCGGTCCGGCAGCGCCGCCTGGGCGCGCGGGCTCAGCACCGGCAGGGCGAGCGCGCCACCCAGGGCAAGGCGGCGCGAGAGGAGATGGCGTGTCATGGGCGGAGCTTCCCGTTCCAGGTCACGGAGCCGTCCGGCCGCAGGGCGGCGGCGGCGATGTCGCGGCAGAGGCGGAACTCGGCCCCGTGCGCGCTGCGCGCGCGATCGAGCAGGCGCAGCAGCACCGGGATCCTCGCCTCCCGCACCAGGCCGAGGTCGCCGCGCGGATGCAGCGTGATGCAGGCGAAGCCGTCTTCCGGCAGCAGCGCGTCGAGTTCCTCGGCCAGGAAGGCCTCGGCGCGGGATTGCGTCAGCCGGCGGCCGAAATGCGCCGCATCGGTCAGGCCCTCGCTGAGCGGCAGCTCCACCATGCCCGGCGCGCCATCGGCGGCCAGTGCATAGGGCGCATCGTCATCCACGTTGCTGCTGTCGTAGCGGTAGCCGAGGCGGTGCAGGATGCCGAAGGTTGCGGGGGAGACGGTGCCGGTCGGCGCGCGGAAGCCGAGCGGGGCGGTGCCGCAGCGCGCGGCCAGCATGGCGTGCGCTTCCTCGAGCAGCGCTGCCTCGGCCGCGGCGCCGAGCGCCATGTGGTCCTCGAAGGCGCGGCCATGGGCTGCGACCTCATGGCCTTCGGCGAGGCAGCGCTCCAGCAGCGCAGGGCAGCGTGCCGCCTCCGAGGAGGGCCAGAAGAAGGTCGCCTTCACCTCCGCCGCGCGCAGTGCATCGAGCAGCCGTGCGAGGCCGCGGTGATAGGCGTAGCTGCCATGGGCGAAGCGGCCATGCAGCGCCGCTGCCGGCTCCGTCGCCGCCTCCGGCCCGATGCCGTGGACATTGACGGTCAGCGCGACGACGCGGCTCATCGGCGCCAGGCTCCTGGATCGGCGAGGCAATGCGCGGCGAGGTCGCGCAGCGTCATGAAGCGCACCCCTGGCATGGCGGCGGCCTCGCGCAGGAACCGGTCCACGATCGCGGCGCGCGCCGGCCCGCCGCTGCCGAAGCCGGAGCGCGGATGATAGGTGAGGTGCAGGTAGCCCGCCCCGTCATGGATGGCCCGGAGTTCCTGGAGCCAGTTCTCCAGCACCTCCGCGGCCAGCGCCTGGCCCTCGCGATAGGCCGGCACGTCGTCGAGCGAGACGGTGTTGTTCGGCAGGATGACCATCTGCTCACTCACCGCGCCATCCAGCGTGGCGAGGTAGGGGATGTCGTCATCCTTCTCAGAGGCGTCGTAGACGTAGCCGAGCCCGCGCAGCACCGGCAGCGTCCGCGCGCTCTTGCGGCCCGAGGGGGAGCACCAGCCGACCGGCGCCTCGCCCACGCAATCCGACAGGATGCGGTGGGTGCGTTCGAGCAGCTCCGGCTCCTCCTTCCCGAGTTCCCAGTCCTCATGGACATAGCCATGGGCGGCGATCTCATGGCCGGCGGCGTGCACCTCCCGCATCAGCGCAGGCGCGATCTCGGCGTCGTAGCCGCACATGAAGAAGGTTGCGGGGATGCCATGGCGGGCGAGGATCCCAAGATGCCGCGGCACGCCGCGACGGATCGAGTAACGGCCCCGGCTGTGGATGCCGAGCGGCACCTGCTTGCGGCCGACTTCCAGGGCCGGCCCATCCATGTGGACGGTGACGCAGATGACGCAGGCCGCGCCGCCGGGCCAGCGAGGCCTGGGCGTGGCGAGGCTGCTTGGCGAAGGGTCATCCAAGGCACGTCTCCACCCATCCCGCGCCCATGAATGCGCTATAAGATCGCAAAGTGCAATACGCTGGTCAGGTGCTGGATGGCTCCCGGCTGCGCCAGGCCAGGGCGGCGGTGCCCGCCAGGTGGCGGTGCATGCGTTCCGCCGCCTCCGCCCGATCGCCCGCCTCCAGCGCCTCGATGATGCCGAGATGGTCGGAGGCCGAGACGCGCACGCGTTCAACGCCCCGCTGCCAGTCGTAGTTCGAGAAGCGGCGGAGCTGGTTCTGCTGGTCCACTGCCTGCACCAGGAAGCGGTTGCCCGAGGCCTCTGCGAGGCCGCGATGGAAGGCGGCGTTGGTCTCGAAGAAGGCGACGGGGTCGGTCTCCCGCCAGGCGCGGCCAAGGAACTGTTCGTGGCGCCTCCGCATCTCGCCGACCCAGCCCGACGGCAAGCGGAAGCCGGGTTCGAGCAATCCGGCGGGCTCGATCATCATGCGGAAGCGGTAGGAGGCCGCGCGGTCCTCGGCGGAGGCATAGGCCGGGCCGAAGCGCCAGCCATGCCCTCGGTTGCGGCTGACGGCGCCGACCTCGGCGAGTTGCCGCAGCGCGGCTGCCAGCACCATCCGGCCCACGCCGTAGCGGGCCTGGAGCAGGCGCTCCGAGACGTCCTCGGGCAATTCGCCGGAGCGACGGTCCCGCGCCAGCGCCACGATCAGCGCAGCGGCCGCGTCGCCGCCATCCTCGGCCGGCGGGGCAAGGTGCTCGGGATCGAAATCGGGGTCGCGGAGCCGCACGGCGCGGCCCTCCGTCTCCACCACGCCGAGGGCTTCGAGCAGTGCCACCGCTCCGGCGACGGGCGTGCGGGAGACGCCGAGCTCCTTCGCCAGAGCAAGGCGCGACAGGCGTTCCCCCGGCCGAGCGCCGCGGCTGTGCAGGCCGCGCAGGATGTCGCGCGCCAGCGCGCGGTGGAGGGGAGGGATATCGGAGGGGAGCATCGGCAGGGGATTGGCCATGGAATGCCTTATGTGTCACCATAATCCAAATTTGGAAGAGGCAGCCTCGATGTCGCCCACCCCGATAGAACCCTTCCCCCTGATCGAACTGGCTGGCACGCCGGAATCGCGGGGCCGCGCCTATGGTCGCATGGCGAAGGCCCGCGTGCACAAGTCGCTGGCGCATTACGGGGCGCAGCTCGCGGGGCAGGGGCGGGACGCCGGCGCCGTCCGCGCCATGGCCCGCGCCTTCGTTCCCCGGATCGAGGCCTTCGAGCCGGCCTTCGTCGCCGAGATGCGCGGCATTGCCGGAGGCGCCGACGTCGCCTTCGAAGACATCGTGCTGGTGAACTGCCGCACCGAGGTGCTGCAACTCGCTAAGCGCGCCGAGGCCCTGGCAACCGCGCGCAAGGACCCGGACGGCTGCACCGGCGCCATCATCCTTCCCGAGGCGAGCGCCGACGGCACACTCATCCACGGCCAGAACTGGGACTGGAAGAGCGAATGCGCCGAGACCGGCGTCGTCCTGCGCATCCGGCGCGACGATGGGCCGGACGTGCTGACCTTCGTCGAGGCCGGCGGCCTCGCGCGCTGCGGCATGAACGCGGCCGGCATCGCCATCACGGCGAACTACCTCGAAAGCGATCGCGACTATACGCAGGAAGGCGTGCCGCTCTCGCTGCTGCGGCGTAAGGCGCTGGAGCAGGAGCAGGTCGCGCTCGCCTTCCGCATTCTCTACGGCACGCAGAAATCGGGATCAAACAACCTGATGCTGAGCCATGCGAGCGGCTTCGGCATCGACATCGAATGCGCGCCGGACGAATCCTTCCTGGTGCATCCGGAGAACGGCGTGATCGTCCACGCCAACCATTGGCAGAGCCCGGTCGCGCTGTCGAAGCTGAAGGATACCGGACTGCTCTCGACGCCGGACAGCGTCTATCGTGACCGCCGCGTGCGCGCGGCGCTGGCCGCGAAGCAGGGCGGGCTGACCCTGGATGATCTGCGCAAAGCCTTCTTCGACGACTGGCAGACGCCCTGGTCGGTCTGCCGCCCGCCGCGGATGAATCTCGGCGGCAACCTCTCCGCCACCGTGGCGATGATTCTGATGCGCCCGGGCGAGGGCGTGATGGAGATCGCGCCGCTGCCTGCGTTGAACCGTGCCTTCACCCGCTACACCCTCGCACCGGAGGCGGCGCGCGAGGCGGCAGAGTGATGCGCGCCCTGCCGACCGACCCCGCCGCTATCGGCATCTCGGCGGAGCGCATGTACGGGCTGGTGACGGAACTCTGCGCCCTCGGCCGCAAACTGCCCGGCTCGCCCGAGGAGGACGTTGCCTGTGGCATCATCGCGCGGGAACTCGCCGCCGCCGGCGTCGCCCATCAGGTGCATCGCTTCGATGCCTTCATCGGCTGGCCGATACGCTCGGCAGTGACGCTGCTCGACGACGCGCCGCACGGGATCGCGGCGACCGGCGTTGGCATGGCCGCAGGCACGCCGCCCGAGGGCATCGTCGCGCCGCTGGCCGACGGCACCGGCCTCGAGGGCCGCATCGCCCTCATCGACGGCCTGCCGCGCTACGATGCGATCATGGCGGCGCAGCACGCCGGCGCGGTCGGCGTCGTCGCCGTCTCGCACGGGCATGAACGCCATTATGTGCAGGCCTCGCCGATCTGGGGCGCGCCGACGAGTGTCACCGATCTCGCCCTGCTGCCGCAGATCCCGGTTGTGCAGGTGTCGAAGGAGGATGGCGCGCTGCTGCGCGCCCATGGCGGCGGTGCGATCCGGCTGGTCGCCGAGGCGCGCCGCGAATGGCGGCCGGTACGCATGCCGGTCGCCGAGATCCCCGGCGAATCCCCATATTTCGTCCTGCTCGGCGCGCATTACTGCACCTGGGGCGCGGGGGCGACGGACAATCTCGCCGCGGTCGCGATGCTGACTGAGCTCGCCCGCCTCTTCGTCGCCGCGCCGCGCTCGCGCCACGGGTTGCGCTTCGCCTTCTGGACCGGGCATGAACAGGGTGGCTATGCCGGCTCGTCCTGGTATGCGGACAATCACTGGGCCGAGCTGCGCGACCGCGCCATCGCCTATTTCAACGTGGACATCATCGGCGTGCGCGGCGGCACCACCAAGGCGCTGCGTAACACGACCGCGGAGCTCCACGGCTTCACCTCCGGTGTGTTGGAGGCGACCGTGGGCCCGCTGCCGGACGCCGAGAAGGACTTCGTCGCCCAGGCCCTGCGCCGCCAGGACAAATACGTGCCGGCGACGCGCAGTGCCCGCAACTCGGACCAGAGCTTCTGCGGGATCGGCCTGCCTAGCCTCCAGGTCAGCGCCTTCCTGCCGGCCGCGAGCGCGGAGCACATGCCCGGCAGCGGCCTCGCCTGGTGGTGGCAGACAGAGGAGGACATGCCCGACCACTGCGACCCTGCCGTGCTCGCGACGGATGCGCTGATCCACCACAACCTGCTCAGCGAACTCACCGCCGCGGAGGTCCTGCCTCTTGACCTGGCGGAGACGGCGAAGGACATTCTCGCGAGCCTGCGCGAATATGCCGAGGCGGCGCCCGACCTGCCGGAGATCGCTGGCCTGCGCCCGCTCGCGGAGGGGCTGCACACGGCAGCCGCAGCGCTCGCCGGCCGTCCCCTGACCGATGCCTCGGCGCGCAACGCGCTGCTGCTGCGCGTCACGCGGCTGCTCAACCCGGTCCTCCATCACGCCCGCGGCAACCACGACTACGACCTCGGCCGCGCCAGCCGGATGCTGCCCGGCCTGGCGCCTGCACTCGGCCTCGCCGCGCTGCCGCCGGACGAGGCGCGCATGGCGCGGGTCGTCCTGCGGCGCCGCTCCAACCGCATCGCCGATGCCCTGCATGCGGCCATCGCTGACCTGAACGCCCCCGAGATCAGGAGCTGAGCCATGCATCGCCGTACCTTCCTCGCGACCGGCGCCGCCGCCATCAGCAGCCCGGCCTTCGCGCAGACCGACCGCCAGCGCGTACTGCGCTTCGTGCCCTATGCGGATCTCTCGGTCTTCGATCCGCTCTGGACCACGGCGGACATCACGCGGGACCATGGCTACCTCATCTACGACACGCTCTATGGCACGGATGGCGAATTGCAGCCGGCGCCGCAGCTCGCCGAAGGGCATCTGTGGGAGCAGGACGGCCGCGCCTGCACCATCACGCTGCGCGAGGGCATCACCTTCCATGACGGCGAGGCCATCCGCGCGCGCGACTGCGTCGCAAGCCTGCGGCGCTGGATGGCGGTGGCGCCGATGGGCCAGACCATCGACGCGCAGCTCGACGCGCTCGAGTCGTTGGACGACCGCCGCCTGCGCTTCCGGCTGAAGCGGCCCTTCCCGCTGCTGATCAAGGTGCTCGGCCAGTCCTTCGCGCCGGTGCCCTTCATCATGCCCGAGCGCGTCGCGGCTACCAGCCCGCGCGACCAGATCACCAACCTGACCGGCTCCGGCCCGTTCCGGTTCAGGCGGGACGAGTACCAGCTCGGCAGCCTTGTCGCCTATGAACGCTTCGCCGCCTACCGGCCGACGCCGCATGCCGGGCGCGGCCTGACCGCCGGCCCCAAGCAGGTACATTTCGACCGCGTGGAATGGCGCAGCATCCCAGACGCCTCCACCGTCGCAGCGGCGCTCCAGCGCAACGAGATCGACTGGTTCGGTCAGCCACCGCCCGAGAGCATCGAATTGCTGCGCCGCTTCCGCACCATCGAGATCAGCCGCATGGAGCTGTTGCCGGCGGTCTGCGTGATGCGGCTCAATCACCTCCATTCGCCCTTCGACGACAAGCGCATCCGCCAGGCGCTGCTGCCCGCGATCAACCAAGCCGATTTCGTCATGGCCGCTGCCGGCACCGAGCCCGAGAACTTCGCCATTGACGCCGGCTTCTTCCCGCCGGGCTCGCCGATGGCGAGCGATGCGGGCCTCGAACCGCTCAAGGGCCCGCGGGACCTGGCCAAGGCGCAGCGCCTGCTGCGCGAGGCCGGCTACAAGGGCGAGAAGGTGCGCCTGCTCGGCAACACGACGACCTCCGGCACTGGTGCCCTCGCCCAGGTGACCGCCGACCTGCTGCCGCGCATCGGCTTCGACTTCGAGCCGATGCTGCTCGACAGCGCCAGCGTGGTGCAGCGGCGACGCTCGATGGAGCCGGTCGAGCGCGGCGGCTGGTCGGTGAGCTGCTGGGCCTTCCCCGGCTTGTGGTTCGAGAACCCGGCGACGCACATTCTGATCCGCGGCAACGGCCGTGATGCCTGGTTCGGCTGGCCGACAGCTCCGCGCCTTGAGGAACTGCGCGACGCTTGGCTCGAGGCACCGAACCTTTCCGCGCAGCGGCGCATCGCGCGGGAGATCCAGATCGTTGCCATGGACGAGCTGCCCTGCATCCCGCTTGGCGCGATCTACCGTTCCACGGCGACGAGCCGCACCTTGCGCGACCGCGTCACGGGTTTTCCGATCTTTTGGAATCTTCGCAGGGCTTAGGTGTTTAGTCCCGGCTTTTGACGCTTGTCCCAAATGCGCGCTGGACTGCGCTGCAGTTCGATTGTTGCCCGATGCTCTTCGATTGCTAAGGACTTTCCGCTCTGATGTCAGATGAGTGTGTGTCGTGGCCGCCCGGCAAATGGGTTGGTCGTGATCATGCAGCCGCGGCAAACAGCAATCTAAGAGCCTATCCGGGAAGTTGTGATTCACGATGAGAGCGTTGCGGCGAGGCGTCGGAGCATGGTGCGGATCATGGCCATGCGGACGAAGGCGGCGGCGATGCGGCAATGCCGCTCGAAGTCGCGGGCGAGGCGGCGGTTTCGGTTGATCCATCCGATGGTGCGCTCGACGATCCATCGCTTCGGCAGCACGACGAAACGGTGGCGGTCGCAGCGGCGGACGATCTCGATCTTCCACGTGCCGGTGCGGGCAAGGGCCGCCGCCATCTTCGGCCCCTGATAGCCAGCATCGCCGATCACGCGCTCGACGAAGGGGAACAGGTGACGCGCCTGCCGCAGCAGCGGCTCGGCGCCGTCGCGGTCCTGCACGCTGGCCGGATGCACGATGACCGCCAACAGCATGCCGATGGTATCAGTCAGCAGGTGGCGCTTGCGGCCGACGACCTTCTTGCCCGCGTCGTAGCCGGACGGGTCGACCGTAGAGCCCCCTTTTGTGCGCCCTTGGCCGTCTGGCTGTCGATGATCGCCGTGGTCGGGCTGGCCTCGCGCCCTGCCTGCTCGCGCACCGCGACGTAGAGAGCATGATGGATGCGCTCGATGGTGCCTTCCCATTCCCATCGAGAGAAATAATCCCACACCATGCTCTTCGGCGGCAGGTCCTTCGGCAGCGTCCGCCACTGGCAACCAGTCGAGAGCACGTAGAACACCGCGTTCAGTACCTCGCGCACGTCCACGGTACGGGGCCTGCCGCCGTGCTTCGCAGGCCGGATCATCGGCGACACCAGCGCCCACTCGGCATCCGTCAGGTCGGAGGGACAGCGCAGGCCGCGTCGGTCCGCTGCGCGCCGATGCTCCGCCGTCCATGCCATCCGTCTGCCCCCGCGAATCGTCTGCAGGACCAGCGAATCGCATCCGATTCAGGCAACTCAATTCCTTTCCGGATGAGCTCTGAGCCTAGACCGGCCCGGGCGGCCCGACGCGATCGGCCACCTGCACCGGGACGGCCGGTCCTTCGCGTCGCCTCTGCAGTTCGCGCCAGATGCCGGCGTCGCGGCGGTAGAAGTCGGGGCGGAACTGCACCGCGTCATCCGCATCCGCGAAGGCGGTCTGGTAGACCACGTAGACGGGTACCGGGGTCGGCAGCTTGCTGCGGGTGGTGCCGCCCATCGCGATCCTCTGATTGATCGTGTCGAGCGGTTGCCGCATCAGCAACGCGGCAAGTTCGAACGGATCCTGCACCCGGATGCATCCATGGCTGATGCGGCGGTTGTCGCGGAGGAATATGCGCCTGTCCGGCGTGTCGTGCAGATAGACGTCGAACCTGTTCGGCATGTCGAACAGGATCAGGCCGAGGCCCGCATTCGGCCCCGGGAGCTGCTCCACTTCGCCGTTCGGCCGCATGACCATGTTGTTCCTGGTGAGGTAATCCGGGTCGCGGCTGATGATCGGCAGGATCTCCGCGGCGACGATGTCCCTCGGGACCACCCAGGGGGGGTTGAAGAAGCTGGCCTCGATCAGGGTGCGGAATTCCGGACTCTGGTTGCGCTCGGCATCCTGGCCGACGACGACGCGCGTGGAGAAGACCGGCCGGTCGGCGCGATAGAGGACCAGCCGCTGGTCGGCGACATTGACCCAGACCCGGTCCGGCGGCAGTTGCCGCGGCAGCCAGCGCTGGCGTTCGAGGTTCACCGCGATCGTGCGCAGGCGGTCCGCAGCGGCCGCGCCGCCCGTGCGGTGCCGCCGCAAGGCCTGGCGCAGCGCCCGGTAGGTCGGCGTCGCCGGCGCCAGGGCCTCGATCGCCGCGGCGGGATCCGGGCCGCGAAGCGCCTCGTCGAGCGCGACGGCGACGTCGACCGGCTCCGGCACCAGGCTCTCGTTGTCCCGGCGGCGCTCGACCGGCACGGCGCCGTGGGCCAAGGCATCGGCATAGGACAGGAAGGCGCCCGACAGCAGCAGATCGCGGTGCAGCGGCGGGAAGGTCGCCCTCCGCCACAACAGGCTGGCGTGAAACAGATCCGGGTCGAGGCCCTGCTCGTCGGCATGCAGCACGGCGTTCACCAGCGCATCGGCCTGCGCCTGTCGGGACGTCCAGACCGGCCTGAAGCCACGGCGTGCGTAGAAGCGCCGGATCAGCCGGGCATTCAGCCGTTCGCCAGCGACGGCGAGCTCCGGCCCGCCATCGATCAGGTTGCCGAGTTCGGTGTCGGCCCGCAGCGACGAGGTGGAGATCGTTTCGATATCCGGGTCCCCGCTGCACGCGGCAAGGCCGCAGGCGGCAAGGGCGAGGGCACCGTTCGCAAGTGTGGCGCGCCGGGACATTCCCGCACGGATTGAATCGTGAAATCGCCTGCAACCAAGGCTCATGGCGACCATACCCCACCCTGCGCCGCGGCATGCGCACCCCTGCGGTTCATCGAACTTTGCTGATCCATGCAATTGATTGTTTGACTCTTTGCCAAGAATTGCCCTTCAATCCTGCATTGTCCATGAGCCCTTCTGTATAGGAAGAAGCAGATGTCGATCGTTTCCAAGATGGTGGCTCGTCACAAGCTGGTCCGCAATGCGGCGATGGTTGCCGCCGTGGCACTCCTCTCGGCATGTGCTCAGCAGCAGCCCCCGCCGCCGGCGCCCGTCCAGGCGGCCCCGCCGGCCCCGGCCCCGGTTCCGGCCGTGCGAGGCTAACCCACGGGGCGCCCCCAGGCCACCTTGTCGCCAGCCCCGGCCAGCGGTGATACGCGAAGGCCGGGTGTGCGCCTGATGGTCCGAGTGCATGCATGGCGCGAGGCATGGCGGCCAGCCGTGCCGGTCGCGCAGTAGTTGTCTTCCGTTTTGTTTCAGGCCGCGGCGATATCTCGCTGCGGTCTTCGTTTGAGCGCCGAATGGCACGGCAGCCACGGCCCCCGAAGCTGCGCGCATTACGGAACCGGGTCGGCAAGGAGTTTGCCTGGGCGGGACGGTTCGGCGCGAGCGCCGCCCCCGGGCCTTGATGCACGTCCGGTGGGGTTCATGCGTGGCCCGGAAGCTGGAGGAAACGCACGCATGGGCACCTATCGGCATTGCCAGGTCCGGGACGAGGGGCACCTGCGGATCGTCACCCTGAACCGGCCCGAAGTGATGAACGCCCTGCACAGCGAGGCGCATCATGAACTGGAGAAGGTCTGGGACGCCTTCGCGGCGGACCCGGACCTCTGGGTGGCCATCGTCACCGGCGCCGGCGAGCGGGCCTTCTCGGCCGGCAACGACCTCAAGATCCAGGCAGCCGGCAAGCGCGGACCGATGCCGCCTTCGGGCTTCGCCGGCCTGACCTCGCGCTTCGACCTCGAGAAGCCGGTGATCGCCGCGGTCAATGGCGTGGCGATGGGCGGCGGCTTCGAGATCGCGCTGGCCTGCGACCTGATCATCGCCGCGGAGAACGCCGTCTTCGCCCTGCCCGAGCCGCGCGTCGGGCTGGTGGCCGGCGCCGGCGGCGTGCACCGCCTGCCGCGCATGATCGGGCAGAAGCAGGCGCTCGGCATGATCCTGACCGGGCGGCGCGTCTCGGCGCAGGAAGGCAAGGCGCTCGGCTTCGTCAATGAGGTGGTGCCGCAGGGCCAGGCGCTGGAGGCGGCGAAGCGCTGGGCGGCGCTGATCCTGGAATGCTCGCCGCTCGCGGTGCGGGCATCCAAGCAGGCGGTCCATGCGGGCCTCGACGAGCCGTCCCTGCGGCAGGCGATCGCGACCATGTATCCCGCCCAGCAGCGCAACCGCGACAGCCAGGACTACATCGAAGGGCCCAGGGCCTTCGCGGAGAAGCGCAGGCCGAACTGGCAGAATCGCTGAAGGGCCGCGGCGCCGCCAGGCCCGGACAACGAAAGCCGGGTTGCACCCGGCGCTCCGGCCCCGCCCACGGCCCGGGCGGGCGGCCCCATGGGATGCCCGTCAGGTTTCTTCCGTGCCGGCACCCTCGCCGCCCGTGCGCGCCGGGCGCAGGACGCAGCGGAAGCCGACATGGCAGGTCGAGGTATCGACCGCCTCCGCATGGCGGGCCGCCGGCCGGTAGCGGCGGCAATGGTTCGGGGCGCAGAGGAAGCTGCCGCCCTTCAGCACGCGGCGCGGGATGCGGATCGCCGGCTGGTCCGGGTCGTAGCTCTGCTCGTCGGAAGTGCGGTGCGGATTGCGCGGGATGCAGCAGGTCTTCGGCGCATCGGCTTCGTGCCGCGGCGCCCAGAAGTCCCGGGTCCACTCCCAGACATTGCCGATCATGTCCGAAAGGCCGTAGCCGTTGGGCGGGAAGGTGCCGACCGGGCTGGTCGTTTCCCAGCCGTCCTCGCGGGTGTTCCTGTAGGGGAAGGCGCCCTGCCAGGTATTCGCCATGAAGCGCCCGCCCGGGCGCATGACGTTGCCCCAGGCGAAGGGCGCGCCGTCGAGGCCGCCGCGCGCGGCGAATTCCCATTCCGCCTCGGTCGCCAGATCCTTGCCCGCCCAGCGCGCGTAGGCGAGGGCATCGACATGGGAGACATGGACGACGGGATGGTCCTCGAGCCCCGCGATGGACGAGCCGGGCCCATAGGGCTCGCGCCACCAGGCGCCGCGGCGGTATTCCCACCACAGCCCCCATTGGCTGAGGTCCACCGGGCCGCGCGTCTTCCGGAACACCAGGCTGCCGGCGTAGAGCATCCCGGGCAGTGCGCCGGGATAGTCCCGCGGGTCGGGCGGGATCTCGGCGCCGGTGATGTGGCCCGTTGCGGCGACGAATGCGGCGAAGGCGCGGTTCGTGACCGGCGTGGCGTCGATCCAGAATCCATCGACGGCAACGCGGTGGACCGGAGCTTCCTCCGCATAATGGTCGTTCGAACCCATGCGGAAGGCGCCGCCCGGGATCCAGACCATGCCGGGCTGCGGGGCGGCAGCGTCGCCGGGGAGGGAAGGCTGCGGCACGGCCGTCATCGGCCAGGGCGCGCATCGCGCCGCGCCGTCGGTCGCACCGGACGACCGATGGTCAGCGGCATCATCTCGGCCACGGGGGGCATGGGCGCTGAGGGCACTCCGGAACGTCGCCGCCATGCAGGTGGCCGCGGCTGCGCCGCAACATCGCGCAGGGGCGCGCCGCTGCACAACCTCCATTTCCGCAATCCGGCATTCCCCGAGGATGCCATGCGGGAATGGCCCCGGTCGCGGCGATCCGGGGCATGGAGGGGCGCCGCCTGCGGCCGGGCCGCGGGCCTGCACCGGGGATGCTCCGCATCGCGTGGCGAGGCCGGTCGTCCCGGGGGCCTATTCAGCGCGCCGCGATCTCGCCGACGACGCGCGCCCGCACGCGCAGCGCACCGCCAGGCAGGTAGGCGATCGGCAGGTCCTCGATGTCCACCAGGGCAAGGGTCGCGGCATCGGCGCCGGCTTCGACGGCGCGGTTGCGGGCGATGCGCTCGGCCTCGGCCATCGCCTCGGCGCGGGTCATGCCTTGGAAGACCTGGTCGGCCTCGCCGCTCACCTGGGCGATCGCGGCGCCGACCGCGTTGGCGACGGCGGCATGGGCGGGACGCAGGACCTCCGACACGCCCGGCAGGCGGTCGGGCACCAGGAAGGCGCCGCCGCCGACGGCCAGCAGCGGCACCTCCGCGGCATCGGTCTTCATGCGGTCCGCCGATTCCTCGAGCATGCGCGCCGCCTCGGCCAGCGTGGCCTGCGCGAAGGCACCGGAGATGTCCGCGACGCGTAGGGCGTCGCCGAGCGCGAGCAGGCCGGCGCGCACGGCGATATCGCTCGTTGTGAGTTGCGGTCCGCCGAAGACGCGCGCGAGTTCGGGCAGGCGGAAGCCGACGCTGCGCGGGCCGATGCGGATGCGGCCGCCCTCCTGCGCCACGTGCGATCCGCCGCCGAGGCCGATGGACAGCAGGTCGGGCATGCGGAACAGCGTGCGCACGCCGCCGATCCGCACCACCGCGTTGGCCTCCCGGGGGAACCCCGACTTCAGGGCGCCGATGTCGCTGGTGGTGCCGCCCACATCCACCACCAGCGCGTCGCCGAGGCCGGTGAGGAAGGCCGCGCCGCGCATCGAGTTGGTCGGGCCCGAGGCGAAGGACAGCACCGGGAAGCGCGCGGCGAGCTCGGCGCGGATCACCGTGCCGTCGTTCTGCGTGATGTAGAGCGGCGCGGCGATGCCGGCCTGGCGCAGCGCCCCCTCGAAGGCGTGGACCGTGGCGCGCGCGAGCGGCACGAGGCAGGCGTTCAGCAACGCGACGTTCTCCCGCTCCAGCAGACCGATGCGGCCGAGGTCGTGGGAGAGGGTGATCGCCGCGCCGGGCATCTCCGCGCGCAGGATCTCCGCGGCGCGCTCCTCCATGGCCGGGTCGAGCGGCGAGAAGATGCTGCTGACGGCGACGCAGGCGATCCCCGCCGCCCGCATCGCGCGTGCCGCCGCGGCGACCGCCCGCTCGTCGAGCGGCATGATCGGCCGGCCGTCATAGTCGAGCCCGCCCTCGACCATGTGGACCTGCCCGCGCACCAGCCCCGCGAGGTCCTCGGGCCAATCGCAGAAGGGCGGCAGGGACTTCGCCGCCGGCAGGCCGATGCGCAGCGCGCCGACAGGTGCGAGGTCCCGCCGCTGCACCACCGCGTTCACGAAATGCGTGGTGCCGATCATCACCGCCTGGACGCCCTCGGCTCCCACGGCGTGCGCCACGTCCTGCAGCGCCACGCGCACCCCGGTCAGCACATCCGCCGTGGTGGGCGTCTTGACCGCGTGCAGCACGCGGTCATCCTGGAGCAGCACCGCATCGGTGTTGGTGCCGCCGACATCGATGCCGATGCGCCGCCTCATGCCGCGCCTCCCGCGAAGACGGAGCGGAAGTCGAGGTCGTAGCCGAAGGCGCGCGGCCCGACGAAGTCGAGCCCGCGCGGCGAAAGGAAGACCGGCGGCGCCGGCAGGGCGATGACCGTGACGCGCTGGCCATAGCGCAGCACCTCGGTGCCGATCGCCTCGCCGCTCACGCTGTCCAGCACGCAGATCAGGTCGGGCGTCATCACGCGCGCCTCGCCGTCGAGCCAGCCGACCGCCCATTCGTTCTGGAAGGCGAGCGCGAAGCCATGCCCGCGCCATTCGTCGAGGCCGTCGAGCCTCGCCGTGCCGCGCAGGAAGCCTTCGGTGGCGCGGCGCGCGATATCGGCGACCTTGCCGCGGAACAGCAGCAGGCCCTTCTCCTGGTCCAGGATCGCCTGCACCGGATCGCGGTGTTCCTTCTGCGCGCGGCGGATCGCCTGGCCGAGCGCGATCGCCTGGGTGGTGGTGCGCAGGATGCCCCAGCGCTTCACCTCCGCCCCCGTGCGCGGCGCCTTGCAGGTGGAGGCGATCGAGCCGACCTCGACGCACATCCTGCGCGAGAGGCGTTCCATCCACTTCCAGGACGGCACCTTCGCGACGATGCCCTCGACGCCGCGCGGATCGACCAGCGAGAGCGGCCAGGGCCGCAGGTCGCCGACCGCGAAGGAGGTCATCTGCGCTTCCGGATAGGCGCGGCCCATGGCGTCGGCATCGACCACCGGCTTGCCGGTCTCGGCCGCGGCGAGGAAGGGCTGCACCCCGTTGTTGCCGCCGATCTCCACGCTCATGACCGCGCGGAAGGGCTTGCCGAGGTAGTCCTCCATCAGCGTCACGGCGCGGCCGATGGTCTCGCTGTCCACCAGGCGTTCCTGGCTGACCAGCGGCGCGCCCATGTTGGAGACGACGGCGACCATGTCGTCATCCGCCAGCTCGTCCGGGTCCATGAGCCGCACGCGCCTCCCCTCGGCATAGAGGCGCCGCATGTTCAGCAGTCCCAGATAGGGCGAGCCGCCACCCCCCGTGCCCAGCACCCAGGCGCCGACGGCGAGCGCCTCGATCTCGTCCAGGGTTATCTCGCGCATCAGGCCTCCGGCAGGAGAGAGGCGGCGGCCCGCGCGGCCACGGCGGCGGAGAGGAGCACGGGGCAGGCCAGCGCGGCGACCGCCGCCGCCTTGTCCCGCCGCGTGTAGGAAATGCAGTCGAGCAGCACGAGGTCCGGCTTCTGCGCCGCCATCTCGGCCATCGCCGCCGCGCGCGCCGCGTCGTCCGAATGGGGCCGCAGCGCGACGACGGCGAGCGACAGGCCCTCCCGCGCGCGGGAGGCGCCGAGCGTGGCCGCCTGCTCCGGCAGCGGCACGAAGAGGCCGAGGCGCCCGCGCGGCAGCAGCGCCTCCGCCAGCCCGTTCAGCACCGCCGAGGGCTGCACCAGGTCCGGCCGCTCGGGCAGGCCCTTGAAGGCGCCCGTGCAGGCGAGCAGGACAGGGCCCGGCGTTTCGGCCAACAGCGCCCGCATCCGCCCGGTCACCATGGCCTTGGAGATCGCGACGCCCTCGCCCGAGGGCAGCATGGTGAAGAGCGTGTCGGCCCCGTCGCGCGGGGGGATGGCGGCGATCTCCTGCCGCGTCATGCCGTCGAGGGCACCGCGCAGCGCCACCCTCAGCCCCGGCGCGGCGGCGGCGATCTCCGCCTCGAGGTCGGGTCTCGGCGCCTGGCCGATCACCAGGACGGGCAGCGGCGTCATGGCCGGATCTCCTTCATGCGCGGGCAGCGGATGCGGTGCCCGTCCGCCAGCGTCTCGAGCGGCGGCACCGCGGCGCGGCAGGCCGCCGCCGCAATCGGGCAGCGCGGATGGAAGG
>JAFADX010000195.1 GCA_023424475.1 Pseudomonadota bacterium
GTCCAGCAGCGCCGGCACCGCCGCCTCGAAGTGCCGGCGCCCGGCGGCCACGCTGTCCCGCGCGCGGGCACCGATCTCGCGCGCCTTTCCGAATGCGAGCGCTGCACGCGAGCCCGGCCGATAGAGCAGCCCATTCCTTCCGTGGGAGATCACCTCGTTCATCGTCGGTGCATCCGGTGCGACGACGCAGAGGCCGCCTGCCATCGCCTCGAGGAAGGACATGCCGATGCCCTCCAGCGGGCGCGAGGCGAAGAAGACGTTCGCGTCGCGCAAAGCCGCGTCGAACGGGGCGCGGTCCTCGGACCAGGCGGTGCGGGTGATGCGGCCGACATGGGACGGCGCGGCGCCGCACCATGGCACGTCATGACCCGGGTCGGGCACGTCGTGGATCGCGAGGCTCGCGAACGGCGTCCCTGTGGTCAGCGCGAAGACCGCCTCGGGCGGGATGTCGCGGCGGCGATACCAGAGGAAGCCGCGGAGCGTGTCGAAGTCCGTTGTCGCCGGATGCCGCGCCGGGTCGGGGAAATACTGCACATGCGCGTGCAGCGGCGCGCGGCGCATCACCTCCGCCCGCAGCGCCCAGGAAAAGCACAGGATCTTCGCGGCGTTGAAGGACGGCTTCCAGACGAAGGCGCCGCCGCGGACCATCGCGTCGTACATCGGCGCGAAGGTCACATTGGGATGGCGTCCGGACAGCAGCGCGAAGGCCTCGTGCAACTGCCAGATCACGATGGCGTCGTAGCGTTCCTCGGCGAAGCCTGCGCAGCGGCGGCGCACATCGGCGACCTCGGCCTCGGCGAAGAAGGTGTCGACCTCTCCGAGCCCCTGCAGCAGGTCCAGGAAGAAACGGCTCGAGCCCGTCCTCGCGTGGTAGCCGAGGCCGAAGAAGGCGATGCGCACCGGGCCGCCCCGCGCGGCGCGCTCAGTGCCGCAGGTCGGTCTGCCGCAGGAACCAGTCGTAGGTCTGCGCCAGGCCCTCGGCGAAGCCGATCCGCGCCTTCCAGCCCATCGCCCCGATCCGCGACACGTCCATGCGCTTCAGCATGGTGCCGTCGGGCTTCGAGGTGTCCCAGGCGATGCGGCCCTTGAAGCCCGTTGCCTGCGCGATGGTTTCGGCGAGTTCCCTGATGGTGATGTCGGACCCGGTGCCGATGTTGAGGTGTCCCTCGCCGGAATAGGTGCGCAGCAGGAAGGTGCAAGCTTCCGCGAGGTCGTCCACGTGCAGGAACTCGCGCCGCGGCGCGCCGGTGCCCCAGCAGGTGACGACCTCGGCGCCGTCCCGGACCGCGGCATGGAATCGCTGCAGCAGGGCCGGGATGACGTGGCTGCGCTCGGGGTGGAAATAGTCGCCGGGACCGTAGAGGTTGCACGGCATGGCCGAGATGTAGTCGCGCGCGTACTGGCGCCGGTAGGCCTGGCACAGCTTGATGCCGGCGATCTTGGCGATCGCGTACCACTCGTTGGTCTTCTCGAGCGGCCCGGTCAGCAGCGCGTCCTCGTTGATCGGGTTCGGCGCCTCGCGCGGGTAGATGCAGGAGGAACCGAGGAAGAGCAGCCGGTTCACGCCCACCCGATGCGACGCCTCGATCAGATGCGACTCGATCATCAGGTTGTCGTAGAGGAATTCGGCCGGATAGGTGTCGTTGGCGAGGATGCCGCCGACCTTCGCCGCGGCGACGATCACGGCGTCCGGCTTCGCCTCGGCCATGAAGTCCTCGACCTCGGCCTGGCGGCGCAGGTCGACCGCCGCGCGGTCTGAGGTGACGACCTCGGCGCCCGACGCCGCGAGGTGCCGGGCGCAGGCCGAGCCCACCATCCCGCGATGGCCGGCGACATAGATGCGCCGGCCGGCGATGGGGAAAATCTCCTCAGCCATTCGACCGCTGGCCGGGGATCGGGGGGGCGGCGTCGCGCAGCAGGGCGATGTCCGCCCGAACCATCTCCTTCGCAAGTTCAGGCAGCGTGACCGTGTGCGACCAGCCGAGCACGCGCTTCGCCTTCGCCGGGTTCCCGATCAGCAGATCGACCTCGGTCGGCCGGAAATACTCGGGATCGACGCGGACCAGGGTGCGGCCGCTGGCGCGGTCCACGCCGACCTCCTCCGCCCCGCCACCGCGCCAGTCGAGGCTGATGCCCGCCTCGGCGAAGGAGAGGTCGCAGAAGTGGCGGACCGTGTGCGTCACCCCGGTCGCGAGCACGTAGTCGTCGCCCTTCTCCTGCTGGAGGATGCGCCACATCCCCTCGACGAAGTCCTTCGCATGACCCCAGTCGCGCTGCGCATCGAGGTTGCCGAGGTAGAGGCAGTCCTGCTGGCCGAGGCTGATCGCCGCCACCGCGCGGGTGATCTTGCGGGTGACGAAGGTCTCGCCGCGGCGCGGGCTCTCATGGTTGAAGAGCACGCCGTTGGAGGCGTGGATGCCGTAGGCCTCGCGGTAGTTCACCACGATCCAGAAGCCATAGAGCTTCGCCGCGGCGTAGGGGCTGCGCGGGTAGAAGGGTGTCGTCTCGTCCTGCGGCACGGCCTGGACCTTGCCGTAAAGCTCGGAGGTCGAGGCCTGGTAGAAGCGCGTCGTCTTCTCCATGCCGAGGATGCGGATCGCCTCCAGCAGGCGCAGCGTGCCGAGCGCGTCGGAATTCGCGGTGTATTCCGGCGTCTCGAAGGAGACCGCGACATGGCTCTGGGCGCCGAGATTATAGATCTCGGTCGGCTGCACCTGGGCCATGATGCGGATCAGGTTGGTCGCGTCCGTCAGGTCGCCGTAGTGCAGGAAGAAGCGCACGCCCTGCTCGTGCCGGTCGTGATAGAGGTGATCCACTCGCGCCGTGTTGAAGGAGGAGGAACGCCGCTTGATGCCGTGCACCTCGTAGCCCTTCGCGAGCAGCAGCTCGGCCAGGTAGGACCCGTCCTGGCCGGTGACGCCGGTGATGAGGGCAACCTTGCGGGTGGTGGACATACGGATCCCTACAATCGAACTTCATAGGCGCCGGGCGCCTGCGGCGGCGTTCTATAGCGGCTTGCCCCCCGCGCCGGAAGCCGCTGCAACGCCGGCGGTTTCGAAAGCGGTCCGATCATGGGGCATCCGGTCGGCGCCCGAACCGGCAGCGCGCACCCGCGTTGGCAGGCCCGGCCGCGGGCGTGTATGGAACCGCCCCGCGCACACAGGCGACAGCAGGACAGCATGCCCCGCGCTCTGATCACCGGGGTGACCGGCCAGGACGGTGCCTATCTCGCGGCGCTGCTGCTCGCGAAGGGCTACGAGGTCTTCGGGTTGCACCACCGCCACGGCGGCTCCGAGGCCGTACAGGACAGGCTGCGGCGCCTCGGCTGCTCCGGCACCGTCCGGATGGTGGACGGCAACCTCATCGACCTCTCCTCCCTGATCCGCGTCATGGACAAGGTCCGCCCGGAGGAGATCTACAACCTCGCCGCCCAGTCCTTCGTGCGCATGTCCTGGGACCAGCCGCTGCTGACCGCGCAGGTGACCGCGATCGGCACTGCGAACATGCTCGAAGCGGTGCGCATCGCCCTGCCGGGCGCGCGCTTCTTCCAGGCCGGATCGAGCGAGATGTTCGGCCGCGCCGGATCCGGGCCGCAGAACGAGGACACACCCCTCAGTCCGCGCAGCCCCTACGCCTCGGCCAAGGTCTTCGCGCACAACCTCACGGTGAACTACCGCGAAAGCTTCGGCATGCGTGCCTGCAACGGGATCATGTTCAATCATGACAGCCCGCTGCGCGGCGTGGAGTTCGTGCTGCGCAAGATCACCGACGGCGCGGCGCGCATCAGCCTCGGCCTCGCGCCCGAATTGTCCATGGGAAACCTCGAAGCCCGCCGCGACTTCGGGCATTCGCGGGACTACGTCCGTGCGATGTGGCTGATGCTCCAGCACCCTGAGGCCGCCGACTACGTGGTCGCAACGGGCCGTGCGGTCTCGATCCGGGAACTCTGCGAACTCGCTTTCCGCTGCGTCGGCCTGGATTACCAGGCGCATGTGCGCGTGGACCCGGCCTTCCTCAGGCCGGTGGATCTCGACATCACGGTCGGCGACGCCAGCCGCGCGAAGGAGCGCCTCGGCTGGGTGCCGGAGACCAGCCTGCAGGAGATGGTCTCGGAGATGGTCGAGGCCGACCTCGCGCGCTGGCGCGCGCGGATGTGAAGGGCCGGGGGCGCGGGATTCGCGGCCCCGTGCCGGTTGGTCAGGCCCCCAGCAGCCGCCGTTTCGCGCGGCGCAGGATGCGGACGATCCCGGGCGGCAGCCGGCCGGCCAGCCGCCCCTTCCAGTTCAGGCCAGACGGGTCCGCCGCGGCGCATTGCCCTGCCTTGGCCGATTCAGCCGCGGCTTCACGCAGCCTGGCTGCCTCGATCCGGGCGGCGAGCCAGGCCTCCTGGAACATCTCCAGCCGCCGCCGGTCCCATTCCGGCGTGCGGTAGAGCGGCGAGGCGTTCTGGATCGCGAAGACCTCCGGCTGGCCCTTGGCGAGTTCGGAGGAGGCTCCCCCGAGGGCGAAGGAGGCGACCGTGGTCTGGATCTGCCGCAGGCGGATCGTCGGGTCGGACAGCACCTTCAGCCACCAGTCATAGTCCGCGTGCCGGCGCCAGCGCAGGTCGAAGGGCCCGGTGCGCTCGAAGACGGAGCGGCGGGCCAGCGTCGCCTGATGCGGCAGGCAGCCGAGGACCATCTCCTCGGCGGCATTCTCCGGCGGCGGCGGCGCGTGGCGGAAGGGCGCGCCTATGCCACGGACTTCGAGCGCACCGTAATAGACATCCCCGTCGGGCTGGCGCGCAATCTCCGCCATCGCGTCCCGCAGCGAGTCGGGGCTCGCGAAATGATCGTCGGCATTGATGAAAATGACGAACTCGCCGCGGGCTCGGGCGACGCCCTTGTTCATCGCGTCATAGATGCCCTCGTCCGGCTCGGAGACCACGACCGCGAGCCGCGATGCATGCCGGTCGAGGATCGCGGCGGTGCTGTCGGTCGAGGCGCCGTCGATCAGGACATGTTCGACAGGCGCGTAGGTCTGGCCGGCGACGCTCGACAGGCAGGCCTCGAGCGTCGCTGCGGCGTTGCGGCAGACGGTGATGACGCTGACGAGGGGCCCTGCGGCCCCGGTGCGGGGTTCGTCCAACGCTGGTGATCTCCTGCCGCTGCGGCCGCTGAGGCTTTCCTTTCCCAGCCGCGTGGCCAGCCGGCAAGTCCCCGCGCCCTCATCACCTTGCCAGCGATCGGCCGGCAAGCCATGGTCGGTCGGGAGGCCTCGAATATGCGCGCCGTCATCATTTCGATGACGGAAGAAAATGAGGCCGCCGCACCAATGGGAAACGACGCGAGGCATGTACAACCCGATCAACCGGTTCAAGCGAATCCTGGCCGAGTTGCAGTTGAACGGCCGCCACGCCCTGACCGCACTTCGGCACGCGGATCAGCGCATGGCAGCGCTCGAGGCAGGCATGAACGGGCTGCGGGAAGAACTCCTCGCCCTTCCCCTGACCGCATTTCGGCATATGGATCAACGCATGGCGGCGCTCGAGGCAAGCATGAACGGGCTGGGAGAGGAACTCCTTACCCGCCCTCCGAAAGTTGCAGGAGGCCAGGGCGGCGGAAATCCGGTCTCGGACATCGGGGGCCTCGGCCTCGGAATGGCGGAAGCCCGGACAAGGATCCTGAAGCTCGCCGCGCTGCTCGCGCCCCGGCGAGCCGTCGGGGTGGCCAAGGTCCGTGTCGGCGGGGCGCATGACGGTGGCTACATCATGCTCGACGATTGGTCGGGCATCGTTGGCGCGGTGTCGATCGGCATCGGCGGCGACGACGCCTGGGACCGTGCCGCGCTTGGCCACGGGGTGCCAGTGGCACAGTACGACCACACCATCACCGAACCGCCGAGCCGGGCCGAGGGTCTTCACTGGCAGAAGATCGGCCTCGGCGAGACGGATGCGAACGTGCTCCGGACCCTGCATTCCCTCATCGCGCTTTCCGGCCTACCGGGGGAAGGCGATCTCATCCTCAAGCTGGACGCCGAAGGGGCCGAATGGGCGGCACTCGCAGCAGGGGAGGCCATCGCACCACTCGGCCGCTTCCGCCAGATCGTCATCGAGTTGCACGGCTTCGGCCTGGCGAACCTTGAAGGCTGGCATCGCACGGCGGCGGCGGCGCTCGCCCATCTCGACCGGACGCACGCCGTCGTCCACGTCCATGCAAACAACCACGGCGGCATGATCCTGATCGGCGGCATCCCCTTCCCGCGTGTGCTCGAGATCACTTATGCGCGACGGGACGCCTATAGCTTCATACTGGACGAAGGCCCCTTCCCCGGGCCGCTCGACGCGGCCTGCAACCCCGCGGTGCCCGATCTGTACCTGGGGTCGTTCCGGTTTCCCGACCCGTCCTCGTCCGCCTAGCCACCGAAGCGCCCGCCGCCTTTCGCTTGACGTGCTGCAATGCGTCAACTAGCGGCGGATCACATGGCGGTGCTGGGCGCCGAAGCGACACGCCCGCGGCAATGACCGGAGCGGACTGCCGAGATGACGACGAGGACGCCGACGGCGACGGCCGCGGTCGAAGAACTGCCCCAGGACGGGACCGGCGAGACTCCGCTTGCACGGCTGGTCGCCAGTCTCGCGGCCGGAACGGATCTGCGCCACGTCCTCCTGCTCGCCCCCCCGGCCGGGGGGCGGACGGTCGTCGCGCTGATGGATGCGCTTGCGCGGGGCGGCGCGCCGACGGTGCACTGGATCGAACCTGATCCCGGCCGCTTCGAATCCTTGCGCGCTGCCTGCGAGGGGCACCGCGCCATCATCTGCTACAATATATCACCTGTGCTCGCCTCCACCCTTCCCGGCGAGGAAGAGGTCGCGTCCAGGTACCGCGCGAAGGCGGTCGGGGACGATGGCGAATCGCTGTCCGGCCTGCTCCGCCGCCTCGAAGCCGAAACCCTTCTCCTGCGCCAAGTGGGGTCCGACACTGCCGGCATCGATCGCATCAGGTCGACGGCGGGCATCGAGAATTTCGACATGGCGGTGATCGACGGCAATACCTTCACCGGCGTGGCCGCCCTGGGGGCGCTTCGGGGCACGCCGCTGATCGTGATCGCCGGGGCCGAAGGCTTCAACGGGATGCGGCTGCGCGAGGCACTCGACCTCGATCCCACCTACAAGCCCGTCGCGCCGGGGGGCGCGTCCAGTATCGCCGCCTATCGCCGCCGGCCCGAAGCAGGCGACCTGCCGGTCCACTTCTTTACCATCGTCCTGAACGGCGAGCCCTTCATCCGCTATCATGAGGCCATGCTGGCACGCCTGCCCTTTCGCTGGCACTGGCATGTCGTTGAGGGCGTCGCGGCGCTTCGGCACGACACCGCCTGGAGCGTCGCCCATGGCGGCAAGGTCACCGACGACATCCACCGCAACGGCCACAGCATCGACGGCACCAGCGAGTATCTCGACGACCTCGCGCGCCGCTTCCCCGCCCAGGTCACCATCTACCGCAAGCCGCCCGGCCAGTTCTGGGACGGCAAGACGGAGATGGTGAACGCGCCGATCCCCAGCATTACCGAACCCTGCCTTCTCTGGCAGATGGACAATGACGAGCTCTGGACCGTCGACCAGGTCGTGGAGATGCGGCGCCGGTTCCTCGCGGAGCCGGATCGCGGCGCGGCCTTCTATTGGTGCTGGTATTTCGTCGGGCCGGACCACGTCATCAGCACGCGCAACAACTACGCCCAGAATCCCGCAGTCGAATGGCTCCGGACCTGGCGCTTCGAGCCGGGCGACCGCTGGGCCGCCCACGAGCCGCCGACGCTGGTCCGCCCCCATAAGGGCAGCCGCGAAGCAACCAACATCGCGAGCCTGCGCCCCTTCACGCAGGACGAGACGGAGTCCTTCGGCTGCGTCTTCCAGCATTTCGCCTACGTCACCGAGGCGCAGCTCGCCTTCAAGGAATCCTACTACGGCTATGCCGGCGCAGCGGCGCAATGGCGCAGGCTGCTCGCGCAGGACCGGCCCGCCCTGCTGGCCGACTACTTCGCCTGGGTCACCGACCGGACGATGTTCGACAAGGCGTCGCACCATCGGCTCGAACCTCTCGCCCAGCCGGATGCGGAGGGGCGCTGGGCCTTCGGCGCACCAGTGGGCGCGCACGACCGGGGACCGGTCGCGACGCGCCCGCGCATCGTGGTGGACGGCCTCTACTGGCAATACCTCGCCTCGGGCATCGGCCGCGTCTGGCACACCATGTTCGAGGAATGGGTGAAGGCCGGCCTCGCGGACCACTTCATCCTGCTCGACCGCGCCGGCACGGCGCCGCGCATCCCGGGCGTGCACACCCGCACCATCGCCGCGCACGACTACGGCCGCAGCGGGGCCGACAGCCTCTACCTCGAGCGCATCTGCCGCGACCTCGGCGCCGATCTGCTGGTCTCGACCTACTACTCGACGCCGGTCGAAACGCCGTCCTTCTTCTTCGGCCATGATATGATTCCCGAAATGACCGGGATCGACCTCTCGGACGAAGGCTGGCAGGAAAAGGCGCGCGCCATCCGTCACGGATCCGGGCATCTGATGGTATCCCGGAATTCTGCGCGCGATCTCGCGAAGGTCTTCCCCACCGTGAATGAGGAAGACATCGCCGTCGCCTGCAATGGACTGCCGCCCGGCTTCGCCCCCGCACCCGAGGCCGAGATCGCGGACACACGCCGCAGCCTCGGCATCCGCGGCCCTTATGTCCTGATGGTCGGCGACCGCAGCGGCGCTGGCGGCTACAAGAACGGCGTCCTCGCCTTCCGCGCCGCCGAGATCGCGAAGAAGCGCGGTCTCGACATCGAGATCGTCTGCGTCGGCGGCCTCGCCGAGATCGAGCCCACCTTCGCCGCCGCCGCACCTTCGGTGCGCTTCCGCCGCGTCGGGGCGGACGACGCCACGCTGCGCCGCCTCTATTCGGGCGCGCATGCCCTGGTCTACCCGTCGCGCTACGAAGGCTTCGGCATGCCGGTGCTCGAGGCGATGGCCTGCGGCGGCCCGGTCATCACCTGCCCGAACTCGTCGCTCCTCGAGGTCGGCGGGGAGGCCGCCATCTTCGTCGATCCCGACGACGCGGAGGCCGCGGCGGAGGCACTGATCTCGCTCTCGGACCCGGCGGCGCGCGCCGCTCGGGTCGCTGCCGGGCTCGCCCAGGCGGCGCGCTTCACCACAGCGGCGCAGGCGCGCGACGCCTTCGCCGCGTTCACGGCGACGATCGAGGCCGTCCAGGCCGGCCGCAAGCGCCGTCCGGATTCCGGGTGGCGCGAGTTCCGCACCTACCAGGCGGGCATCCAGGCCTGGCTGCAGGAACGGCCCGACCTCGCGGTCGCCGCGCTCGACCGCGCGCGCGCCGGCGGCGGCGATGGCGCGCCGGCACGCCCTTCGGGCGAATTGCTGCGCGCCCTGCACGAGATCGAATCGATGAAGCGCAGCCCCTTCTGGCGACTGCGCGGCATCGTCATCGGCGCGCTCAGGGCGACCGGCCTGCGTCGGCGCGGCTGAGGCGGTGACGCCGCAACGGATCCTGCTCTGGTACTGGGGGCGGCGTGGGGCGGGGGCACAGATCACCCTTGCCCTCGCCGCCGCCCTCGCGCGCCGGGCGGATGTGCGTGTCGCGCTCTCGATCTCCGCGCAATGCGAACTGCGGCGGGAGATCGAGGCGCTCGGCCTGGCGGTCGACGCGGTGCCGACCTACACGAGCCTCGGCGGCTTCGCCGCGCGGCTGCCGGCGGTGCCGGTGCTCGCCCGCCGCCTCCGGCGGCAGGCCCTCGGCCTGGGTGCCGACGCCGTGGTCTCGGTGATGACCCATCTCTGGACACCGCTGGTCGCCCCGGTGTTGCGGCGCGCCGGGCTGCGCTACGTGCCGATGGTCCACGATGCGGAACCGCATCCGGGCGATCCCGCCTTCCTCTGGGAATGGCGCCTGCGCCTGGAACTGGAAGCGGCGCGCGAGGCGATCGCCTTCTCCGACAGCGTGGCCGAGGGCATCCGGCGGCGCCTGCCGGGCCTGGTGCTGCACCGCCTTCCGCTGCCCGCGCCGGTGCCCCCGGTGGCCCCGCCCGGTCCCCCGCGTGCCGCTGGCGCCGGTCCCTCCTTCGTCCATCTCGGCCGGCTGCTGCCCTACAAGGGCATCGATCTCCTGCGCGACGCCTGGCCGTTGCTGCACCGGCGGCACCCCGATGCGCGGCTGCTCGTCGCCGGCGAAGGCGACCCCGAGGCACTGGCACCCGGCATCGGCGCCCTGCCCGGCGTGACCCTGCGGCCTGGCTGGCTGGGCGAGACGGAGATGCTGGACCTCCTCGGCACCGCGGATGCGGCCGTCCTGCCATACCGGGAGGCCAGCCAGAGCGGCGTGGTACCCGTCGCTCTCGCGCTCGGCGTCCCCTGCATCGTCACGCCGGTCGGCGGTCTCGGCGAACAGGTCGCGGACGGGGTGGACGGCCTGGTGGCCTCCGCCATGACGCCCGAGGCCCTGGCGGATGCCATGTCCGTCGCCTGCAACCCGGCCCGGCGCGCCATCCTGGCGGCCGGGGCGCGGGAATCCGGCAGGCGCCTGGCGGACTGGGGCGACTTCGCCAGGCGCCTCGCCGAGCTGCTCGCGCATCCTGCCCCTGCGCCGCAGCCGCCCCGGACATCTAGGCGCGAGGCCCGACGCGGGCCATAAGGCCGCCCTGGGGAGATGCCGCGATGCGATGCGCGACTGCAGCCCCTTGGCCCCGCCCATTTGGAGCACCATGACCGCCGACCGCGCCTACCGCACCGAACTGCTGCTCCGGCGCCTGACGCCCGAAGGGCTGAAGACGCTCGGCCGCCTCGCGCGCCTCGCCTTCCGGCCGGCGCCGCCGCATGCCCCGACCATCCCGCAGGCGCAGCTCGACGGCGCGGTGCTGCTGAACGACCGCGATGAGATGCTGCGGCGGCTGCCGCGGGGCGGGCGTGTCTGCGAACTCGGCACCTGGCGCGGCGACTTCGCGCGGCAGATCCTCGATGTGGTCCAGCCGGACGAACTGCACCTCGTCGACATCACCTTCGAGAACTGCCGGCGCGACGTGCTGGAGGACGCGCGCGTGCGGCGGCACGAGATGATGACGACCGCCTACCTCGAGGCCGCGGAGACGCCGGATTTCGACTGGATCTACGTCGATGCCGACCATGGCTACGAAGCGGTGGCCGCCGACATCGCCGCGGCCAGGGGGCGGGTGAAGCCGGGCGGGCTGCTGGTGTTCAACGACTTCGCGCGGATCGTGCGGCCGGGGCTCGGCGTCTTCGGCGTGCACCAGGCGGTCTGCGAATTCGCCGTCGCCGACGGCTGGCCGGTCGCCTATTTCTGCATGAACGGCGAGGCGCTCTACGACATCGCCCTGCGCCGGCCGGGATGATCGCGCGGCGGCGACGGCGCCTCAGGCGCGCTCGTCCGCGCCTTCCGCCACGGGTTCCTCGCCCAGCACCTCGGTGACCGTGCCGTCGGCGAGGATGCGCCCGCCCTCGAGCCGGATCGCCCGGGTGCACCACTTCCGCACGATCTTCAGGTCGTGGGTCGCGATCACCAGGATCTCGGCATCCGTGACGAGGCGGGAGAGCCGGGTTTCGGCCCGCCTCATGAAATCCGCGTCGCCGGCCAGGAACCATTCGTCCATGAGCAGGATCGCCGGGGTCATCGCGGTCGCCATGGCAAAGGCCAGCCGCACGCTCATGCCGGCGGAATAGCCGCGGATCGGCACCTCGAAGAACTCGCCGAGGCCGGCAAATCCCGCGACCTCGTCGGCCAGCGCGCGGCCGTCGGCCTCGGTCAGCCCGCGATAGAGGGCGCGAAGCACCACGTTCTCCCGCCCCGTCAGCAGGGGGTCCATGCCGGCGGCAGGATCGATCAGGGAACCGATCTCCCCCTCAACCCGCAACCGGCCCGCGACAGGGTCGTAGACGCCGGCGATGGTGCGCAGCAGCGTCGTCTTGCCCGCGCCGTTCGGCCCGACCAGCGCCACGCGCTCGCCGTTGCCGATGGTGAAGCTGAGGTTGCGCAGGGCCGCGACGACGATGCGGTTGTCCTCGCCCTTCTTCAGCCGCAGCGGGGAGGAGGCGAGGATGCGCTGCTTCAGCGAGCGTGCATTGTGGTGATAGAGCGGGAACTCGATGGCGAGGCCCGCCGCTTCGATCGCGGCCATGCTGTCAGACCCAGAAGGCAATGCGGCTGCGGAAGCGCGCGAAGAAGACCCAGGAGACGGCTACGGCCAATCCTGTCCACAGCACGGCCGCGATCCACACCATCGGCCCGCCGGTCTGGCCCATGACCGGCGCCCGCACCGCCTCGACCAGGGCGAAGACCGGGTTGAGCGGCAGCCAGGGCTCCCACCACCCCACCTGCTCGGGCTTCCAGATGATGGCGGAGACGAAAAACGCGATCTGCATCACCGAACCGATGATCGGCGGGATGTCGCGGAACCGGGCGCAGACCATGCCGAGGAACAGCGATGCCGCGAAGCCGCCCACGGCCATCAGCGCCAGGCCGGGAAGGGCGAGGACGATGATCGGGTGCACCGGCACCCCGAAGATGAAGAAGATCACCCCGATGAGCGGCAGGTTGTGCGCCGCGATCACCGCGTTGCGGAACACCACGCGCAGCGCGTGCACGGCATAGGGCAACGGCATCTGCCGGATGACCCCCTCCGCGCTGGACAGGCTGATGGTCGCATCGTTGACGGTCGCCTGCAGGACGTTCCAGACGATGAGGCTGACCGTCAGCCACGGCAGGTAGTCGGTCACGTCCATGCGGAACAGCTTGGCGTAGAGGAAGCCCATCGCGCCGAGCATGATCGCGGTGCTGAGCGTCAGCCAGAACGGCCCGAGCACCGAGCCGCGGTAGCGGTGCGTGATGTCCCCCCGCGCCAGCGCCCAGGCCAGGCGCCAGCGCGCCAGGCCACCGCGCAGGTCCGCAATGGCGCGCTCGCGCCGCCGGGGCGCGGCGGCGTCGAATTCCCGGACCGGGTTTGAGGCGTGCTGCATGGGGGGCGGCTTCTACACCCCCCTCGCCGCCGCCGGAAGGGTGGGCCGGCTACTTGCCGCCCCGGGCATCCACCGGGCCGCCGTAGCCGCCGGCCGGATAGCCGCCGCCATACCCGGCCGGCGCCGCGCCGCCGGCGCGCGAAAGGCGGACCCGGTCGGTCTGGGTGATCACCACCCGGTCGCCGACGGTCAGGCCGAGTTCGTTGGTCTGCACTACGGCGCGGGTCGACCCGTCATCGTCACGGATGATGAATTCCATGGCATTGCCGCGGGTCGTGCCTTCCTCGATCGCCGCACCGGCCACGCCGCCGGCCAGGGCGCCGACCACGCCGGCCACGGTGCGCG
>JAFADX010000204.1 GCA_023424475.1 Pseudomonadota bacterium
CTATATCCTGGATGGGTGGCCAGGGGGAGGTGCGGGCCGGTGCCGGTTCCGACAGATCGGAACATGCTCTAGACGCGCCCGGATTTGCGCGCAAACGCCGGGCAGCCTAGGGCCGTTCCCGTTCGCCCTGGCTCACGGCAACGTCCCTAGCCCGTTGTTTCTGCGAGCATCTTCACCCGATCAGGTGATTCCGCCTGACCGGGATCTGCTCTGGAGCCGTTCCCGTTCGCCCCGGCTCACGGCAACGTCCCTAGCCCGTTGCTTCTGCGAGCATCTTCACCCGGTCAGGTGATTCCACCTGACCGGGATCTGCTCTGGAGCCGTTCCCGTTCGCCCCGGCTCACGGCAACGTCTCCAGCCCGTTGCTTCTGCGAGCATCTTCACCCGGTCAGGTGATTCCACCTGACCGGGATCTGCTCTAGCAGGGAGCCGGAGACACGCCATGCCGCCGATCCGCCGACCCCTCGTCATCGTTCTCGCGGCCGTGGCCTTCGGGGCGCTGGCGGCCTACCTGCTGATGCCGCGGCTCGCTGGGCCGGGCGGGGACCAGGTGGAGGCCCAGTTGCGGCAGGCGGCGGAGGCGCTGGGCCCCTTTCCACGGCGCATCGACGAGGCGACCGAGCTGGTCGAGGCGCGGGTCGAGAACCGCCGCATGACCTACGTCTATCGCCTGACGCGGGCGGGCGCGGTCGATGCCGCCGTGCAGGCCGCGCATCTGCGGAGCACCGTCTGCCGGACGGAGGCGATGGCCGAGGCGATCCGTCGCCACGGCGTCATCTTCGTCTACGAATACCGGGCGCAGGGCGATCCGGGGCAGGTCGCGGCGCGCGTCGAGGTGGACCGCTGCCCCTGAGGTGCGGTCAGACCGCCTTCGCGGCCTTGAGCGCCGCGATCTCCCCGGCGCTGAAGCCGAATTCCGCGAGCACCTCCTCGGTGTGCTGCCCGCGCTCGGGCGTCGGGTTCCGCGCGCAGTCCACGCCCTCGATCCGCATCGGCGCCCGCACCACGTTCAGCGCGCCGAGGCGCGGGTGCTGCACCGTCATCTCGAGCCCGAGATGCCTCACCTGCTCGTCGGCGAAGACCTGGTCCATGGAATAGACCGGGCCGCAGGGTACGCCTTCCCTGTTGAACCTCGCGACCCAGTTCGCCGAGGTGTCGGTCTGCGTGACCTTCTCCAGCAGCGCGTTCACCTTGCCCCGGTTCCGGCTGCGCAGCTTGTCGGTCGCGATGTCGGGGTCCTTCGCCTCCTCGGCGATGCCGAGGACCTTCACGATGCGGTCCCACATCACCTGCCCGCCGCCGGCAATGTTGATGACGCCGTCCGAGGTCTTGAACAGCCCGGTCGGGATGGTGGTGGGGTGGTCGTTGCCGGCCTGCTTCGGGACCTCGTGCTTCATGGTCCAGCGCGTGGCCTGGAAGTCCATCATGGCGATCATGGCTTCGAGCAGGGAGACATGGACCCAGCGGCCCTTGCCGGTCACCTCGCGTTCCAGCAGCGCCACCATGATGCCGAGCGCGCAGTAGAGGCCCGCCGTCAGGTCCGCCACCGGGATCCCGGCGCGCACCGGGCCCTGGCCCGGCAGGCCGGTGACGGACATCAGCCCGCCCATGCCCTGCGCGATCTGGTCGAAGCCCGGCCGCCGGGCATAGGGCCCATCCTGCCCGAAGCCCGAGATCGATCCGAGCACGATGCGCGGGTTGATGGCGGCGAGGCTGTCGTAGTCGATGCCGAGGCGGGTCTTCACGTCGGGGCGATAGTTCTCGACCACCACGTCGGCCTTGGCGACCATGCGGCGGAACGCTGCCAGGCCCTCGGGCGACTTCAGGTTCAGCGTCATGCCGCGCTTGTTGCGATGGACGTGCTGGAAGTCCGGGCCGTCGCGTTCGCCGCCGAGGCCCTTGCCGGTGTCCACCTCGTCGGTGGCCTCGATCTTGATCACCCTGGCGCCCCAGTCCGCGAGCTGGCGCACGCAGGTGGGGCCCGAGCGCACGCGGGTCAGGTCGAGCACGGTGAAGCGGGACAGCGGCATCATGGGCGGGCATCCTCCGGTCCCGCTTCTGTTCGCACCGCCCGGGCGGATCGGCAAGGCGGCGGCTTGACGGCCCGGCCCATCCCGCTACGCCTTGCGCCACACCACACCACACCGGGACGGAGCGCCATGAGCGACGAGATCCTTCACGAGGTCCGCGAGGGCGGCATCGCCTGGACCACCTTCAACCGCCCGCAGGCGCGCAACGCCATGCTGTTCGGCATGTATGAGCGGCTGCAGGACCTCGCCGGCGAGATCAGCGCCGATCCGTCGGTCCGCGTCTGGGTGCTGACCGGCGCCGGCGGCAAGGCCTTCGCCTCGGGCACCGACATCAGCCAGTTCCGCGAATTCAGGACCGCCGAGGACGCGCTCAACTACGAGGCGCGGATCGACAAGGTGCTCGGCGCGCTCGAGGACTGCTCCAAGCCGGTGATCGCGGCGATCGCGGGCGCCTGCACAGGCGGCGGCCTCGGCATCGCGGGATGCTGCGACATCCGCATCTGCGACCAGGGCGCGCGCTTCGGCCTGCCGATCGCCAAGACGCTCGGCAACATCCTCAACATGCACAACTTCGCACGCTTCTACGCCCTGGTCGGGCCGGCGGCGATCGCGGAGATGATCATGACCTCCCGCCTGTTCAGCGCGGCGGAGGCGAAGCATATCGGCCTGGTTTCGGAGGTGCTGGACACGCCGGACGCGGTCGCCGCGCGCGCGATGGAACTCGCGACGACGATGAAGGACCTCGCGCCGCTCACGCTGAAGGCGACGAAGGAGGCCCTGCGCCGCCTGCGCAAGGCGACGAGCGACGTGGAGGGCGACGACCTGGTGACCATGTGCTTCACCAGCGCCGACTTCCAGGAAGGCGTCGATGCCTTCCTCAACAAGCGCGCACCGAAATTCCAGGGCAGGTAGCCCCTGGCATTCGCGGCGGAGGGGGGTAGCATTCCGGCAGAGCCTCGGGAGCCCGCTGCCATGATCCTCCGCCGCAGCCTTCTCGCCACGGCCCTGTGCGCCGCGCCGGCTCTGGCGCGCGCTCAGGGCGGTTATCCCAGCCGGCCCATCCGCGTGGTCGTCCCCTTCGGGGCGGGCGGCGTCATCGACGTGGTGGCCCGCATCGTCGCCGAGCCGCTGTCCCAGCGCCTCGGCCAGCCCATGGTCATCGAGAACACGCCCGGCGCGGGCAGCACCATCGGCGCCCGGACGGTGGCGCGGGCACCGGCCGACGGGCACACGCTGCTGCTCAACGGCGCGGCGCATTCGGTGATCCCCGCGCTCTTCCCCGACGCCGGCATCGACCCGGCGACGGATTTCGCGCCGGTCGCGCTGGTGGGCGAGCAGCCCTTCGTCCTCGCCGTGCATCCGTCGGTCGCGGTGAACGACGTGCCGTCCTTCCTCGCCTGGCTGCGGTCCAAGCGTGGCGAGGCGACCTTCGCGACGACGGGCATCGGCGCCGCCTCCCACCTGGCGGGGGAGCTTCTCAAGAAGCTCGCGGGCGTCGATTTCACCATCGTGCAGTACCGCGGCACGCCTGCGGCGGTGACGGATTTCGTCGCCGGCCGCGTCGAGTTCATGATCGACAGCCAGACGCTGCTCGCGCCGATGATGCAGGACAACCGGGCGAGAGGCCTCGCGGTGACGACGGCGCGGCGGTCGCGGATGCTGCCGGACCTGCCAACGCTGCAGGAGGCCGGGGTGGCGGGCTACGAGACGTCTTCCTGGCAGGCAATCTACGCACCGGCCGGGACGCCGCCGGCGGTCGCGCAGCGGGTCTCGGCGGAGGTGCTCGCGGTGCTCGCCGAGCCCGCCGTGCAGCAGCGCTTCGCCGAGCGCGGCGTGGAGCCGCGGCCAGGTGATCCGACGGTGCTGCGCAACTTTCTCAAGGCCGAGATGAGCCGCTGGCTTCCGATCTTGCGCGCGACCGGGGCCCGCGCCGGCTGACGCCGATTGGATTTGCTTTCCGGCGCCGGAAGGCGCATAGGCCCCCCGTCACATCGTCCGGCCCGCGCCTTGCGGGCCTGCTCTCCGTGCCTACCCTATGGTTGAGCCTCAGCGATGGCTGGCCCGTCGCGCTTGGCGCGCGTCGGCATCGCCGCCCTGCGCAGCCGCAGGCGGCAGCAGTTGCGCATGTCGCGCGACGGCAACGCTCAACCCGGAGTGAACGGCATGAGCATCGGTACCGTGAAGTGGTTCAATGCGACCAAGGGCTATGGCTTCATCCAGCCCGAGGACGGCAGCAAGGACGTCTTCGTCCACATCAGCGACGTGCAGCGCTCGGGCCTCAATGGCCTGAATGAGGGCGATCGCGTGGAGTTCGAACTGCAGCGCGGGCAGCAGGGCAAGATCTCGGCGGGCAACCTCCGCCTCGCCTGAGCCCGGCAAGGGGGCGGCCTTCGGGCCGCCCTTCCACGTTTCAGACCCCGGAGAAGCCCCGTGCCCCGCAAGCCGAACTACGGTCAGCAGCGCGCCGAGGTGAACCGGGCCAAGCAGGCAAAGAAGGAAGCCAAGCAGCGCGAGCGCGAGGAAGCGGTCGCGCGGCGCAAGGCATCCGACCAGGCTGACGAGCCCGACACCGAAGCGACGACGGAAGAACCCGCGCGCGACTGACGCGCCGCGGAGGAGAGACACAGATGGCCAAGCCTGGCAGCAAGTCGAACTTCGTCCTGTTCGACGTGTACTACGAGGACGGCAGCCGCCGTTCCAACCGCAAGGTCCCGGCCGAGATCCTCGGGGGCCTCGACGGCGATGAGCCCGCCCGCAAGGTGATCCTGGAGCAGGACAACGAGATCGCCAAGGCATCCGGCAAGCCGGCGCTGGCGATCTCTCAGCTCGTGCGGTCCGGCGGCAAGAAGAAGTAAGGCGGAACGGGGGAGGCAGGCCTCCCCCGCACGGCGCGCGGCTATTCGGCCGCGCGAGCCTGCCGCGGCGCGAGCGGCACCACGCCCGGCAGGGCGGACCCTTCCCACAACTGGGCCAGCAGCGCCTTCGCCGGCGCCACGCCGACCGCATCGGCGGTCAGTTCCAAGAACTTGTCCGAGAGGTCCTGGTCGCTCAGCGGCGCATCCGGGTCGCCCTTGCGCGTGTGCTGGTGGCGGGACAGCACGCGGCCGTCCTTCAGCGTGATCGTCACCTTGGCCGAGCGCTTGGACGGGAAGGCCGCCGCGCATTCTGGGTCGAGTGCGACCGTCACCTTGCCCATCAGGGCGCGGATCGCGGGATCCGCCAGCCGATCGGGCGTGAAGGCCACCAGCCGCACGCCGCCATGCAGCAGCATGGTCGCGACGGTGAACTGGGTGGAGAAGCGGCAGTCCTGCTCGGTCTGCGCGGTCGGGCGGTCGCAGACCTCCTTGGTCGCCTTGTAGCCGCCGACCGCGACCGAAACGACATCCTCGGGCTTGAACCCGTGTTCGAGGTGCAGGTCCCGCACGGCGTCGAGGGCCGCGAAGATGTGCCCGCAGCAGCCGTGGTTCTTGAAGGTCATGTCGGTGATGGCGAAGGGCTTGCCGATATTGGCGAGCGGCTTGTCCCACTTGCCGGTGTCCTCGCTGGTCGCCGCGGCGAAGCCCGCCGGGCCGTGCAGGACATCGAGCGCGCCGGTCATGCCCCTGGCTGCCGCCATGGCCGCCAGCGCGCCGGCTTCGGCCGCATGGCCGGGGTGCAGCGGCTTCGACATGCCTTCGCCGCGGAAGGCCTGCTGCAGCCCGCCGGCCATGGTCGCCGCGGTCGCGATGGCATGGGCCGTGCGGGTCGCGTCGCAGTCGAGCAGCACCGCGACCGAGGCCGCCGCGCCGAAGGTCCCGATGGTGCCGGTGGTGTGCCAGAAATCGTAGTGCGAGGGCTGCACCGAGAGGCCGATGCGGCAGGAGACCTCGTAGCCAGCGGTCATGGCGCGCAGCAGGCCGTTCATGTCGGTCCCCCGCGACTGCGCCGCGGCCAGCGCCGCGGCGATGGTTGGGCAGCCGGGGTGGTAGACGGCGTAGCGGTAGATGTCGTCGAACTCGACCGTATGGGAGGCGGTGCCGTTCAGCAGGGCGGCATGGCGCAGCGGTACGCGGCGGCCGGAGACATAGCAGACCGCGCCGCCGCCGCCCCGCGTCTCGTCCTCGAGCGCGGCCGACATCAGCGTCGCCGGCTCGCGCCAGGCGCCGGCGAGGAGGGCGGCGAACCAGTCCACCAGCGCGCGGCGGGCATGGTGCGCGACATCCTCCGGCAGGTCCCGGGACCGCCAGGTGGCGGCATGGTCGGCGAGGACGAGAAGCGGGTTCGTCATGGCGTGCTGCTCACGCGTTGCCGCGGAGCACCTCCTTGTTGATGACGACGTCGGGGTCGAGGTTGCCCTTGAAGAGGCTGAAGATGCTCTCGGCGCAGGAGAGGCCCATGCGCCGCGTGGACTGCTCGGTCGCCGCCGCGGAATGGGGCGAGACGACGACGTTGGGGAAGTCGAGGAAGGGAAGCTTCGCGGTCACCGGCTCCTCCCAGAACACGTCGAGGCCGGCGGCGCCGAGATGGCCGGACTTCAGCGCGTTGGTCAGCGCGCCCTCGTCCACCAGCGTGCCGCGCGCGGTGTTGATGTAGGCCGCGCCGGGCTTCATCGCGGCGAGGAAGGTCGCGTTCACCATGCCGCGCGTCTCGGTGTTGGACGGGCAGTGGGTGGTGACGATGTCGGCCGCGGCCAGACCCTCATGCAGCACCTTCACCGGCTTGAACCCCGCACCCTTGATGGTGTTCTGCGGGATGTAGGGATCATACACCAGCACATCCATGCCGAAGGCGGCGCAGAGCCGCGCGACCCGCCCGCCGATGCGGCCGAAGCCCACCACCAGCACCGTCAGGCCCGCGAGGTCGAGCGTCCGGAGCGAAGCCTTCGGCCCCCAGTCCAGCGCTTTGGTGTTGCGGTCGTAGTCGATGGTCCGGCGCGCCGTGGTGAGCATGAGCATCATCGCGTGCTCGGCGACCGAGACGGCATTGGCGTCCGGAGTCACGGTGAGCGGGATGCCACGCTCGGTCAGGGCTTCCACGTCGACCGCGTCGTAGCCCACGCCGTGGCGGGCGCAGATGCGCAGCATCGGGGCATTGGCGAGGAAGTCGCGGTCGATCCTCGTCGCGCGGACGATGATCGCCTCGGCGGTCTTCATCGGCTCGCGCAGGGTCTCGGGCGTGACCGGGTCCAGCATGGTCACGGTGTAGCCGGGCTCGGAGCGCAGGCGCTCCATGGCGTCGGGGTGCAGGGGCCGGAGGCAGACGATATGCGGCATGACGCTTCCTATGGGTGTGTCCCCTGCGCCGGTCTCCGCCGGCTGCGGGTGGCTCCGCGAGGGGGCCTTGCCCCCTCGTGCTCCCCCACCGAGGGCCGAAAGGCCCCCGGAACCCGATCTGGTTTCCAAAGGCCTTTCGGCCTTTGGCGGGGTGGTCCGGCGGGGCGGCGCCCCTCCGGTGTCACAGCTGGTGGTGCGCTTCCGGCCCGAGGATGGCCTCGCGCATCCGTGCCTGGATGATGGCCCCGTCGCGCGGAGGGAGGACCAGCTTCTTGCTGGTCGCATCGATCTTGGCCACCGCGAAGAAAGGCCCGTTGCCGGCGCGGATCGCGGCCTTGAGCGCGGGCACCTCATCGGGCTTCGTCACGAACATGGTCTGCGGGAAGCCCGCACCCCTGGCCATGGCGACGAGGTCGACGCCGTACCTGGTCGCCGTTTCCTGCATGCCGGTCTCGCCGTAGTGCTCGTTGTCCTGCACCACGATGGAGAGGTTCTTCGGCTTCTTCACCGCGATGGTGGCCAGTGCGCCGATGCCCATCAGCATCTCCCCGTCGCCGGTCAGCACCAGCACGCGGCGGTTGGGCTGCGCCAGCGCCAGGCCGAGGCCGATCATCGCCGCCGCCCCCATGCCACCCCAGAGCGGCAGGTTCAGCGGGTTGTCGCCCAGCGCCGTGATATCCCAGGCCGGCGCGCCGAGGCCGGCGATCACCGCCATCTCCCCGCGATCCTCGAGCAGGACGCGGGTGAGCTCGCGACGGTCGAGCTTTCCGGATTCCGCGAGCATCGTCTCAGTCCTTGCCGAAGGTCTTCGCACCGATGACGCGCTGGCCGATGAGCGTCGCGGTCGGGCGGAAGGTGTTGAAGGCCATGCGGATGGTCGCGTCCACGGTGGGCGCGACGTCCTCGGGCGTATCGGCGCGCCTGACCAGCGTGCCCATGGCTTCCAGCACGGCCTGGGTCGCGTTGCCCATCGGGATCTGGGCCGGATTGAACTCGCCGAAGTCGCCCCGCATCGTCACCAGCATCGGCATCGGGCAGCGATGGATGTGGGACAGCGAGAGCATGTTGATGCAGTTGCCCACGCCCGAGGACTGCATCAGCAGCACCGCCTTGTGCCCGCCGAGCCAGGCGCCCTGCATGAGGGCGAGGCCCTCTTCCTCGGTGGTCAGGGTGGTGACGATGATCTCGTTGTCGGCAAGGCAGCGCTTGATCAGGCGCGAATGGCCGGCGTCCGGCACCAGGCAGACCTGGCGGATCCCGTGCTTCTTCAGCAGGTCGTAGATCTGGTCCGGCCAGGCTGCGGCCGCATCGGGGGCCTTGTCGATGGCGTCGGCGTCCATTGGCTTCCTCGGCAGTTTCCGGCGCGCATCCTAGGCCGCGGCGATGGGCTGGCAAGGTGGCCCACCCCCGGGCCATCATGGCTGCCATGGGCTTCACGCAGGACATCGCCGGCACGCGCTACGTCTTCGGGGACCTGAGGACGCTGCTGGCGCGCGCCACGCCGCTGCGCTCGGGCGATGCGCTGGCCGGCGTGGCGGCCGGGAGCGCGGCCGAGCGCATCGCGGCGCAGCGGGCCCTGGCGGATGTGCCGCTGCCCCATTTCCTGAACGAGGCGGTGATCCCCTACGAGTCCGACGAGGTCACGCGGCTGATCCTGGACCGCCACGACGCCGCCGCCTTCGCGCCGGTCCGGAGCCTCACGGTGGGCGGCTTCCGCGACTGGCTGCTGGCGGCCGATGCGGCGGCGGTCGCGGCGCTCGCGCCCGGCCTGACGCCGGAGATGGCCGCGGCCGTCTCCAAGATCATGCGCATCGCCGACCTGATACAGGTCGCGGCGAAGTGCCGCGTGGTCACGCGCTTCCGCAACACGATCGGGCTGCCGGGGAGGCTGTCGATCCGCCTGCAGCCGAACCACCCGACCGACGACCCGCGCGGCATCGCGGCGGGCGTGCTGGATGGTCTGCTGCTGGGCGCGGGAGATGCGGTGATCGGGGTGAACCCCGCCACCGACAATGTCGAGGCGGTGATGCGGGTGCTCGATATGCTCGACACTGTGCGCGAGCGCTTCGACATCCCGACGCAGTCCTGCGTGCTGTCGCATGTCACGACGACCATGCTCGCGATGCAGCGTGGCGCGCCGGTCGATCTGGTGTTCCAGTCGATCGGCGGGACCGAGGCGGCGAATGCCTCCTTCGGCGTGTCGCTCCCCGTGCTGCGGGAGGCGCGGGAGATGGCCCTGGCGCTGAAGCGGGGGACGCTCGGCGACAACGTGATGTATTTCGAGACCGGGCAGGGCAGCGCGCTGTCCGCCGATGCGCATCACGGCGTCGACCAGCAGACCGTCGAGGCACGGGCCTATGCCGTCGCACGGGAATTCGCGCCGCTGCTGGTGAACACCGTCGTCGGCTTCATCGGCCCGGAATATCTGTTCGACGGCAAGCAGATCCTCCGTGCGGGGCTCGAGGACCATTTCTGCGGCAAGCTGCTCGGCCTGCCGATGGGCGTGGATGTCTGCTACACGAACCACGCCGAGGCCGACCAGGACGACATGGACACGCTGCTGACCTGTCTCGCGGTCGCGGGCGTGACCTATGTGATGGGCGTGCCGGGGGCGGATGACGTGATGCTCGCCTACCAGTCGACCTCCTTCCATGACGGGCTGACGGCGCGCGCGATGCTCGGCAAGCGGGCGGCGCCGGAATTCGAGGACTGGCTTGCGCGCATGGGTATCGGCAGTGACGCGGAGCGGATTCCCGCGCGGCTTTCCCCCGCGCTGATCGGCCTGACGTGAGCACGCCCGCCCTCTGGCGCGATCTGCGCCGCTTCACCGCTGCGCGCGTCGGGCTTGGCCGTGCGGGGACGGCGCAGCCGACGGCGGCGCATCTCGACTTCCAGGAATCGCATGCGCGGGCGCGGGATGCGGTGTGGTCGGCGCTGGATGTGCCAGCGATGGAGGCGGCGGTCGCGCCGCTCGGCTTGCCGGTGGCGCGCGTGCGCAGCGCGGCGCCGGACCGGCGGGCCTATCTGCTGCGGCCGGATCTCGGGCGGCGGCTGGCGGCCGGCACGGCGCTGCCGCCGGCACCGGGCGGCGTGGTGTTCGTCGTGGCCGACGGGCTTTGCGCCATCGGCGTGCAGCGCCATGCGCCGGGCGTGCTGGAACGGCTGGCACCGGCACTCGCATTGCCGCCGGGGCCGGTGGTGATCGCGGAACAGGCGCGCGTGGCACTGGGCGACGAGGTCGGCGAGGCGGTCGGCGCCGCTGCGGTGGTGGTGCTGATCGGCGAACGGCCGGGATTGTCGGCCACCGACAGCCTCGGCCTCTACATCACCTGGGCGCCGCGGCGCGGGCGCACGGATGCGGAGCGCAACTGCATCAGCAATGTCCGTCCCGGCGGGCTGACCTATGACGAAGCGGCGGCCAAGGCCGCCTGGCTGCTGCGGGCGGCGCAGGGCCGGGGCGCGACCGGCGTCGTGCTGAAGGACGAGATGCCGGCCGGGCATCTCCCCGCGCCATGATCCGGGTGACCGGCCGCATCGCGATCGACGAGTCCGAAATCGCGGAGGACTTCCTCCGCGCTTCCGGCCCCGGCGGCCAGAACGTCAACAAGCTGGAGACGGCGGTGCAGCTGCGTTTCGCCGCCATGGCCTCGCCGAACCTGTCCGATGCGGTGAAGGCGAGGCTCGCCAAGCTGGCGGGCCGGCGGATGACGAAGGAGGGGGTGCTGGTCATCACCGCCCAGCGCCATCGGACCCGCGAACGCAATCGGGAGGACGCGCTGGACCGGCTGCTGGCGCTGATCCGCGAGGCCGCCATGCCGCCTCCGCCGCCGCGCAAGGCGACGAAGCCGACCCTGGGTTCGCAGAAGCGCCGCCTGGAATCCAAGACCCGGCGCGGCGCGACCAAGCGCCTGCGCCGCGCCGGGCCAGGGGAGGAATGATGACGACGCGCGAAAGCCGCACCCTGACCGTGCGCATCGAACGCGATGCCGATGCGGTCTATGCCTTCGCGTCGCAGCCGGAGAACCTGCCGCGGTGGGCGGCCGGCCTCGGCCGCGGGGTGGCTCGGCAGGGCGAGGCCTGGGTGGTGGACACGCCCATGGGCCGGCTCCGCCTGTGGTTCGCGCCGCCCAATGCCTTCGGCGTCCTGGACCATGCCGTGACCTTGCCCGACGGCGCCGAGGTGAGGATACCGATGCGCGTCGTTCCCAACGGTGGCGGTGCCGAGGTGATGTTCACCCTGTTCCGGCAGCCTTCCATGTCGGAGGCCGATTTCGAACGCGATGCGGGCATGGTCGCGGCGGACCTCGCCAGGCTGAAGCGGCTGCTGGAAGCCGGCTGACTACCGCCGCAGCTGGTCCATGAAGCGCTGGTGCTGCAGGTCGTTCGCGCGCTGCTGCTGCTGGTATTGCTGCTGTTGCTGCTGGAACATCATCTGCTGTTGCTGCATGCGCTGCTGGTGGTCGAACGCCTGCTGCTGCGGCGAATAGCCCTGGCCCGACTGCATGCCGCCGAAATTCTGCTGCCAGGCGACCATGACCTGCTGCGCGCCCATCTGGAAAGCCTGGCAGGCCTGCGGATTGCCCTGCTGGCAGGCGAACTGCGCCTGGGCGAGCTCGTTGCCGGCCTGCTGCAGCTGCGGCACCAGGGCGCAGGCCTGCGGGTTGCCCATCTGGCATCGGGCACCGGCCGCCTGCATCAGCTGCATGAGCGGACCGGCAACCTGCGGATCGAGCTGCTGCGCCTCGGCGGGGCGCGCCTGGAGCGCGATCAACCCCAACATAAGCGCGATGCCGAACCTGGCCATGGCCTGCTCCCTGTCCCGACGCGATATCGTGGCGCCGGCGCCGTGGCGGGTCGAGGAAATGTTTCGCGGCGGAGCCCGTCAGCCCAGCATCTGGCCGCCATCGACGACGATGGTCTGCCCCGTCACCCAGCGCGCGAGCGGAGAGGCCAGGAAGAGCGCGACGTCCGCGACCTCGTCCGGCTCGCCGAGGCGACCGAAGGGGATGCTCGCGTGGATGCGGTTGTAGAGTGCCGGATCGTCCGTCCGTCGCTTCTCCCAGCTGCCGCCGGGGAATTCGATCGAGCCGGGGGCGACCGCGTTCACCCGGATGCCGTCCTTCGCATACATCGCCGCCTGGGACGCCGTGTAGTTGATCACCAGCGCCTTCACCGCCGCATAGGCCGGCGAGCGCACCGACGGCGCGAAGCCCGAGATCGAGGTGGTGTTGACGATGCAGCCCTTCGATTCGCGCAGATGGGGCAGGGCCGCATGGGTCGCGCGGACGGTCGCCATCACGTCGATGTCGAGGCCGCGCTTCCAGGCTTCCTCCGTATCCGGCGCGCCGAAGCCGGAGGCGTTGTTCACCAGCACGTCGATGCCGCCGAGCGCTGCCGCGGCCTCCTGGACCCAGGCCGCGACCTGTGCCGCCTCGGCGAGGTCGGTCGGCTTCGCATGCGCGACCCCTTCCGCCTGCAGGGCCGCCAGGTCCGCCGCGCCGCGCGCGCAGGCGGAAACCTGTGCGCCCGCCCTTGCGAAGCCGAGCGCGATCGCCCGCCCGATGCCCCGGCTGCCGCCTGCCACCAGCACGCGCCTGCCCGTGAAGTCGAAACCCATGGTCGATTGCCTTCCGCGATGTCGGGGCATCCTGGCCCCGTGGCGCGCCGCCGGCCAGCCGCCGCGGTTGCCGTGCCTGCCGAATGGCGGCATCAAGCGGTCGTCGGCCGGCAGGGGAGAGGGTCCGCGTGGTCCAGGCCTTGTTCATCCACCAGAACTTTCCGGGCCAGTGGCGGCACCTTGCGCCGATGATCGCCAGGCGGAAGGGGGCGCGCGTCGTGGGCCTCGGCGAGCGCGAGAACGTGTCGCCGCCCGGCGTGACGCACCTGCGCTACCCGGCGCCCGACCCGCCGGGAGAGAAGACCCATCGCTACCTCCGCGCCGTCGAGGGCGCGGTGCGGCGGGGCCAGAACGTCGTGCGCTCCGTCATATCGCTCAAGAAGCGCGGCTTCGTGCCCGACATCGTCTATTGCCATCCGGGCTGGGGCGAGGGGCTCTACCTGCGCGACGTGCTGCCGGATGCGCGGATCGTCCATTACTGCGAATTCTACTATCGCGCCTCGGGCGGCGACGTCGGCTTCGATCCGGCGCATGAGGTGACCATCGACGAGATGGCGCGCGTCCGCACGCTGAACATGACCCAGTTGCAGTCGCTGGAATCGGCCGACTGGTGCCAGTCGCCCACGATCTGGCAGCGCAGCCGCTACCCGCGCCACGTGCGGGAGATGACCTCGGTCGTGCATGAGGGCGTGGACGCCGCCTTCGCGACGCCCGTGGGGGCGAGCAGCGTCCGGCTGCCGGATGGAACCTTCGTGTCGAAGGGGCAGGACATCGTCACCTTCGTCTCGCGCAACCTCGAACCCTATCGCGGCTTCGACGTCTTCATGCGCGCGCTGCCCGAGATCCTGGCGCGCCGCCCGCAGGCCCATGCGGTGATCGTGGGCGGGGAGGAGCGCGGCTATGGCCGCATGCCGCCGGACGGACGAAGCTGGAAGGCGGTCATGCTGGAGGAGGTGGGCGAGCGTCTCGACATGTCGCGCGTCCATTTCACCGGGCGCATCCCGCACGAGGGGCTGGTGGCGCTGTTCCGCGCCTCGGCGGCGCATGTCTACTACACCTATCCCTTCGTCCTCTCCTGGTCGCTGGTCGAGGCGATGGGCTGCGAGGCGCTGATCATCGGTTCCGGCACGCCGCCGCTCGCCGAGTTCGTGCGCCATGAGGAGAACGGGCTGCTGCTGCCCTTCTTCGACCATCAGCGCATGGCCGAGGCCGTGGTCGATGCGCTGACCCATCCCGACCGCTACGTGCCGCTGCGCCAGGCGGCGCGGCGCACCATGCTCGAACGATTCGACCTGCACGCCATCTGCCTGCCACGGCAGGAGAGGCTTTTCGACACGGTGCTCGAGGGCAGGCCCGGCACCGATGCCATCCCGATGCCGGAGACCATGCGATGACGACCCCCTTCGTGCCGATGGCCGAGATCCGCCGCGGCGGCCTCCTCGAAAGCCTCCATCAGGGCTGCGCCGTGGTGGCGGATGCCGAGGGGCGGGTGCTGCTCGCGTGGGGCGACCCCGCCTTCGTCACCTTCCCGCGCTCCTCCCTCAAGCCCTTCCAGGCGATCCCGCTGGTCGAGAGCGGCGCCGCGGATGCGGCGGGGCTGAGCGAGGAACACCTCGCCCTCGCCTGCGCCTCCCACAGCGCGGAGGATTTCCAGGTGGCGCTGGTGCGCGGCTGGCTCGACCGCCTGGGGCTGAACGAGGGTGCCCTGGTCTGCGGCCCGGACATGCCGCGCAGCCAGGCCGACCAGGCGGCGGTCTGGCGCGCCGGCGGGGACCGTTCGCGCGTCTTCCACAACTGCTCCGGCAAGCATTGCGGCTTCCTGACCTTGTCGAAGCACATCGGTGCGCCGGTCGCGGGCTACGACGGCCCGGGCCATCCGGCCCAGCGCCTCTTCCTTGAAGCCTTCTCGGAACTGCTGGGCGAGGATGCGGCGGCATTGCCGCGGGGCGTGGACGGCTGCGGCCTGCCCGCGCTGGCGATGCCGATGGAGCTCATGGCCAAGGCGGCGGCGCGCTGGGCGGCGGCGAAGGTTTCCACCGAGGCGCGCCGGACCGCGATCCTGCGGCTGCAATCGGCGATCCGCGCCTATCCCGACCATCTCTCCGGGCGCGGCTCCTCGACCGGCGAGATCGTGCGCGCGACCCAGGGCCGCGTGCTGCTGAAAAGCGGGGCGGAGGGCTATGTGGTGGGTTTCGTGCCCGATCGCGGCCTCGGCATCGCGGTGAAGCTCGCCGACGGCCCTTCGCGCGCCAAGATGGGGGTCTTCGCCACCATCCTCGGCCGCCTCGGCCTGCTCGATGCCGCCGAGGCGGTAGCGTCGCGGATCGAGGGCGAGATCCGCGACAGCAACGGCAACCCGGTCGGCGAGGTGCGCGTGGCGCTCCCCGCCTGAGGGCCGTTCGGAAACGCCCCACTGCCGGGCATGGAAACGCGCCGCGCGGCGCGCTTCCGAGAGGCCCCTGAGGGGCGCTACATCGCGGCGACCTTCTTCGCCTGCGGGGCGACGAGGCGCATGTAGGTCGGCGTCACCAGCATCTCGGTGATGTTGGCGCGTGGCGGCATGGTCGCGACGAAGACCGCCATGGCGGCGAGGTCCTCGGGCTGGAGCAGGCGCTCGATGTCCTCGGCCGGCACCGGTTCGGGCCGGTTCTTGAGGATGTCGGTCGCGACCTCGCCGGGGCAGATGCAGCAGGAGCGGATGTTGTGGATCCCGTTCTCCAGGTTGATCGCCTGGGAGAGCGCGACGAAGCCGTGCTTGGCCGCGATGTAGCCGGGCCCGGAGAGGAAGGAGATGCCCTTGCCGGCCATGGAGGCGATCTGGATCAGGTGCCCGCCGCCGCGCTTGCGCATGCCCGGCAGCACCGCGACCGAGGTGAGGAAGGGCGCGGTCAGGTTGCCGTCCACCAGCGTGTGGATCGCCTCCGGCGTGAGCTGGTGCAGGTAGCGCCCGGGCAGGTTCACCCCGGCGTTGTTGACCAGGATGTCGGGGCCGCCGATGCCCGCTTCCACCTTGGCGAGCGCGGCGGCGACCTGCTTGTCGTCCGTCAGGTCGGCCGGGACGACGATGGCGCCCGCGCCGATCATCCGCGCCGTCTCCTCGAGCGGTGCGACGCGGCGGCCGGTGAGGGCGACCTTCGCCCCCTCCTGCGCGAAGGCGATGGCGATGGCGCGGCCGATGCCGCTGCCCGCCCCGGTGACCCAGGCGGACTTGCCTTCCAGACGTTTCATTCAGATGACCTTGTCGTTGGATGCATCGATGATGTGCATCTGATCCATATGCGCGATCAGCGCCAGGGGCTTGTTCACCTCGGCCGGGGTCGAGGGGTCGAGGCGGGCGGTGATCTCGGCGCCGTGGAAGCGGAAATGCGCCAGGGTCTCCATGCCCATCGGCTCGATGACCTCGGGCGTCAGGCTGAGCGGGGCGAGGTTCTGCTTGTCCATCGTCTTGTCGTCGGTCAGGTGTTCCGGCCGGATCCCGAACAATACCTGCTTGCCGGCATGGGGGCGGTAGCGCGCGGTCCGCGATTCCGGGATCGCGAGGGCCGTGCCGTCCGGCAGGACGACCTTCAGCGCGCCGGAGGCTTCATCGAGCTTCGCCGGGAGGAAGTTCATCGCCGGGCTGCCGATGAAGCCGGCGACGAACTTCGTCGCCGGATGGTGATAGAGCTCCTGCGGCGGACCGACCTGCTCGATCACGCCGTGGTTCATCACCACCACGCGGTCGGCCAGCGTCATCGCCTCGACCTGGTCGTGCGTCACGTAGATCGTGGTGGTGCGCACCGTCTGGTGGACCTTCTTGATCTCGGTGCGCATCTGCACGCGCAGCTTGGCGTCGAGGTTCGAGAGAGGCTCGTCGAAGAGGAACACCTTCGGGTCGCGCACGATGGCGCGGCCCATCGCGACGCGCTGCCGCTGGCCGCCCGAAAGGGCCTTGGGCTTGCGGTCGAGCAGCAGCGTGATGTCGAGGATGCGCGCCGCCTCCTTCACCCGTTTGTCGATCTCGGCCTTCGGGAACTTCCTGAGCGTGAGGCCGAAGGCCATGTTGTCGTAGACGCTCATGTGCGGATAGAGCGCGTAGTTCTGGAACACCATCGCGATGTCGCGGTCGCGCGGCGGGATGTCGTTCACGACGGTGCCGCCGATCGCGATCTCGCCGTCGGTGATCTCCTCCAGCCCCGCGATCATGCGAAGCGTCGTGGACTTGCCGCAGCCGGACGGCCCGACCAGCACGACGAACTCATGGTCGTCGATCTCGAGCTCGATGCCCTTGACCGCCTGCACGCCGCCTTCATAGGCCTTGATGATCCTGCGAAGCGAAACCTGGGCCATGTGTGGTCCTCAACCTTTGGTGGCGCCGGCGGTCAGCCCGGCAATGTAGTAGTCCATGAGGAAGGCGTAGATGATGACAGGCGGCAGTGCCGCCATCAGCGCGCCCGCCATGATCTGACCCCAGGCGAAGGTGTCGCCGCGCACCAGCTGGGACACGACGCCGATGGTCAGCGGCATCTCCTCCGCCGTCGTCACGAAGGCCGTCGGATAGACGAAGGCCGCCCAGGAGACGGTGAAGGCGAAGATCGTCGCCGCGATGATGCCGGGCAGCGCGACGGGCACGAAGATCTTCAGCAGCATCTGGGCCCAGGTCGCGCCGTCGATCAGCGCCGCCTCGTCCAGCTCCTTCGGGATGGAGGCGAAATAGCCGATCATGATCCAGGTGCAGAAGGGCACGGTCAGCGTCGGGTAGACCAGCACCAGCCCCCATACCGAGTTGAGCAGCCCGAGCCCGCCGACGATTTGGTAGAGCGGGATGAAGAGCAGCGTATCGGGCACGAGGTAGGTGAGGAACACGCCGGTCGCCAGCACCTGGCTGCCCCAGAAGCGCATCCGCGCGAGCGCGAAGGCCGCGAGGACCGAGATGACCATCGTGAGCGCCACCACGCAGGTGGTGACGATCACGCTGTTGACGAAGAAGCGGATGAAGACCGGCCGGCCCAGGATCTCGGCGTAGTTCTCGAGCGTCGGCCGGCGGATGAGCCAGGGATTGAGCGAGAGGTCCGAGATCTCCGCATTGGTCTTGAGGCTCGTCAGCAGCATGTAGACGGGCGGCGCGAGGAAGATCACCGCGGCGACGATGAGCGAGGCATAGGCCGTCCACATGGCCCAGCGGCGTTCCGCGCGCAGGCTGCCCGCCTTCTGGTAGATCCCGGGCGTGTCCCGGTTGGCTGCGGTCGCCGACATCACATCTGCTCCTTGTTGCGGCGGGTCACGCTGCGCAGGACGAAGAAGGCGCACACGGCCAGGATCGGGAACATGAAGAGCGAGACCGCCGCGCCGCGCGGGATGTTGCTCGAGAGGATGCCGACCTGGAAGGCGTAGGAGGCGAAGACGTGCGTCAGGTCGCGCGGCCCACCGTTCGTCAGCACGCGGACGATGTCGTAGTTGGCGAAGGTGACGATCAGGCTGAACAGCACGGTGATCGAGATGATGTTGGCCATCATCGGCAGCGTCACGTAGCGCAGCCGCTGCCAGCTCGTCGCACCGTCGATTGCCGCGGCCTCATAGAGCTGCTCGGGCACGCTCTTCAGCGCGGCGAGGTACATGATCATGAAGAACGGCGTGCCGTACCAGACGTTGACGATGATGACCGAGGCCCGCGCCCACCAGGGCTCGCCGAGCCACGGGACGGGCGGCACCGCGAAGATGTTCAGGACCCAGTTGATCGAGGAATAGGAGGGGTCGAACATCCACCACCAGCCGAGCGTCGAGAGCGCCGGCGGGATGACCCAGGGCACCAGCAGCATGCCGCGCCACTTGCGCTGGCCCTTGGCCGGGATGTGGTGCAGCATGTGCGCCAGCCAGAAGCCGATCATCGCCTTCAGGATCACCGCCGTGATGGCGAAGATGCAGGACTGCCAGACCACCATCCAGAAGGTGTCGGATCCGAACAGGATCTCGAAATTGCCGAGGCCGGTCGGCAGCCAGTCGCCCTCCATGAAGGACGTCATCCGCCGGTTCAGCGTCGACAGGTAGATGCCGTAGAGGGCCGGGTAGCCGACCAGCCCCACGACGACGACGAGCAGCGGCAGCGTCATCAGGAAGGCAATCGTCGACCGGCGCCGTGCGAAGCGCTGCAATGTATTCGCCCGGCCCGACGAAGTTGCCGCCGTTCCACTCACGGCCACCGTTCCATCGGCTGCCATTGAAACCTCCCGTACCTAACAGGGGCCGGGCGGACGGCTTGTGCCCGCCCGCCCGCACCCGGACATCCGCTGGGTGTCAGCCGCCGCGGCGGATCGTGGTCAGCTCGCGCTCGACCCAGCCCATGGCCTGGTCGACGGTCTCGCCACCCTGCACGATGCGGGCGATGAGCTTGGTGTTCAGGCCGTTGTTGTAGGCCTGGACCGCGAACTCGGCCGGCGCGGGCGCGAAGGCGACGCTGGTCGACTGATTCTGATGCGGCTTCACCGGATAGTTGTACGCGAAGCCGGCCGGCGGACCTTCGGTCTCCCAGATCTTGAAGTCGGACATCGAGAGGAACGGCGGGATGTCGTAGCCGCTGCTCGTCGTCGTCTGCTTCTCGGCCTGCGGGCGTTCGGAGAGGAACTCGATGAGCCCCTTCGCCGCCGATTTCGCGCGGCTGAACGACCAGATGCCCCAGAAATACGGGAGATAGCCGACGTAGCGCCCCTCGGGCCCGGACGGGCAAGGCGCGTACCAGCAGTTCTCGGCGACCTGCGGCTGGTCGCGCTTCGCCACCGCCCAGGCGGAAGGCGGGTTGAAGATGAGCGCCGAGCGGCCGGAGATGAGCGCTCGGTTGTTCGAGGCGTCGTCCCATGCCCAGACGTCGTCCGGCAGCGCGCGCGCGATGCGCACCAGCATCTCGACAGCCTGGCGGAGCTTGGCGTTGTTGCGGATCGTCGGGTTGCCGCGCTCGTCCATCATGTGCGCGCCATAGGAGGCGAGCAGGCCGCCGACCCAGTCGACGGCGTCGGTGAACTGGCCCATCGGCAGGCCGAAGGGCACGCCGGCCGCCTTGCACTTCTCCGCCGCCGCGGCGAAGGCATCCCAGGTCCAGCCGTCGGCTCCGGGGCCGCGCTCCGGCTTGTTCGGCCACATCGCGCGGATGTCGATCCCGGCATGCTGCTTCAGCAGGTCGAAGCGCGTGCAGGAGGGTTTGAGCTGCGTGCCCGAAACCGCCGGAACGGCTGCCCACTTGCCCCGGACCTTGCCCAGGTATTCGGCGGCGGGCGTGACCGCGCCGTACTTCTGGATCAGCCGTCCCATGACGTCGTCCATGGGCTCGAGCAGGTCGTACTTCGCCGCCGGTTCCCAGGTGGGGAACGAGAGGATGTCATGGCCGCTGCGCGACTGCGCCTGGGCGTTGATCGTCAGCAGGTTCTGGTTGCCCACCGAGGTGATGAACTCGACCTGCACATCCACGCGGTTGCGCTGGCCCCATTCCTGGCAGAGCTCGCGCATGATGCCGTTGCCGGCGGGCACCCAGTGGTCCCAGAAGCCGCATTTCAGCGTGCCGCCGGTCCCCTGCGCATGGACCATGGGCGCGCCCACAGCCGTTGCCGCCAGAACTCCAGCCCCATTGCGCAGCATATTGCGCCGGGTGATCCCGTGCTTGGACATGCTTTCCCTTCCGTTCTCTCCCCGGGCGGGCCTCGGGTAGCGGGCCCGCTTGTCGGTAACCGGCAAGTTAGTCAGGTCGAAACGGGCATGGCAACCGGGTTCACGTTTCATCCTATCCACTTGCCCGCCATCCGGGCCGGAGGCAGGTTTCGCGCATGGAAATCCACACCTTCGATGCCATCGTCATCGGCGCCGGGATCGCCGGCGCGACGGCGGCTGCCCACCTTTCAGGCACGCATCGCGTGGCGATCGTCGAATCCGAGGACAGCGCCGGCTACCATGCCACGGGCCGCTCCGCCGCGATCTGGATCCGCAACTACGGCAGCCCCGACGCACGCATCCTGACCGCGGCCTCCCGCGCCTTCTTCGAGGCGCCGCCCGCCGGCTTCGCGGCGGCGCCGCTGATGCATGCCCGGCCGGTCGTGCACCTCGCGCCCGCGGACCAGGCCGGGCATCTGCGCGAGATGATCGCGGGCGGCGACGACATGGTGGAACTCCCCGTCGCGGAGGTCCGCGCCATGGTTCCGGCGCTGCGCGCGGACTACGCCGCCATGGCGGCGGTCGAGGCCGACTGCTTCGACATCGACGTCGCCGCGATGCACCAGGGATTCCTGCGCCAGGCGCGTGGGGCGGGCGGTGTCCTCGCGCTGCGCAGCCGTGCCGGACGGATCCGCCGCGAGGGCGGCGCCTGGCATGTCGAGACCGCCGGCGGGGAGGTCTATCGCGCCCCGGTCGTCGTCAATGCCGCCGGCGCCTGGGGCGACGAGGTCGCGCGCATCGCCGGCGTCCCGCCCATCGGCCTGCTGCCGAAGCGGCGCACCGCCTGCATCATCGACCCGGGGCCCTACGATTGCGCCGGCTGGCCACTGTTCGGCGATGCCGGGCACACCTGGTACGTGCGTGCCGAGGCGCGGCGGAAGCTGATGGTCAGCCCCGCCGACGAGACCGACAGCGAGCCCTGCGACGCGCAGCCCGACGAGCTCGACGTCGCCATCGCCATCGACCGCATGCAGCAGGCACTCGACATTCCGGTGGCCCGCGTCGAGCATCGCTGGGCCGGCCTGCGCACCTTCACGCCCGATCGCGGCCTCGCGATCGGCGAGGGGGAGGAGAGCGGCTTCTTCTGGATGGTCGGGCAGGGCGGCTACGGCATGCAGACGGCGCCGGCCGCGGGAAGGCTGCTCGCCGCGCTGGTCGCCGGCACCGATCCGGGTTCCCTTGCCGCCGCGGTGCCGCTCTGCGATCCGCGGCGCTTCGTCAGGAAGGCCGCCGCATGAGCGAGACGATGCCCGACTTCGAGGATGTCCGGGCGGCGGCAGCCCGCCTCGCCGGGCGCATCGTGCGCACCCCCCTGCTGCGGCACCCGCTGCTCGACCAGGTCGCGGGCGCCACGGTGCTGGTGAAGCCCGAGCCGCTGCAGAGGACCGGATCCTTCAAGCTGCGCGGCGCCACCAACGCCGCTCTGCTGCTGGACCCCGAGGCCCGGCGCGGCGGGATCGTGACGCATTCCTCGGGCAATCACGGCCAGGCCTGCGCGGCGGCGGCCCACATGCTGGGCATGCGGGCGACCATCGCCATGCCCTCCGACGCCCCTGCCATCAAGGTCGAGGCGACGCGGCGCTGGGGTGCGGAGATCGTCGCCTTCGACCGCCACGGCGTCGATCGCGACGCCCTGGCAGAAACCCTCGCGGCGGAGCGCCAGGCCACGCTCATTCCCCCCTTCGATCACCCGCATGTCATTGCCGGGCAGGGGACCACGGCGCTCGAACTGCTGGAGGATGCGGCCGCGGCGGGATTCGTGCCGGATGCCTTCGCCGTCTGCACCGGCGGCGGCGGGCTGACGGCGGGCTGCGTCCTGGCGCTCGAGGCCCTGGCACCCCGGGCCGAGGCCTATGCCGTCGAGCCGGAGGGCTGGGACGACACGCGGCGCTCGCTCGAGGCCGGGCGGCGCGTGGCCAACGAAGTCCCCGGCAGCGGGCTGTGCGATTCGCTGCTGTCGAAGCAGCCCGGCGCGCTGACCTTCCCGATCAATCATCGGCATCTCGCCGGCGGCATCGTGGTGACCGAGGCCGAGGTCTTCCGGGCCATGCGCTTCGCATTCGAGCACCTGAAGGTGGTGGCGGAGCCCGGCGGGGCCGTGGCGCTCGCCGCGGTGCTGGCCGGCAAGGTGGCCGCCCGCGGCGGCGTGATCGCCGTGGTGATCAGCGGCGGCAACGTCGATCCGGCCGTCTTCGCGCGCGCCCTGGCGGCCTGATGCGCTTCCGGCTGCGCCGCCGGCCCACGCTGCTGGCGGCGATTGCCGTGCTCGTGGCGGTGGCAGGCGCCGCATGGTTCGCTCTGGGCTTGTCCCTGCGTGCCGCCGTGCTGCTCGGCTGGTGCGTGGGCGCGGGGGTCCATGGGGTGCTGCTGCTCCGGCATCTGCTCGTCACCACGCCCGAGGCGATGCGCCGGCACGCCGCGCCGCTGCAGGACAGCGCCTGGACGATGCTCGTCGCGACCCTCGCCGCGGCGCTCGCGGCCCTGATGGGCGTCATCAGCGAGATCGGCGGCGCGCCGCGCGGGGGCCATTCGCTCAGCCTCGGCATCGCGACGATGGTGCTGTCCTGGGCCTATCTGCAGGTGATCTTCGCGGCGCATTATGCGCATGCCTACTGGCTCGCGGATGGCGGCCTCGCGTTTCCGGGCGGCAGGCGGCCCGATGGGCCGGAGTTCCTCTACTTCGCCTTCACCATCGGCATGACGGCGCAGGTTTCGGACGTCACCACCTCCTCGCCCTCCATGCGGCGGATGGTGCTGGTCCATGCGCTCGCCTCCTTCGCCTTCAACGCGGCGATCATCGGCGTCGCGGTGAACCTGCTGGCCGGCAGCGCGACCGGCTGAGGGCGGCTTGCCCCGGGCAGCGTTCGGCGCTTCCCTGCACGGCAGTCACGACCACCGCGGGAAACGCCCAGCATGAACTTCCGCCGCCCGGCCGCCAGCGCGCGGACCGCGCCGTGAGCGCGGCTCACAGTGCCGACATCGTCATCGTCGGCGGCGGTTCCGCGGGATGCATCCTCGCCGCGCGCCTGTCGGAGGATGCTGGCTGCCGCGTCCTGCTGCTCGAGGCGGGACCGCCGGACCGCGACATCTGGATCGGCCTGCCCGCCGGCTACGCGAAGCTCTACGGCAGCGGGAAATACGACTGGCGCTACGAGACCGAGCCGGAGCCGAACCTGAAGGACCGCCGCATCCACTGGCCGCGCGGCCGGGTCCTGGGCGGGTCCGGCAGCGTGAACGGCCTGGTCTTCCTGCGCGGCAGCCCGAACGACTTCGACCGCTGGGCCCAGGCCGGCGCCCGCGGATGGTCGCATGAGGAGGTCGCGCCGGTCTTCCGCCGCATCGAGCACTGGGATGGCGCGCCGGATCCCGCCCGCGGCAGCGAGGGCGCAATCCATGTGCGCGAGCCCCGGAAGCTGGCCCCGGCCGCATCCGCCTTCATCGAGGCCTGCATCGCCGCCGGCCTGCCGCGCAACCGCGACTGGAACGACGGCACGCCGATCGACGGCGCCGGCCCGGTCCAGCTGAACGTGAATGGCGGGCGACGCTCCTCGACTGCCAAGGAATACCTCCGCCCTGCCATGGCGCGCGGCAACCTGCGCGTCGAAACCGGCGTGCTCGCCACCCGCATCCTGGTCGAGGGCGGCCGCGCGGTCGCGGTGGAGGCGATCCAGGGAGGCCAGCCCGTCACCTTCCGCGCCGCGCGCGAGATCGTCTGCTCGGCCGGCGCGATCGAGACGCCGAAGCTGCTGATGCTGTCGGGCATCGGGGAGGGGGCGGCGCTGCAGGCCCTGGGCATCCCGCTGGTGCATCATAGCCCCGGCGTGGGGAAGAACCTGCAGGACCATCTGATCGCGAAGTTCATCTACCGCTCGAAGCCCTGCGGCACGCTGAACGAGATCATGCAGTCCCCGCTCCGCCAGGCGAAGATGGGCCTCGACTACCTGCTTTCGCGCACCGGGCCGCTGTCGATCGGCGCGGGCGAGGCCAATGCCTTCGCGCGCGTCACGCCGGGGGCGGAAGAGGCGGAGATCCAGTTCCTCTTCGTCAACTTCTCCACCTTCGCCTATGAGAAGGGCCTGCACGACTTCCCGGGCTTCATGTTCAACTACGGCGCCTGCCGGCCGGACAGCCGCGGCGAGGTCTTCCTGAAGTCGCCCGACATCCGGGAGAAGCCGGGCATCCGCGCCAACTACCTCGACCATCCGAACGACATCCGCGTGATGCTGGGGGCGGCACGGCTCGGGCGGAAGGTGGCCGCGCAGGCGCCGCTTGCCGCGCTGATCGAGGAGGAATTGCGGCCGGGGCCCGAGGCGACGAGCGACGAGGCGATCCTCGAGAACATCCGCGCGACCGCCGGCACCGTGTTCCACCCCTGCGGCACGGCGAAAATGGGCACGGACCCGATGGCGGTGCTCGACCCCGAGCTGCGGGTGCGCGGCGTCGCGGGGCTGCGCGTCGCGGATGCCTCCGCCTTCCCGTTGATCCCGACGCCCAATATCCAGCCGGCGGTGATGCTGGTGGCGGAGCGCGCGGCCGCCTTCATCCGCGCCGCCGGCGCGCCCTAGGCCGTGTGGACAGTTATCTCAACCACAGGATGGTGGCGGCGAGGGTGACGATGCTGAGGTAGTTCCTGGCGGTCTTCTCGTATCGCGTCGCGACGCGGCGGAACTGTTTGAGCTTGCTG
>JAFADX010000253.1 GCA_023424475.1 Pseudomonadota bacterium
GTGCGGGCCGGTGCCGTCTGATCGAAAAGAGCTCTGGAGCAGATCTTGATCAGGTGATTCCACCTGATCAAGATCTGCTCCATCAGGCCCAGGGGATCGGGTCCGGGTAGCGCACGCCCGTCAGCACCAGGCCCTCCGCCGGTGCCGTCTGGCCCGCCCGCGTGCGGTCATGGCCGTCGAGGACCGAGCGGGGCCAGGAGACGGGCCGCTTGCCGAGGCCGACCTCGGCCAGCGTGCCGACCATGTTGCGGACCTGGTGATGGAGGAAGGATCGTGCCTCGGCGGTGATCACGATCTCCTCGCCCAGGCGTGCGACGTCCAGCCGGTCGAGCGTGCGCAGCGCGGACTTCGCCTGGCAGGCGGCCGCGCGATAGGCGGAGAAGTCGTGCCGGCCGAGGAGGCCTTGCGCCGCTTCGTGCATCGCGCCCGCATCGAGCCGCTTCTGGATGTGCCAGACGCGCCCGAGGTCGAGCGCCGGGCGCGCCCGGCGGTTCAGGATGCGGTAGCGATAGGCGCGCCCGGTCGCCGAGAAGCGCGCGGACCAGTCCGCGGGCGCCAGCGCGGCGCCGAGGATCGCGACGGGGTGGGGCCGGGTGTGGAAGTTCAGCGCCTCCCGCACCCGCTCGGGCGGCAGCCCGGCGGCGAGCGTCACCTGCGCGACCTGGCCTTCGGCATGCACGCCGGCATCGGTGCGGCCGGCGGCGGCCAGGACCGGAACCTCGCCGCCGTTCAGCCGCGCCGCGGCCTCCTCCAGCACCTGCTGGACCGAGAGCCCCGCCTCCTGCCGCTGCCAGCCGACGAAGGGCGCGCCATCGTATTCGACCAGGAGGGCGTAGGAGGGCATCAGCCGAGGACCGCCCCGCGCGGCAGGGCGAAGCCGCGCAGGAAGGCGTCGGCATCCATCGCCGCGCGGCCGGGGCGCTGCAGGCGCGCCAGGCGCAGCGCGCCGGTGCCGCAGGCGACCAGGGCGGCATCGTCCAGCACCATGCCCGGCGTGCCGCCGCCGGGTTCGACCCGCGCGGCGAGGACGCGGATCTGCTCGCCGGCGAGGGTGAAGAAGGTGCCGGGCCAGGGGTTCAGGGCGCGGACGCGGCGTTCCAGCGCCGCGGCGTCCTGCGACCAGTCGAGGCGTCCGTCTTCCTTGGTGAGCTTCGGGGCGTAGGTCACGCCCTCCTCCGGCTGCGGGACCGGACTGGGGTCCTCGGCGAGGGCACGCAGGACCAGCCGCGCGCCGATGCCGGCCAGCGCATCGTGCAGCGCCTGCACCGTGGTGTCCGGGCCGATCGGAACGGCCTCCCTCAGCAGCATGGGGCCGGTGTCGAGGCCTTCCTCCATGCGCATGATGGTGATGCCGCTTTCGGCGTCCCCGGCAAGGATCGCCGCGTGGATCGGCGCCGCGCCGCGCCAGCGCGGCAGCAGGGAGGCGTGGATGTTGAGGCAGCCGCGCCGGGGCGCGTCGAGCATCGCCCTCGGCAGGATCAGCCCGTAGGCCGCGACGACCGCCGCATCGAGGTCGAGCGACGCGAAGGCTTCATGCTGCGCCGCGTCGCGCTTCAACCGCGTCGGCGTGCGCACCGGCAGCCCGAGTTCCAGCGCCGCGCGATGCACCGGGCAGGGCGTCTCCTTCTGCCCGCGCCCGGCGGGCCGCGGCGGCTGGCAATAGACCGCTGCGATCTCGTGCCCCGCATCATGCAGCGCGCGCAGCGCGGGCACCGCGAAATCCGGGCTGCCCATGAAGGCGATGCGCATGGCGGCACTCCGGTATCGGTTTCCAAGGGCCTTTCGGCCTTTGGCGGGTGGGGTCCGGGGAGGGCGGCGCCCTCCCCGTCAGTCCCGCTGCTTCGCCTTCAGCTCCTTCGCGAGCTTCCGCAGCAGCATGTTCCGCTTCAACGCGCTGAGGTAGTCGACGAAGAGCACCCCGTCGAGGTGGTCGATCTCGTGCTGCAGGCAGGCGGCGAGCAGCCCTTCGCCCTCCACTTCCTTCCTGGCGCCTTCGATGTCGCGGTAGCGCACCTTCACCCGCGCCGGCCGCGTCACCTCGGCATACTGGCCGGGCAGGGAGAGGCAGCCTTCCTCCCGCGTCGCGGTCTCGGGGCTGGCGGCGACGATCTCGGGGTTCACCATCACCATCGGCTGGCGGCCCTCGTCCTTCTGCAGGTCGATCACCACCAGGCGCAGCAATTCGCCGACCTGCGGCGCTGCGAGGCCGATGCCCGGCGCGGCGTACATGCTGGCGAGCATGCGCGGGGCGAGGGCGCGCACCCGGTCCGCATCGGCGGGGCCGACGGGCTTCGCCTTCGCGCGCAGGCGTGGGTCGGGAACGAAGAGGATCGGGAGGGCTTCGGGCTCGGTCATGGCGTCGGGGGGCGCATGTAGCCCCCGCCGGACCCCCTTGCAACCGCAGGCCCGACCGCCAAAATCCTCTGCGGACGGAGTGCTTCGGGCTCCATCCGCCGCTTCGCTCTCGGATGAGGAGGCCCTGACGATGTCGCGCCAGTCGCTGTTCGGTTCGCCGCTGTTCCTCGGCTTCGACCACCTCGAGCAGATGCTCGACCGGGTCGGCAAGAGCGCCGACGGCTACCCGCCCTACAACATCGAGCAGATCGGCGATCACCGCCTGCGGATCACGCTCGCCGTCGCGGGCTTCGCGATGGACGACCTGCAGATCACGCAGGAGGACAACCAGCTCGTCATCCGCGGCCGCCAGAAGGACGATGCCGAAGGACGCATCTTCCTCCATCGCGGCATCGCTGCCCGCCAGTTCCAGCGCGCCTTCGTGCTGGCCGAGGGCATGGAGGTCGAGGGCGCCTGGCTCGACAACGGGCTGCTGCACCTCGAGCTGAAGCGCCCGCAGCCGGAAACGCGGGTCAAGACGATCCGCATCGGCGCGAAGGGCAATGGCGGCGCCACCGCCCTGGTGGAAGGCCAGGCCGAAGGAGGGTGAAGCCCTTCAGTGAATCCGGGCCCATCCGGGCCGGAATATCCGCACGGGCCTTCGGGACGTGCCGGAAGGAGACCATGACATGACCATCGACGACACCAATCGGGAAGACTTCGAGCGCGACGAGGATGCGCTGCCGCCGGAGGCGCTGCGGAACCTCTCGCCTCTCGACTGGGCGCGCTATGGCGTGGCCAGCATCGCCTATGCACGACCCGTGGTGGTGAACGGCCAGCACGCCGTTTCGATCCACGCCGCCGACGGCACGCCGATCGGCGCGGCGCCGACGCTGGCGCTGGCCACGGCGGCGATCCTGCAGCACGGCATGGGCGCCGCGCTGGTGCACTGACGCCGGGCGCGCCGCCCGCGCCATCGGTCGGGAAGGCGGCCGGCCGCCCGAAGGGCCGCCGGCAGCCCCGCTGTCCGGCCGGAGATGCCGGGCGGCGCAGGGTCCGGGCCTGCCGCCCCGGACCCAGGCAGTCAGGCGTCGCCGGGCCTCATTCGGCGGCAGGATCGATCCACCCCACATGCCCGTCGCCGCGCCGGTAGACGACGTTCAGGGACCGCGTTGCCTTGTTGCGGAACATCAGGACCGGGACATGGCCGAGGTCCATGCGCATGACCGCCTCGCCCACGGTCAGCAGGGCGATCTCGGCCGGATGCTCGGCGATGATGGCGCCATGGTCGGCACCGTTGCCGGCGAGGGCGTCCTCGCCTTCTTCCCCCTCGGCGGTGATCTCGATGACGCGCTCGAGGCCATCGGGCGTGCCGCGTTCGGGGGCGAAGGAGCGGGCATGCTCGTTCACGCGCCGACGATAGCGGCGCAGCCGCTTGGCCAGGTGCTCGGCGGCTTCCTCGAAGGCGCGGTGCGCATCCGGGCCTTCGCCTTCGGCCCGGATCGCAAGGCCCCGGCCGGCCTTGAGGTTGATGTCGCAGGCGAAAAGCGCGCGCGAACGGTGGAAGGTGACGTTGGCTTCCAGCGCATGGTCGAAATACTTGCGCGTGATGGCGTCGAGGCCGTCGCGCACATGGGTCTTCAGCGCATCGCCGGTCTCGACCTGCTTGCCTGCAACGGTGACATGCATGGGGCTTTGCCCTCCTTCCTCAGTGAAGGGGAGGGGCCGCCCCGTGGCGACCGTATCGCCGGGTCCGCATCCTCCGCGCGGGCCCGCCCAGGCTGGGTCGGATCAGGCCGGGACGGCCTTCTCCCTTTTGCGCTGCACCGATGACGGTATCCGCAGCGCGTCCCGGTATTTGGCCACGGTCCGGCGGGCGATGTCCACGCCTTCCGCGCGAAGTCTGTCGACGATCGCGTCATCGGAGAGGATGCCGGCGGCGGTCTCGGCCTCGACCATGGCCTTGATCCGGTGCCGCACCGCCTCCGCGCTCACCGCTTCGCCGCCCGCGGTGCCGGCGATCGCGGTGGTGAAGAAGTACTTCAGTTCGAAGGTGCCGCGCGGCGTCGCGATCGCCTTGTTGGAAGTGACGCGGGACACGGTGCTCTCGTGCATTCCCACCTCCTCGGCCACGTCGCGCAGGATGAGCGGCTTGAGATGCGCGACGCCGTGGCGGAAGAAGCCGTCCTGCCGGCGCACGATCTCGGCCGAGACCTTGAGGATCGTGGTCGCCCGCTGTTCGAGCGACTTCACGAGCCAGGACGCGGTCTGGAAGCGTTCGGCGAGCCAGGCCTTCTCCTCGCGCGACCTGACGCCGACCGTGGCGCGGGCATGGAAGCCGCGGTTGACCAGGACCCGGGGCAGGGTCTCGGGGTTCAGCTCGACGATCCAGCCATCCTTGGGCGCGCGGCGCATCAGCACGTCGGGCACCAGCGTCGGCGCCGGCGGGGCGTCGAAGGAGGCGCCGGGCTTGGGGTCGAGCCGCTTCAGCTCGGCCACCATCTCGGCCAGGTCCTCGGCATCGACGCCGCAGAGCCGCTGCAGGCCGCGCAGGTCGCGCCGCGCCAGCAATTCGAGGTTGTCGAGCAGCGCGGCCATCGCCGGGTCGAAGCGGTTGCGGTCCTGCAACTGCACCATCAGGCATTCGCGCAGGTCGGTGCAGAACATCCCGACCGGGTCGAAGCGCTGCATCCGCCGTCGCACCGCCGTGACGGCCGCTTCCTCGCAGCCGAGCGCCGTGGCGATGGCCGTGTCCGGTACCGGCAGCCGCCCGGCGGGATCGACCAGCGCCAGCAGGTTCGCCGCGATCATGCGCTCCTGCGCGCTCGCGAAGCTCAGGCGCACCTGTTCGCCGAGATGCTCGCGCAGGTTCTTCTCCGGCGCGGCCATGGCCTCGATGCCGGAGAGGTCGTCCTCGAAATCCGGCCGCCCGCCGCTGCCCACGGGCGGGGTGCCGGCGTCGTAGACATTGTCCCATTCGGTATCGAGCGGCGCGGCGTTCTCGGCCGGCAGGGCCTCGGACCGCGCGGCCTCGGCGGCGTCCGGTGCCTCGGGGGCGGCGGGCAGCGGGTCCGAGGTGCGGCCGGCATCGGGACCGGGATCGACGCGCTCGTCGCGTTCGAGCAGCGGGTTGCGCTCGAGTTCCTCCTCCACGAAGGCGGTGACCTCGAGGTTCGAGGACTGCAGCAGCTTGATGGCCTGCCGCAGCTGCGGCGTCATCACCAGCTGCTGGCTGTGGCGGAGGTCGAGCCGCGGCGCGAGGGACATTATCCGGCGCTCCGCGCCGGCGGTTGCGCGGCGGCCCCGCGCCGTGGACCCGGGGTTGGCGTGGCGGCTAGGTGCACGGCGCGAAAATCAGAGACTGAACCTTTCTCCGAGGTAGACACGGCGCACGCCCTCATGCGCGACGATGTCGCGCGGGGAACCCTCCATCAGCACCTGGCCGTCGTGCAGGATGTAGGCACGGTCGATGATCTCGAGCGTCTCGCGGACGTTGTGGTCGGTGATCAGCACGCCGATGCCGCGGTCCTTGAGGTGCTTGACCAGGTCGCGGATCTCGCCGACCGCGATCGGGTCGATGCCGGCGAGCGGCTCGTCGAGCAGGATGTAGGCAGGATGCGTCGCGAGCGCGCGGGCGATCTCGCAGCGGCGCCGCTCGCCGCCCGAAAGGGCCAGCGCGGGTGCGCGCCGCAGGTGGGAGATGCCGAACTCGGCCAGCAGCTCGTCGAGCATCTGCTCGCGCCGGTCGCGGATCGGCTCCACGACCTCGAGCGCGGCGCGGATGTTGTCCTCGACATTGAGGCCGCGGAAGATCGAGGCTTCCTGCGGCAGGTAGCCGAGGCCGAGGCGCGCGCGCCGGTACATCGGCAGCGTCGTGACGTCGTGCCCGTCCATCAGGACCTGGCCCTCGTCCGGCTGCACGAGGCCGGTGATCATGTAGAAGGTCGTGGTCTTGCCGGCGCCGTTCGGGCCGAGCAGGCCCACCGCCTCGCCGCGGCGGACGGAGATCGACACGTTCCGCACCACCGGCCGCTTCTTGTACCGCTTGCCGAGGCCCCTCGCGACCAGCCAGCCGCTGCCGCCGGTGCCCACCACGCGCAGCCCCTCGCTCATCGGCCCTGCCCCCCGGGCGGCGGCTGGCCGTCCTGCTGCTGGCCGTCCTGCCGCGGCTGCTCCTGGCCCTGCTGCGGCACGACAAGGCCCTGCACCCGCGCGCCGGGCGCGGCCACGAGGCGCGAGACGCCCGTCTGCATGTTCACGATGGCTTCCTGACCCGTCAGCGTATTGTCCCCGCGCGTGATGCGCACCCCGCCGAGCAGCCGCGCGAGCCCGCTCTTGGGGCTGTACACGCCGCGGTCGCCGCGCACGACCTCCTCGGCCGTGCGGATCTCGACGTTGCCGTAGGCTTCCACGCGTTCGAGGCTGGAGTTCTGGCCGGGTGCCGCCGTCGCGCCGGAGGACGCGGCGGGCTGCGGGCGCTGCGCGGCCGCGGGCGCCGCATCCGGCGCCGCACCCTCGGCGAAATAGGCGACGAGCGTATCGGCACGCACGCGCCGGCCGTCATTGGTCACCACGACCGCATTGCCGCGCGCCACCGCCATGCGGCGCTGCGACCAGTACTCGATGCTGTCGCGCGCGGTCAGCGTGTTGTCGGGATTGGTGAGGCGGAGGTTGTCCCCCGTCAGCACCATCACCGACTGATCCATGTCGTAGACGGCGCGGTCGCCCTCGGCGCGGTCCGTCTCGGTGAAGATGACGACATGGCCTTCGGCTTCCAGGCGCCAGATCTCGCCGCCGCCGGCCGGGCCTTCGGTCGGCGCGCGGACCGGCTGCGCCCCGGCGCCGCCACGCGGCCGGTAGCGCGCGATGAGGCGGTCGGCCTCCACCGTCACGCCGCCGCGCACGGCACGCGCATCGCCGCGCGCGATCACCACCTGTTCCTGCTGGCGCCATTCGATGCCGTCGCTGGCGGTGACCTCGACCGGCCCGCCCTGGCTGAGATCGATGTTCTGCGCCCCCGCCGCGACGGACAGGAGCAGGAAGCCGAGGCCCAGGAGGCGCGCCCTCATTGGCCGCCTTCCAGCACCGCGCGGGCACGGCCGGTGAAGATCACGACCTGGCCGCGGTCGGTGAGGCGGAAGCCCTCGCTGACCAGCGTGCCGAAGGGGCCCTGCGCGGCAACCGGCCGGTCGCCGGAGGCGGAGCCCTCGCGCAGCTGGATCTCCGCCGCATCCGTCACCAGCATGTTGCCCCCGTCCTGCCAGAGCGTGACCTCGCCCGAGAGGCCGAGAAGGCCGTCCTTCCTGTCGTAGCGCCCTTCCCGGCTTTCGAGCAGGACCCAGGATCCGTCGGTCATCACGATGTCGGCGCGCGGGCGGTCGAGGTCGATGATGTCGGGCGAATCGGTCTGCGCCGCGACCTCGGCGGTCACGGTGAAGGGGCGGTTCTGCTCGTCGATGCCCTGGTAGCGGGGCTCGACCACGCGCACCGCGTCCGGGCCGGTATTCGCGACGCGGCGGAAGGAGACGCGGGCGCGGTCCTCCATGCGGTCGATTTCCGGCCACACCGCGATGCCGACCAGCAGGGCCACGCCGAGCAGCGGCAGCATCACCTTGGCGAGCCGCACCAGGATGCGCCGTCGCGCGATCTGCGCATCGGAAGGGATCCTGCGCGCGCGCGACGGCGGCAGCATGCGCCGCGGCGGGGTCGCGGGGCCGCTCACGCGCAGGGGCCTTGGGGTCGAGGCACGCGGCTCCTCGCGCCCGCTCACGCGACGCCCGCCCGCAGCAGGTCGTGCACGTGCAGGATGCCGACCGGCCGGCGCGCCGCATCCACCACGAAAAGCGCGGTGATCGCGCGCGCGTTCATCTCGCGCAGCGCCTCGACGGCGAGGGTGTCGGGCGTGACGGTGCGGGGGGCACGGGTCATCACCTGCTCGGCGGTGCGGGCGAGGAGGCCGGCGCCGCCGCCGGCCTCGAGGGACCGCCGCAGGTCGCCATCGGTGATGATGCCGAGCAGCGCGCCGTCCGCCCCCTGCACGCCGAGGCAGCCGAAGCGCCGCGCCGTCATCGCGACCAGTGCCTTGTCCATCGGCGTGCCGGGGGGCGCGAGCGGCAGTTCCTCCGCGCCGTGCATCAGGTCCTTCACGCGCGACAGCCGCGCGCCGAGCTTGCCGCCGGGGTGGAAGACGCGGAAATCCGCCGCGGTGAAGCCGCGCCGCGTCAGCAGCGCGACCGCGATGGCGTCGCCGAGCGCGAGCTGCATGGTGGTCGAGGTGGTCGGCGCTAGGCCCATCGGGCAGGCCTCGGGTGCCTCGGGCAGCACCAGGGCGATGTCGGCGGCCCGGGCCAGCGTGCTGCCGGCGCGGCCGGTGATGCCGACCAGCGGCAGGCCGAAGCGCTTGGCGTGGCCGACCAGGTCGGCGAGTTCGGGTGTCTCGCCGGAATTCGACAGCGCCAGTACCGCGTCGCCGGCGACGATCATGCCGAGGTCGCCGTGCGAGGCCTCCGCCGGATGCACGAAGAGCGCCGGCGTGCCGGTGGAGGCCAGCGTCGCGGCGATCTTGCGCGCGACATGGCCTGACTTGCCCATGCCGGAGACGACGACACGCCCGGTCGCGCCGGCCAGCAGGGTGCAGGCCTGGGCGAAACGATCGTCGAGCGATTCGGCGAGCGCGGCCAGCGCCTCCGATTCGAGGCTCAGGACACGGCGCGCGGCCGCGAGGTCGGGATGCTGGGGCGGGGCGTTCACGCCGCCTGTATGGTGCCCCGACTCCGGCCGGTCAACCAAAGCCTCCATCGGCAAACAAGAATCGTGCCAACGTGGGACGCTCCGGCCTCATCGCCGTGGCTGCGCGGCGCCGGGCGCGACCCAGATCCCGCCCGGCACCATCGGGGGTTGGGCGGGCTGCATGGTCGGGTCGGGCGGGCAGGCCGGGCGCAGCGGCCCGCAATCCCAGGCGAAGCGGTCGGGCCGGCCGGTCAGCCGGCCGCCGCGCTCGAAGCGGCAGGCGCACAGGGTCCCGCCCATGCAGGCCGCCTGCCCTTCCTGCCCGCGGCCGCAGGCGGGGGGCGGCTGCGCCGCCGCGGGCAGGGCCAGGAGGAACAGGAGGATGGAAAGGCGGGTGCGCATGTGGGGAGGCTGCTCCGCAAAGATTGCCGGTCCATGGACGGGCCGCGCCCTTGCGGCGCGGCGCATGCCGGACCTTGTATGCCCCCGATGAAGCGCCTCCTCGCCGCCCTGCTGGTCCTGCTCCCCGCCGCCGCGCTGGGCGCCGAGAGCGCGCCGGTGCGCTCGGAGCGCGCCACGGTGGCGCTGATGGCCGACCAGGCGGCGGTCGCGCCGGGCGGGGAGGTGATGGTCGGCCTGCGGCTGCGCCTCGCACCCGGCTGGCACACCTATTGGCGCAACGCGGGCGATGCCGGCGCGCCGCCCGAGGTGGCGCTGACCCTGCCCGAGGGCGCCTCCGCCGGCCCGATCGAATGGCCGGCGCCGGAGCGCATCGTCTACGGGCCGCTGATCAATTTCGGCTATCACGACGAGGTGCTGCTGCCGATGCGGGTGCGGCTGCCGGCGAACCTGCCGGCAGGCGGCACGCTACCCGTCTCGGCCAGCGCCAGCTGGCTGGTCTGCGAACAGGTCTGCGTCCCGGAGGAAGGCACCTTCCGGCTGGACATCCCGGTCGAGGCGACGGCGCGGCCCGACCCTGCCACCGCGGGGCTTTTCGCCGCGGCGGCGGAGGCCCGGCCCCGGCCATCCCCGTGGCAGGCGCGGGCGAGCCTCGGGCCCGGTGGCGGTGCGCTGGTGCTGGAAGGGCCGGGCCTGTCGCGCGAGACGGTGCGTGGCGCGGTCTTCCTGCCGGGCGAGGCCGCGATCCTCGACAATGTCGCGCCGCAGCCGATGGCGATCGCGCCCGGCCGGCTCGAACTCGCCCTGACGCCGGCCGCCGGCGCCGCCATGCCGCGCAGCCTCGAGGGCGTGGTGCTGCTGACCGATGGCGGCGGGCGCCGTGTCGCGTACGCGGTCACGGCGCCTGTCGGGCCGCACGTCTCCGCTGCCATGCCGCTGTGGCGGGCGGCGCTGTTCGCCCTGCTGGGCGGGCTGATCCTGAACCTGATGCCCTGCGTCTTCCCGGTGCTGGCCATGAAGGCGATGGCGCTGGCGCGGCTGTCGGGGGAGGCGCGCGGCCGGGTGCGGGCGCATGCGCTCTCCTATACGGCGGGGGTGCTGGTGTCCTTCGCCCTGCTGGGCGGGCTGATGCTAGCGCTGAGGGCGGGTGGCGCGGCGGCGGGCTGGGGATTCCAGTTCACCGCGCCGGGTTTCGTCGCCGCCATGGCCTGGCTGATGCTCGCGGTGGGGCTGAACCTCTCGGGCGTCTTCGCGATGGGCGGGACGGTGGGCGCGGGGGCCTCGGTGGCGGCGCGGGGCGGGCATCTCGGCTCCTTCGCGACCGGCGGGCTCGCGGTGCTGGTGGCGACGCCCTGCACGGCGCCCTTC
>JAFADX010000340.1 GCA_023424475.1 Pseudomonadota bacterium
GCCCCACCCCGCGGGGCAGCCGCCCCTGCCCGCGCACCTGCGCCTGCAGCGGGGCGGCCGCCAGCGCCAGGCCCAGGCCGGGCGCCAGCAGCGCGAAATAGAGGCTGACCGCGAGCATCCCGCCCGCCAGCGCGCCGGTCCCCAGATGGCCGAGCAGCGCCGTCTCGGTCAGCGCGAGGGCCATCTGCGACAGGTTGGTGAAGACGATCGGCAGGGACAGCGCGAGCATCGCGCGCGCTTCCCCACGCCAACCGGGCGATGCGGGCCTTCCCGTCATCGCCGTGTATCCGGCGTCCATCGGGCCCGTCTATCGCCGGACGGTGCGCAACGCCACCAGCCGGGGTATCAACACTGCGAACCGCACGGAGGATGCCATGCACCGACGCGTGTTGATCGCCGCTCCGCTCGCCGCGCCGCTGGTTGCGACGCGCGCCCCGGCGCAGGGCGTGACGCTGTCGACCGAGGAATACATGCTGCCCACCGGCGATGCCGGCATCGAGGTCTTCGTGCGCAACAAGCGCCCGGAGGAGATGACGGCCTTCCGCCCCGGGCGCACGCTGCTCTTCGTGCATGGCGCGACCTATCCGGCGCACACCACCTTCGACCTGCCGCTCGGCGGCCTGTCCTGGATGGACTACGTCGCCTCCCGCGGCTTCGACGTCTGGAGCCTCGACCTGCGCGGCTATGGCCGCAGCACCCGCCCGCCCGAGATGGCGCAGCCCCCCGAGGCGAATCCACCCCTGGTGCGCGGCGAGACCGCGCTGCAGGACATCACCGCCGCCGCTGCCTTCATCCGCCAGCACCGGAACGTGCCGCGCCTGGTCCACATGGGCTGGTCCTGGGGCAGCGCGCTGATGGGCCGCTTCGCCGCCGACAACCCCGGCAGCGTGGAGCGCCTGGTGCTGCTGGCGCCGGCCTGGCTCCGCCAGGGCGCGAGCCCGGCCGCCGCCGGCGCCGGCGAGGCGCTGGGCGCCTATCGCCTCGTCACCCAGGCCCAGGCGCGCGAGCGGTGGCTGAACGGCGTGCCCGAGGGCAAGCGTGCCGCCCTCATCCCGCCCGGCTGGTTCGAGCACTGGGCCGGCGTCACCTGGGCCACCGACCCGGTGGGCGTGCGGCGCAACCCCTCCGTGCTGCGCGCGCCCAACGGCGTGCTGCAGGACGGCCGGGACTACTGGCAGGCCGGACGGCCCTACTGGGACCCGGCGAAGGTCGCCGCCCCGACGCTGCTCGTCGTCGGCGAATGGGACCGGGATACCCCGCCCGCGATGGCCGCGGCGATCTTCCCGCTGCTCGCGAACAGCCCCGGCAAGCGCCTCGTGATGCTGGGCGAGGGCACGCACATGATGCTGATGGAACGCAACCGCGGCGCGCTGTTCTCCACCGTGCAGGGCTTCCTCGAGGAAGGCGCGGCCTCCTGAACGCCTTCGCAGACACGCCGCCGCGGGCGTGCGAACCTCAGGGTGCCGCCGATCCGGCGGCGTCCCTGGAAACCAAGCCATGAGCCTTCGTCGCAGCCTGCTTGCCGCCGCCGCGGTGAGCCTCGCCCTGGCAGGCACTGCCCGCGCGCAGACCACCGATCCGTCCTTCCGGCTGAACAACCGGTCGAACGAGACGATCATGGAGGTCTATGTCTCCTCCTCGAACGACCGGAACTGGGGGCGGGACCACCTGGGCACCAATGTCCTGCCGCCGGGGCGGGCCTTCATCGTGCGGCTGCCGAACGGGCAATGCGTGAACGACATCCGCATCGTCGTCGAAGGCGGGCGCGCCGTGGAGCGGATGCAGATCAACACCTGCCGCCTGACCGACATCAACTACCCCTGAACCGCCCGCCGCGGGCGGTTGACTTTGCCGCCGCCCGCGCGACAGGCTCCCCCGAACGACATTCGGGGGAAGCCGCCATGGCGGAGCACGACCAGACCAAGCGGCCCTTCAAGCTCCGCAGCCAGCGCTGGTTCAACGACCCGACCGACCCGGGCATGACCTCGCTCTACATCGAGCGGCAGCTCAACTTCGGCATGACGCGGGGCGAGCTGCAGTCGGGCCGGCCGATCATCGGCATCGCGCAGTCGGGCTCGGACATCGCGCCCTGCAACCGCCACCACATCGCGCTCGCGGACCGCGTCAAGGCCGGCATCCGGGACGCCGGCGGCGTGCCGCTGGAATTCCCGATCCACCCGATCCAGGAAACGCTCAAGCGGCCGACGGCGGCGCTGGACCGCAACCTGCAATACCTCTCGCTGGTCGAGGTGCTGCACGGCTACCCGATCGACGGCGTGGTGCTGACCACGGGCTGCGACAAGACGACGCCGGCGCAGCTCATGGCCGCGGCGACGGTCAATATCCCGGCCATCGCGCTGTCCGGCGGTCCGATGCTCGACGGCTACTGGCAGGGGCGGCTGGCGGGCTCGGGCACCATCGTGTGGGAGGCGCGCAAGAAGCTCGCCGCCGGCGAGATCGACAACGACACCTTCATCGAGATGGTCGCGGCGAGCGCGACCAGCGTCGGCCATTGCTCGACCATGGGCACGGCATTGTCGATGAACTCGCTCGCCGAGGCGGTGGGCATGTCGATCACCGGCTGCGCGGCCATCCCCGGCCCCTACCGGCAGCGCGCGCAGATGGCCTACGAGACCGGCCGGCGCATCGTGCAGATGGTCGGGGAGAACCTCCGCCCCTCCGACGTCATGACGAAGAAGGCCTTCGAGAACGCCGTCGCCGTGGCGAGCGCGATCGGCGCCTCCAGCAACTGCCCGATCCACATGGTCGCCATCGCGCGCCACATGGGCGTCGATCACACGGTCGAGGACTGGCAGCGCGTCGGCGCCGACATCCCGCTGCTGGTCGATTGCCAGCCGGCCGGCCGCTTCCTCGGCGAAGCCTTCTACCGCGCCGGCGGCGTGCCGGCGGTGATGAAGCAGCTGCTCGACGCCGGGCTGCTGCATGGCGGCGTGATGACCGTGACCGGCAGGACGCTTGCCGAGAACCTCGCGGACATCCCCGCCCCGGATCCCGAGGTGATCCGCCCGCTCTCGAAGCCGATGAAGGAGCGCGCCGGCTTCGTGGTGCTGTCGGGCAACCTCTTCGACAACGCGGTGATGAAGATCAGCGTCATCGACAAGGCCTTCCGCGACCGCTTCCTCTCCGACCCGCCCGATGTCTTCGAGGGCAAGGTCGCCGTCTTCGAAGGCCCCGAGGACTATCACGCGCGGATCGAGGACCCTGCCCTCGGCATCGACGAGAAGACGGTGCTGGTGATCCGCAACTGCGGCCCGGTCGGCTATCCCGGCGCGGCCGAAGTGGTGAACATGCAGCCGCCGGCCGCGCTCATCAAGCGCGGCATCGGCGCGCTGCCGACCATGGGCGACGGGCGGCAGTCCGGCACCTCGGGCTCGCCCTCGATCCTGAACGTCTCGCCGGAAGCGGCGGTCGGCGGCGGCCTGGCGCTGCTCAAGGACGGCGACCCGATCCGCATCGACCTCAACACGCGCAAGGTCGACGTGCTGATCCCGGCCGAGGAACTGGCCGCCCGCCGCGCCGCCTGGAAGGCGCCGGAGCTGGTGAACAAGACGCCTTGGGAGGACATCTACCGGAACATGGTCGGCAGCCTCGGCACCGGCGGCTGCCTCGAACCGGCAACGCTGTTCCTCGACATCCTCGAGACGCGCGGCGAGAGCCGCCACAACCACTGAAGGACGCGCCCATGAGCGGACGCCTCGCCGGCAAGCGCTGCTTCGTCACCGCGGCGGGCCAGGGCATCGGCCGTGCCGCCGCCGTCGCCATGGCGGCCGAAGGCGCCGCGGTCGTCGCCACCGACCTCGACGCCCACAAGGTCGGCGAGCTCGGCGCGCGCGGCATCACGCATTTCCCGCTCGACGTGCTCGACGACGCGGCGGTGGAAGCGGCGGCGAAGCAGGCCGGCCCGGTCGACATCCTGTTCAACTGCGCGGGCTTCGTGCACCAGAACACCGTCCTCACCTGCACCGACGAGGACTGGGACTTCGGCTTCGCGCTGAACGTGCGCGCGATGTGGAAGGTGGCGCGGGCGTTCCTGCCCGGCATGATCGAGCGGAAGCGCGGCAGCATCGTCAACATGTCGAGCGCGTGCTCGAGCGTGAAGGGCGCGCCGAACCGTTTCCTCTACGGCACCACCAAGGCGGCGGTGATCGGCATGACCAAGTCGATCGCGACCGAGTACGTGACGCAGGGGATCCGCTGCAACTGCCTCTGCCCCGGCACGGTGGACACGCCATCGTTGCACGATCGCATCTCGGCGAATGCCTCCGCCGCCGGATCGGTCGACGCCGCCCGCGCCGCCTTTGTTGCCCGCCAGGCGATGGGCCGCCTCGCGACCGCCGAGGAGATGGCAGCCCTCGTCGTCTACCTCGCCGCCGACGAAAGCGCCTTCGTCACCGGCCAGGCCATCGTCATCGACGGCGGCTGGACCCTGTAGCAACCATAAGGGGCGGGCCGCTTCCGGCCCCGCCCGTTCCCTGGCATTCTCCGCCCCATCAACGACATATCCAGGAACACGCCGATGAAGCTGCTGCGCTACGGACCCGCCGGCCAGGAGAAGCCTGGCCTCTTGGACGCGGACGGCGCCATCCGCGATCTCTCGGGCGTGATCGCCGACCTCGCGGGCGAGGCGCTCTCCCCGGCCGGCCTCGCGAAGATCGCCGCGCTCGACCCCGCCGGCCTGCCGAAGGTACCGGGCAACCCGCGCCTCGGCCCGCCGGTGACGGGCATGAAGAACCTGGTCTGCATCGGCCTGAACTACGCCGACCACGCGGCCGAGACCGGCTCGCCCATCCCCAAGGAGCCGATCGTCTTCCTCAAGTCGCTCAACGCGCTGCAGGGCCCGAATGACGACGTCGTCATCCCGCGCGGCAGCGTGAAGACCGACTGGGAGGTCGAGCTCGCCATCATCGTCGGCACCCGCGCGAAATACGTGAGCGAGGAGAACGCCCTCGACCACATCGCCGGCTATGCCGTCGGCAACGATGTCTCGGAACGCGAATGGCAGGCCGAGCGCGGCGGCACCTGGGACAAGGGCAAGGGCTTCGACACCTTCGGCCCGCTCGGCCCCTGGCTCGTCACCAGGGACGAGGTGCCGGACCCGCAGAACCTCGCGATGTTCTGCGACGTGGACGGCGTGCGCCAGCAGGACGGCTCGACGCGCACGATGATCTTCGGCGTCAAGCAGCTCATCGCCTATGTCAGCCAGTGCATCACGCTGAACCCGGGCGACGTGATCTTCACCGGCACGCCGCCGGGCGTGGGCCTGGGCAAGAAGCCGGCGCCCGTCTTCCTCAAGGCGGGACAGACGATGCGCCTCGGCATCGCCGGCCTCGGGGAGCAGGAACAGAAGCTGGTGGCTTCGCCGTGACCCGCGCGGCGCTTCTCGCCCTGGTGCTGCTCGCCCCGGGCGTGGCCCTGGCGCAGCAGCGCCAGCAGCAGCAACAGCGGCCGCAGCAGAACGACCTCGCGGCCGAGATCGAACGCAACCTGCGGACCTGCATGGGCAACTCGCAGGACGTGGCGCTCGCCGCGCGCTGCATGGACGCCCAGCGCACGACGGTCCAGCCGCGGCTCGAAGCCGCGGTCGAGCGCCTGCTCGCCACCCAGCAGGACCCGGCCCGGCGGGCCGGGATGGCCGAGGTCCAGGCGGCCTGGGCGAACTACCGCGACAGGCGCTGCGACTTCGCCGGCACCAACCCCGAGCGTGGCGACGACGCCAAGGCCGACCGCGCCGCCTGCCTGCTGCAGTTCGATGTCGGCCGCGTCATCGAGATCGAGCAGATCCTCTCGCCGCCGCCCACGCCGCCCCAGCAGCCGCAGCAGCGTCGGCGGTGAGCGAGACGCCGACCCTCGTGGTCTTCGACTTCCCGGCCCGCCCGGCGGGCCGGAGCAGGCCGCCGCCCTGCGGGCGCTGGCCGAGGACATCGCCGCCGAGCCGGACCTGCCCTGGAAGATCCGGACGGAAGCGGCCGCGGAGAAGCGCGCCGGCGGCATCTGCCCGTTCCGTTCCCGCGCCGCGGCCGTGGCCGACCACCGCAGGCGTGCCGCGCGCCTTGCCGCCATGGGCATCACCGGGATCGAGGCGCGCTACCGGACCTTCAACGGTCCGCTGACCGCCGCCACCCGCGGCCCGGTCGACCAGAGCTTTTTTCGATCAGACGGCACCGGCCCGCACCCCCACCCGGCCACCCACCCGGGATACTGTCGTTGGGTGGCCGGGTGGGGGTGCGGGC
>JAFADX010000097.1 GCA_023424475.1 Pseudomonadota bacterium
GGCCAGGATGCCGCCCCGGTCCATGAAGCGCGCCAGCGCCGCGCCGCGGCCGCCTTCGGCGAGCCAGGCGTTCAGCGTCGGCCCGGCGCGCCGCGTCGCGCGGTCCACCACCCGCACGCGGTCGCCCTGCAGGCCCGCCATGGCCGAGAGCATCCGCAGGCGGCGCAGCGGGCCGCCCGGCGCGACCGGCAGTTCGAGGCGCGAGGGATTGGCGCGGTCGACGATGTTCACGTCGTGGTTGCCGGGAATGATCAGCACGCGGCGTGCTAGGTCGGGATGCCGTGCGAGCGCCGCCCCGAAGGCGATGAACTCGGCATTGCGGCCGGCATCGGTGATGTCGCCGGTGATCAGGATCCAGTCGAGCCGCGCGGCCGCGTCCTCCTGCGCCAGCAGGTCGAGGACGCGGTCGAGGCGATGGTTGCCGCGCGGGCCGTCGCGGCCGCATTCGAGGCGGAATCCGAAGGTCTCGCCGACGACGTGGATGTCGGAAAGATGCGCGACGCGCCAGGCGGGCTCGCCTTCCCCGGCGGGCGGCAGATCGTCCGGCGTGCCGGCCAGCGCCTCGGCGATGGACCAGGCCGGCGCGCCGATCATGAGATAGACCGCGACGACCCAGATGCCGTTGAGGACCGCATCGCCGGCCGAGGCGACGAGCCCGGCGCGGCTGACATCCGAGACGACGAGGCTCGGCAGGGGCCCGACCGACCAGGCCAGCGCGGCCGCGAGCACCGCGAGGACGGCGCCCGCCGCGAGACCGGCTGCACGCCGGGTCGCCGCGAGGTCGCGCCCCGGCGCGAGACGTTCCAGGGCGAGGCTCGCCCCTTCGCGCAGCGCCGTGTAGAGCGGCTGCACCAATCCCGCGTTCAGCGCCCAGAAGTTCCGCTCCACGACGCGGAAGACGTCACGGCCCCACATCCAGGCGACGCCGCCCGCCACCAGCAGAAAGGCCGCCAGCGAGAGGCCGCGCCAGGCCTGCCCCGCGATCCACAGCACCAGCTTCGGCGCGGCGCCCAGCAGCAGCGCCGGCACCACCAGCAGCATCGCCGCGGCGAGCGCGAGCTTGGGCAGGCTGATCTCGAGCAGCATGTGCGTGGCATGCCCGAGCAGCGAGTGGCGCGAGGTGCTCGAGGCATCGTCCTCGAGATCTCCCTCGCGCGGGTCGGCGAAGCTCACGCGCCGTCGCGCAGGATGCGCCGGCAATGCTCGAGCGAGGCCTCGATCAGGTTGTCCGTCGCCTCCGGCGTGCGGAAGGCGGAATGCGAGGCGAGCACCACGTTCGGCAGGGTCGTGAGCGGATGGCCGGCGGGCAGCGGTTCCTGCACGAAGACATCGAGGCCGGCGGCGCCGATGCGGCCGCCGCGCAGGGCCGCGACCAGCGCCGCCTCGTCCACGATCGCGCCGCGCGCGGTGTTCACGAAGATCGCACCGGGCCGCATCATCGCGAGGCGCTCGGCGCCGAGGAAGCCGCGCGTTTCGTCGTTCAGGAGCAGGTGCAGCGAGACGACGTGGCTGTCCGACAGCAGCAGGTCGAGGTCGGCGAAGGTGACGCCCGGCGGCGCATCCTTGGCCGTGCGGTTCCAGGCCAGCACGCGCATGCCGCAGCCGAGGCAGAGCCGCGCCATCTCCGCCCCGATGCCGCCGAAGCCGATGATGCCGACGGTCTTGCCGGTGAGCTGCATGCCGTCGGTGCGCGGCCAGCCGCCGCCGGCGATGGCGTGGTGCATCAGCCCGATGCCGCGCGCGGCGGCCCACATCAGCGCGAAGGCCATCTCGGCCACCGCCGTGTCGCCATAGCCCTTGATGATGTGGACCTTGACGCCGCATTCGGCCTCGAGCGCCTCGGGGTCCATGTAGGACCGCGCGCCGGTGCCGAGAAAGACGATGTGCTTCAGGTCCGGGCAGCGCTTCACGACATCGACCGGGAAATGCGTGTGGTCGTCGATGGCGATCTGCACGCCCTTCAGCATCCCGGGCAGGGCGTCGGAAGCAATGTCGGGGTCCTCGTGGATCGCGACCGGCAGGTCGTCGGCGCGATGAAGGCGCCGCATGACCTCGGCGAGGGAGGCGTTGGCGTCGACGAAGGCTGCACGCATCGAGGTCTCCTCACACATCCGCGGCGTGCGCCGCGAGCGCCGCCTCGTCCCACAGAATGCCCGTTCCCGGCCGGTCCGGCACCAGGGCCATGCCGTCCTTCACCACAAGCCTTTCGGCCAGCAGCGGCGCGGCGATGTCGAGGTGTTCCAGCAGCTGCGCCGTCGGCGTCGCGTTCAGCAGGTGGACGCTCGCCTCGACGAAGATGTGCGACGACATCGGCACGCGATGCGCGGCGGCGATCGCCGCCGCGCGCTGCCAGCCGGTGACGCCGCCGATCTTCATCGCATCCGGCATGCAGAGGTCCACCGCGCCGGCCATCAGCGCCTTGTGCATCGCCGCCGGCCCCCACCAGTTCTCGCCCCCCTGCACCGGCAGCGCGAGCCGCCGCGCGAGCTCCGCGAGCCCCGCATCGTCCTGCACCGGCAGCGGTTCCTCGAGCCAGCGCACGTCGAGCTCCTGCAGCGCGCGGCCGCGGCGCTCGGCCTCGGGCAGGCTCAGTGCCTGGTTGTAGTCCACCAGGATCCCGACCTCATCACCCACCGCCGCACGCACCGCCCGCACCGTGTCGAGGTCGTCCTCGAGCCTCGGCTGCCCGAGCTTGAACTTCACCCATTTCGCGCCGAGCGCCGCGACCGCGCGGCCTGCCTCCTCGGCCAGCATCGCCGGCCCCCAGCCGCGCAGCGAGGCGTAGATCGGCACCGGCCGGGGCTCCGCGCCCAGCAGGGCGCAGAGCGGCTGGCCCGCGCGCACCGCCAGCGCATCCCACATCGCCATGTCGAGCGCGGAGAGCGCGATCTGCACCAGCCCCTCGGTGCCGAGGATGCGGCCGGCATCGTGCAGTTCGCGCCAGAGCGTCGCCGGCGCCAGCTTCCGCCCGGCCAGGCCGGCGCCGAGGCTTCGCGCCAGCGCCGCAGTCGGCCCCAGCGCCGCCGCCGTATAGGGGAACACGTAGGAGGTTCCCGCCGCCCCGCATGCCGTCCGCAGACCGACGATGACCAGCGGCGCGCGCGGGATCACGTTCAGGCTGTTGCGCAGCGGCGGGTCGATCGGCGTGTCCACCGCGCGCACCCGCACTTCCGCGATCACCGGCATCGTCATGGGCGTCGTCCTCCGCCGGCGATCCTGCCCGGCGGTCAGGCCTTCGTCGAGGCGCGCAGTTCGAGCAGCGCCACGTTCAGCTCGGCGCCCAGCAGCACGACGTAGACGCTCACCCAGAACCACATCAGCAGCGCAACCGCCGCGCCGAGCGGGCCGTACATCAGGTCGTAGGTCGCGAAGTTCGACACGTAGAGCGTGAAGCCCATCGACGCGACGGCCCAGATCAGCGTCGCCACGATCGCCCCCGGCAGCGTCCAGAAGATCCCCGGATGCCGTCCCGAGGGACCCAGCCGATAGACGACGAGCAGGCCGATGAAGACGAACAGCAGCAGCGTCCCTATCGACATCCCGCGCAGCGTCCAGGCCTGCGGGGCCGGCAGGCCGAGCAGCGCCGCCACGCCGGGCAGCGCGACCAGCGCCGCGATGGCCAGCGTCGCCGCCACGGTGGCCGCCAGGGTGATGCCGATGGCGAGCAGGTGATAGTGGAAGAAGCCCCGGGTCTCGGCGACCTTGTGCGCCATGTTCAGCGCCCCGAGCATCGCCCGCGTGCCGGCCGAGGCCGACCAGATCGCGACCCCGCCGGAGACGATCGCCCCCCAGTTCATGGCGGGGCGCGGCTGCTCCACCAGCGCGTGGAGGCGGTCCGCGATCAGCATATAGGTCTCGAGCGGCACGAGTTCGCGCAGCACCTCGAGCTGCGGCTCGACCGTGCTGCTGTCGAAAGCCATGCCGTAGATCAGCACCAGCAGGAAGATCGCCGGGAACAGCGCCAGCGTGGCGTAGAAGGCGCAACCGGCGGCGGTCAGGGAGATCCGGTCGGACGCCGCTTCGCGCATCACGCGCCGGGCGATGGCGATGGCACCTTCGCGGGGTGAGGGCCTGCTCCGGAGAGGCGGCATCACGTCCATGCCGCATGAGGTAGGGTGGAATGGCCGGCGGGGAAACCGCCTCAGCGAGTCGTGTCCGGGCGGGCTGCCTCGGGCGGTGCCTGGCGGCCGGTGGCCGCCCCGAGCTCCAGCGGCGTGATCCGCCCATCCTGGTCGGTATCGAGCCGCTGGAGCAGGGTCGTGAGCGTATTGCCCGTGGGTGTCCCCGGCCCTGCCGTGCTGGCGAGGCCTGGCCGCAATCCTTGCAGCGTGGCGGCGAAATCCTGTCGCGCGCCGGCAGCCTGAAGCCGAGCCGCATCCTGCCGGCTCTGCATGCGGAAGGCCCGGATGGCCTGGGGGGCCGTGAGGGAATGGTCCGGGACGATCTGCATGGCTGCGTCACTCCGTGGTGGTCGGGCCCGGCCTCGTGCCGGGCGGCCCCGTGTTGGGGGTGACGAAGGTAAAGCAGGGAACGTGCCAGAAGGTCGGGGGAGAAGTTCCCTTCTCCCCCCCGGCCTTACGCAAGTCGCGCGAATGTCAGCTCATGCTTGTTGTGGAACCCATGGAACACCTGGGCTCCCGGTATCGCGGCGAAGGCGGCCGCGGCGTCGTGGTCGGTATCCCCCTGGAACTTCAGCGTGCAGACGACATTCTTCGCCGCCCCCGCCTCCATCCACTTCTGCACCAGGCCCAGCAGCCGGGCCGGATAGCAGATGATGTCGGAGAACAGCCAGTCCACCGGCACTTCCTGCCGGGGATCCAGGCCGAAGGCGCTCTCCTGCCGGCAGGAAACGCCGGGCATGGCGGCAATCATCGGATCGAGCGGGGCCTTGTCCACCGCACTCACCCGCGCGCCGAGCCGCGCCAGCGCCCATGTCCATCCGCCGGGCGCGGCGCCGAGGTCGAGGCACGTCTCCCCCGGCCGCGGATGGCACCCGATCCGCGTCAGGGCCTCCCAGAGCTTCAGATAGGCGCGGGAGGGCGGACCCTGGCGATCCTCGGCGAAGCGCACTTCCCCGTTCACGAAGGGGCTGGCCTTGGCGGGGCTGGCCAGCATCCGGTCCGGCGCGAGCAGCGTCCAGGCGCCGAGATGCCCGGTGGGCACCGGTTCGGGAAAGACGAGGGCGCGCGCCTTCACCGGCGGCAGGCGTTCGGCGATCAGCGCCGAGCGGCGGTGATGCAGCAGCGGGAGATGCGCCCAGTTGCGCTGGATGGCGCGCAGCGCGTCGGCGCCGGCCTTCACCGAAGGCACCGGGATCTCCCGCGGATCCGTCCAGACATCCAGCGCCCAGGCGGCATGAACCGGCGCATCGGGCGAGAGCGCGAGCCGCCCGTGCCAGGATTCGATCGCGACGCCGCTGCGCCGCAATTCCTCCCGAAGGTCGCCCTCGAACCCCTCGGCGGCCAGGTAGGCGCCGCGGATCACCGCTTCAGGGCGGCCGCCGCCATCAGCAGCCAGCCGATCATGAGGGTCGAGCCCCCGACCGGCGCCACCGGGCCCAGCGACGGGTGGCCCAGGGCACTCCACCACACGGCGCCGCAGAACATCGCCGTGCCGATGGCGAAGGCCGCGCCGGCGAGATGTGCGACGGGACGCCCGCCTTCGGCCATCAATCCCGCGGCGATCATGGCCAGGGCGTGCCAGCCCTGGATCATCAGCGCATTGTCCACGGCACGGCGGTGCGCGCCCACGAAACCCGCGGGCGTGCCGTGCGCCGCCCAGGCGGAGAGAGCGACCGCGACGAGGCCGGCAACGGCGCCGAGGAAGAGCCAGAGGCGATACATGGTCCGTCCTTACGCGCTGGCCGCGGGAAGGGCCAGGGCCTCAGGCGCGCTGGAACAGGCGCCGCACGCGCTGCCCGGCGGCGGACAGGCGGCGGCACAGCGACGCCTCCATGTCCTCGACCCGGCCGACATGGTGCGGCCAGCGCCCCTGCACCCAGCCCCAGCGCCGCGCCGCCCAGATGTGCTGGTCCCGCAGGACGAAGACACCGAGGGCCAGGAACAGGAAACCCTGCAGGAAGGGCAATACTAGACCCAGAATGCCGAGGAGGAGGAAGGCCCAGCCCAGGCATTTGCGTTGAAGCGACGGACGCAGGATGACCATGGCCCACGAAATGGGGACGCGACCGCCGCTGTTGGAGGGGCGCCGTCCCTCCGACCCCTCTGCCGGGGGGCCGAATGGCTGCCGGGATCCGGTCGCTGGAGCAGATCCCGATCAGGTGGCATCACCTGATCGGGTGAAGACGCTCGCAGAAACACAGGCTGGAGACGTTGCCGTGGGCCAGGGCGAACCGGAACGGCTCCAGAATGTGACGCGTCCGGCGATGCAGGTCCGCGTGGCGCCGCCGACCCGGATGGCGTCGGTGTCGTGGGCGAGGGCGACCCGGCCTGCCCGGCCCAGCACCGTGCCCTGCGCCGCCACGCAGCGGTCCGCGCGGCCGTCGCGCGTCACCTCGGCCGTGGCGGCTGGACGCAACGGCCTGCCAGGCCGTGGTGCGGAAGGGCCTCGCCGGGCATGAGTTGCGGGATGACCCGCGCGCTATCACCTGTGGCTGGAACTGCCGGAGCCCTGGCGGTCGGACAGCTTCGCCACGGCCGCCCCCGCCGCGGCGTGGCCGTGACGCCGTCCAGCGCCTTCGCGACCCGGCCGGGACATGCGCCGAACGGCGCGCGGCTCGCCTTCTCCTCGCCGCCGGGCGGCGCGCTGGAAGAGGGCCTGCGCATCCTGGCGGACCTTCTGGCGCAAGGGCCGGACAACCTGTCGGAGTAGCCGCCCGCCTCGACCCGCCGGAAGCCGGGATCAATCCGTCAGGCGGCGTGCGAGGAAGCGGGTGCCGGCGACGGGGGTGTCGTAGTAGGGGGCGATGGGCTCGAAGCCGAGCCGTGCATACAGGGCCATGGCCTCGGTCATGCTGGGCAGCGTGTCGAGGCGGATTTCGCGATAGCCCAGCCGCGCCGCCTCCGCGCAGACCGCTTCGGCCATGGCGCGGCCGAGGCCGAGCCCCCGGCCGCGCGGGGCGACGTAAAGCCGCTTCATCTCGCAGCAGCCGGCGGCCGCCATCGGGCGCAGGGCGACGCAGGCCAGCGCCTCGCCCTGCGCGTCCCGGGCGATCAGCAGCGCACCGGCGGGCGGCGCGTATTTCCCGGGCAGGCTCGCCAGCTCCGTCTCGAAATCCTGGTAGGCGAGGTCGACCGGCAGTGAACCCGCATAGTCCCTGAACAGGCGCGCCACGGCGGCAATCTCGGCCGGCGCCTGCGCCCGGCCGATGCGATACGGAGCGTCAGGCATGGCGCGACTATGCGGCGCTGTCCCGTCACCCCGCAATGCGATGCGGCCATTGCCGGCCAGGCGGCCCGGACATGGCCGCGCCTCCCGGCTCGCGAAACGCGCCTGCCCCTGCGCCTGAAGCGACATCTCTTCGGCCCGAGGCACCGCCTCGGACCGGGAGCGCGC
>JAFADX010000160.1 GCA_023424475.1 Pseudomonadota bacterium
CGCCCGGACAGCGCGCCGACGAGGGCCTCGGCCTTGACCAGGAACAGCGCCGCCATGACGAGGATCGCCAGCGGCAGGAGACGCGGCCGGCGCATCAGCGCACCGCCTTCGGCACGCCGGCGGCGAGCGCGCGGATCAGGTCGCGCTCGGCCTGGCTCCGCAGCGGGGCCTCGGGCGGGCGCGGGATCTCGGCGGCGAGCGGGCGGCCGCTGCGCACCAGGCCTTCGAGACGATCGGCCAGCGCCTCGGCGCGTTCGACCAGGTAGCGCAGGTCGTCGCGCAGGGGCTCGGCGGCGGCGGTCCGCTCGGCAACCTGACGGCCGGCGAGTTCCGCCGAGGCGCGCAACCGGACCAGGGCGGCATCGGCCATGCGTGCGGCCTCGTTCAGCCCCTGGGCGCTGCCCTCCAGCGCCGCGCGGTCCCGGCGGATCTCGCGCAGCGCGCGTTCCAGCCGCAGCGCGAAGGGTATCGCCGCACCGAGCAGGCCAAGCAGCAGGAGCTGGAGCACCCATTCCAACGGCGACATCGTTCAGGCCTCCGTCTGCCGGCCGCGCGCAAGCGCGCCGGCGATGCGCACCGCGAGGCGCTGCTCCTGCCGCCCCAGCTCGGCCTCGAAGAGCGGCACCTCCCCGCAGCGCAGCCGCACCGGCGCGCCCGGCGCCACGCCGAGCGCGATCCGGTCCCCCACCTTCAGCGAGATGACCGCGGAGAGCGGCAGCACCTGCTCGTCCAGCACAACCTCGAGGGCGATCTCGGTGCTCAGCAACTCGTCGGCGAGATGGGTCTCCCAGATGCTGTCGCGGCCGAACTTCTCGCCCATGAATTGCTGCAGCAGCAGTTCGCGCACGGGTTCCAGCGTCGCGTAGGGCAGCAGCAGCTCGAGCTTGCCGCCGCGGTCCTCCATGTCCACCCGCAGCCGCACCAGCACGCAGGCATTGGACGGGCGCGATATGGCGGCGAAGCGCGGGTTCACCTCCAGCCGGTCGAAGCGGAACCGCACCGGGCAGAGCGGCTCGAAGGCGTCGGTCAGGTCGTCCAGCACCACGCCGATGAGGCGCTCGACCAGCGTGCGCTCGATGGTGGTGTAGGGGCGGCCCTCGATGCGCATCGCCGCGGTGCCGCGCCGCCCGCCCAGCAGCACGTCCACCACCGAATAGATCAGCGCGGAATCGACCACGACGAGGCCGTAATTGTCCCATTGCTCCGCCCGCGCGACGCCGAGCATCGCCGGCAGCGGCACGGAATTCAGGTAGTCGGCAAAGCGCAGCGAGACGATGCCGTCGATCGAGACCTCGACATTGTCCGAGGTGAAGTTGCGCAGCGTGGTCGACAGCAGCCGCACCAGCCGGTCGAAGACGATCTCGAGCATCGGCAGGCGCTCGTAGGAGACGAGGCCCGAGGAGATGATCCTCTGGATGCCGCTGTCCTCGGCGCTGCCGGCGGGACCGCTCTCGAAGCCGAGCAGGCTGTCGATCTCGGCCTGGTTCAGAACCCGGGCAGCGTCCGGCGGGGCCGCCTCGGCCGCCGCGGCGCCTTCGTCCTCGAGCGCCGCACCCCAGGCGGCGGCGAGGTCCTCCTCCTCCTCACCGCCGCTCACTGGATCAGGATCTCCGTGAAGAGGACGTCGGTGACACGGGGCGCGGGCCGGGTGCTGCCGGCGGGCGGCGCCACGGCGACATTGGCGCGGGCGATGAGTTCCTGCCGCAGCCGGTGGGTCCCGGCCGAGCCTCGCAGTTCCTCGGGCCGCGTCTCGCGCAGGTAGGTCTGGAACAGGTCGAGCAGGCGCGGCATCGCCGCCTGGATCGCGGCGCCGTCCTCGGCGCGGGTGATCTCGAGCTTGCTGCGCAGCTTCACGAAGACCGGCCGGCGGCCGGAGGCGTTCAGGTTGGTGATGATCTCCGGCATATCGAAGAAGGTGGGCGGGCGCGGCGCCTCGGGCTGCGCCTCGGCGTGCTCCCCTGCCGCCTCATGCGCACCCATGCCGAGCAGCGGGGGCAGGATTCCGGCGAACCACAGCCCCGCCCCGGCGCCGGCGAGCAGCAGCGGCAGCGCCAGCAACAGGAGTTTCTTCTTCCCGCCGCCCTTCGCCTTGCCGCCTTCGATCCGTTCCGCCTGGGGCGCTGCCGACATCCCGCACCTCTCACCGGCGGCCAGCATCGGCGTCCCCCGTTAAGGAAGGCTTGCGCCACGCCTTGCCGGGATCGCGGCGCTTCCTGCCGCCCCCGGGCAGGACCTGCCGCCCCGACCCGGCCGCGGCGCTGGCACGGGGGTTGCCCCGGGCCACGCTGCCACCACCGGAGACGCGGCGCATGGACAACCCGGGCTACATCATCCTCTCGCGCCTCACGTTGCAGTCCCGCGCGACGCAGGTGCTGGCGAACAACGTCGCCAATGCCGACACCCCCGGATTCCGCGCCGAGCGTGCCGTCTTCGGCGCCGTCGTCGCACGCCAGGCCGCCGCCGGCCTGCCCCCCGGCGCGCGGGAGACCGCCTTCGTGCAGGACCGCGCGACCTGGCGGGAGATGCAGCCGGGCAGCATGCAGGTCACCGGCAACCCGCTCGACCTCGCCCTGACCGGGGAAGGCTTCTTCGCCGTCCAGACGCCGGCGGGCGAGCGCTTCACCCGCGCCGGCCGCTTCACCATCGGCGATGGCGGCCGGATCGTGGACATGGAAGGCGCGCCGCTGCTCAACACCAGCGGCACGCCGATCGCCGTCGCGCCGAACGACAGCCGGATCGAGGTCGCCGGCGACGGCACCATCCGCAGCGAGAACGGCGTGCTCGGTCAGGTCCGCGTGGTCCGCTTCGCCGATCCCCAGGCGCTGATGGCCGAGGGCGACCGCCATTTCGACGCCGCCGGCGCCCAGCCGGAACCGGTCGAGCGGCCCGGCATCCGCCAGGGCGTCGTCGAGGGCAGCAACGTCCGCCCGGTGCTCGAGATGACGCGCCTGACCGCCGAGCTCCGCGAGTTCCAGTTCGCCGCCCAGTTCGCCGAGCGCGAGGGCGAGCGCCTTTCCACCGCGGTCGAGCGCATCCTGCGCCGCCGCACGTAAGGATCAGACGACGATGCGATCCCTCGATGTCGCCGCCACCGGCATGATGGCCCAGCAGACCAATGTCGAAGTCATCTCGAACAACATCGCGAACCTCTCGACCACCGGCTACAAGCGCCGCCGGGCCGAGTTCCAGGACCTGATCTACCAGAACCTCCGGCGCACCGGATCGCAGAGCGCGGACACCGGCACGGTGCTGCCCTCGGGCGCACAGATCGGCCTCGGCGTGCGGACCGCGGCGGTCTACCGCATCGGGGAGCAGGGCAACCTGCAGCAGACCGAGAACCGCTTCGACCTCGCCATCCGCGGCAACGGGTATTTCCAGATCCAACTGCCCTCGGGCGAGACCGCCTATACCCGCGACGGCACCTTCGGCCTCAGTGCCGAGGGCACCATCGTCACCGCCGAGGGCTTCGTCGTGCAGCCGGGCATCACCATCCCGCCCAACGCGCGCGACGTGACGATCAACGCGAATGGCGAGGTGCTGGCCAAGATCGACGGCCAGACCAACCCGCAGAACGTGGGCCAGATCCAGCTCGCGATCTTCGCCAACGAGGGCGGGCTCGAGGCGACCGGCGACAACCTCTTCCTCGCCACTCCCGCCTCGGGGGAGGCGCAGCAGGGCTCCCCGGGCGCGATCGGCTACGGCCAGACCATGCAGGGCTTCATCGAGACGTCGAACGTCAACGTGGTGCAGGAGATTACCGCGCTCATCACGGCCCAGCGCGCCTATGAGATGAATTCGCGCGTCATCACCGCCTCCGATGAGATGCTCTCCACGCTGACGAGGCTGCGCTGATGCGCCGGCGCGCGATGCTGGCCCTGTCGGGCCTTGCCCTGCCGGCCCGGGCGGCGGAGGTGCCGCCGATGGCCCGGCCGCTGGTCCTCGCCGGGGATACGGTGCTGCGCCTCGGCGACCTCTTCGAGAATGCCGGGCCGCTGGCCGGCCAGGCAGTCGGCGCGGCGCCGGCGCCGGGGCGGCGGATGGTGCTCGACGCCGGGGACCTGCTCACCATCGCGCGGCGGCACGGGCTCGCCTGGCGGCCGCTCTCGGGCGAGGAACGCAGCGTCGTCGAGCGGCCCGCCCGCCCCGTGCCGCGGGAGGAGGTAGAGGCGCTGCTGAAGGCCGAGCTCGCGCAGCTCGGCGCGGATGAGGAGGCGGAAATCGAGCTGCCGGGCTTCGCCGCCCCCATGGTGCCGGTCGGGGCGGCGCCCGAGATCGGGCTCGATGACGCGCACTACGACGGCGCCACGCACCGCTTCGGCGCGACGCTCGTGGTCGCCGCCGCCGGCATGCCGACGCACCGGATGCGTGTCACCGGCCGCCTGCTGCCGACCGTGCCGGTCGTGCTCGCCACCCGCCGGATCGCGCTGGGCGAGGTGGTGGGGCCGGAGGATGTCGAGGAGACCCGCCAGCGCGCCGAGCGGGTCCGCCCCGGCGCCGCCCAGCGCGTCGCCGAGGTCCTGGGCAGGCAGATGCGCCGGCCGGTCGGCGCCGGCCTGCCGCTGATGCGCATCGATGTCGTCGCCGCGACCATGGTCGGGCGGAACCAGCGGGTGGTGATGCTGCTCGACGCGCCGGGGCTCGCCCTGACCGCGCAGGGCCGTGCGCTCGCGGCCGCGGCGCTGGGCGAGACGGTGCCGGTGATGAACCTGATCTCGCGTTCCGTGGTGGAGGCGGTGGCCATCGGGCCGGGCCGCGTGCGCGTCACGCCGGGCGCCATGCCCATCGCCGGCGCCGGGAGGGGCTGAGATGCGCCGCGTCTTCCTGCTCCTGCTGCCGCTGCTCGGCGCCGCCTGCTCAGGGGCGGAGCGCTTGTCCAGGCTGGGCGATGCGCCGGAGATGGCGGGCATCGCCAACCCCACGGCAGACCCCCGCTGGCGGCCGGTCTCCATGCCGATGCCGAACCCGCAGGACCCGCCGCTCGCGAACAATTCCCTGTGGCGGCCGGGCAGCCGGACCTTCCTGCGCGACCAGCGCGCCGCGGCAGTGGGCGACATCGTGACGGTCCTGGTCGCGATCCAGGACGAGGCCGAGTTGCAGAACCGCACCGTGCGGTCGCGCGACAACAGCGAGACGATGGGACTGCCCCGGCTGCTGGGGCTGGAGAGTTCCTATGCCCGGCTGTTCCCCGCCGGCATCGATCCATCGCAGCTGATCTCGGGCAGTTCGGCGAGCGGGGTGAACGGCACCGGCACGGTGCGACGGAACGAATCGGTGACGCTCCGGGTCGCGGCGACGGTCACGCAGGTGCTGCCGAACGGGAACCTGGTCGTCGCTGGCCGGCAGCAGGTGCGGGTGAACAGCGAGTTGCGCGACCTCACGGTAGGAGGCGTGATCCGCCCGCAGGACATCGCGAGCGACAATACCGTCCGCCACGACCGGCTGGCCGAGGCCCGCATCGCCTATGGCGGCCGGGGCACCATCAGCGACGTGCAGCGGCCGCGGGTCGGGCAGGAGCTGCTCGACATCATCCTGCCCTTCTGACGATAGGGACGCACCCCTTCCGGTCCCGCCGCGGCGGTCGTCCCGCCTCGCGGCGGAGCGAGCCTGCCGGTGATCCCGCGACCCGAGGCCGGGGGACCTGACTCTGGCAAGAGGGCGGGGCCGTGCCCGCCTCGTGACCCGCACCGCAAGGCGTGCGGCGCGTGGCCGGGAGGATCCGGGCGATCGAACGCGACACCCCCCATCGCCGCGCCGGTGGGTCTCGACGACCCGCAACCGTCGTTCCGCCGGCCCTTCAGGCTAGAGCAGATCCCGATCAGGCGGCATCACCCGATCGGGTGAAGATGTTCGCAGAAACAACGGGCTGGAGACGTTGCCGTGAGCCTGAGCGAACGGGAAAGTCTCCAGAGCATGTTCCGATCTGTCGGAACCGGCGCCGGCCCGCACCCCCGCCCGGCCACCCAACGACAGTATCCTGGATG
>JAFADX010000259.1 GCA_023424475.1 Pseudomonadota bacterium
GGTCTGGATCGAGCGGCAGATCCTCGCGCGCAAGCTGCTGCGCCTCGGCCAGCCGCGGGAGGCCTACCGCGTCGCCGCCGCGCACGGGCAGACCGGGCTCGGCGAGCCGCGGCAGGAGGGCGAGTTCCTCGCCGGCTTCATCGCGCTCCGCCGGCTGAACGAGCCCGCGGTCGCGGCGCGCCATTTCGTCGCCGTCGGGCAGGACAGCCGTTCGGTCATCACCCGCGCCCGCAGCGCCTATTGGCAGGGGCGCGCGCTCGCGGCGGGCGGCGACCGGCGCGACGCCCGCGCCCGCTACGCCGAAGCCGCCGGCCTGCCGGTCGCCTTCTACGGCCAGCTCGCCGCCCTGGCGCTCGGCGAGAACGAGGCGCAGCTCTCGGCCCGCATCCAGCAGGCCCAGGTGCCGGCGGTGACCACGGCGCGCGCGGCCGACTATACCGGGCTCGAGCTGACCCGCGCCGTGCTGACGCTCGCCGACCTCGGCGACACGCGGCGGGCGCGCATCTTCCTGCTGCGGCTGGAGGACCTCGCCAATGACGGCACCGACCGCATGCTGGCCGCGCGCCTGGCAGCCTATATCGGCCGGCCGGACCATGCCGTCTGGGTCGCGCGCCGCGCCGGGGCGGCGGGGGACATGCTGCTGCCGCTCGGCTGGCCCGCCCCCTACGCCGTGCCGGTCAGCAGCCCCGAACCCGCCTACCTCAACGCCATCACGCGGCAGGAGAGCAACTTCGACCCCTCGGCCGTCTCCGGCTCGAATGCGCGGGGCCTGATGCAGCTGCTGCCCTCGACCGCGACGATGGTGGCGCGGCGGATCGGCGTGCCCTTCCAGGTCGCGCAACTCACCGCGAACCCCGAGGTCAACATGCGCCTCGGCGCCGCCTATCTCGGCGACATGCTGGCCCGCTACGACGGCGCGCTGCCGCTGGCGGCGGCCGCCTACAATGCCGGGCCGGGCCGCGTGGACCAATGGCTCGGCACCTATGGCGACCCGCGCGGCCCGGATGTCGACGTCATCGACTGGATGGAGCAGATCCCGTTCGGCGAGACGCGCAACTACGTCCAGCGCGTGATCGAGAACGTCGTCGTCTACCGCGCGCAGAACCCGTCCACCGCGGGGCTCGCGCATCCGCTCGCGCAGTATCTGCGGCGCGGTCCGTGACGCCGCGGCGGCATCGCTTCTCGGCGCGTGACGGGCTCGGTCTCTCGGCGCTGGAATGGCCGGGCGCGCCGGGGCGCGCGCCGGTGGTCATGCTGCCGGGCATCTGCCGCACCGCGCTCGATGCCGGTGGCCTCGCGGCGCGGCTCGCCGGCCGCCGGCGGCTGGTCGCGCTGGACTATGCCGGGCACGGGGAGAGCGATCGGCCCGCCGATCCGCGCCGCTACCGGCCGGAGGTGCTGATCCGCGACGTGCTCGACATGATGGCCGCGCTGCACCTGCACGGCGTCGCGCTGGTCGGCACCTCCTTCGGCGGCCTCGCCGCCATGGCGATCGCGGCGCTGCGCCCGGCCTGCCTCGCCGCGGTGGCGCTGAACGACATCGGGCCGCACATCGATCATGTCGGGCGGGAGCGGATCGCCGACTTCATCGGCCGCGACCACCGCTTCCCGACCTTCGAGGCCGCCCTCGCCTGGTATCGCACGCACCATCCCCCCCTGCCGCTGCTCGACGAGGCCGGCTGGGAAGGCCTGACCGCACGCACCTACCGCCAGGACCAGGACGGGTCCTGGCACCCCCGCTGGGACATCCGCATCGCGCGGCAGGCGATCGGCGCCGATGCCGGGCCGCCGCCCGACCTCTGGCCCTATTTCCGCGGCTTCGGCCGGCTGCCGCTGATGCTGGTCTGGGGGGAGGCGAGCAGCCTGCTCTCCGCCGTGACGGTCGCGGCGATGCAGGACATGCGGCCGGACATGCGGGTGGTGCGGCTGCCCGGCACCGGCCATGCGCCGACGCTCGAGGAAATTCCGGCCGCGGCCGCCCTCGACGCCTTCCTCGAGGCGGTTCCGTGAGGCCCTCTCTCCTCGTGGCGACGCTGTGCGGCGTCGGGCGGCTGAAGCCCGCCCCCGGCACCTGGGGCTCGGCCGCGGTGCTGCCGGCGGCGCTGCTCGGGCCCGATGCGGCGCTCGTCCTGGCCATGGCGGCGACGATCGCCGGGCTGCTGGCGCTGCGCGACCTCTTCGCCGGCGATCCCGGCCAGGATCCAGGCTGGGTGGTGGTGGACGAGGCCGCGGGAATGCTGCTGACCCTCGCCGCCCTGCCGGCCGCGGCGGGCTGGACGGGCGTGGCGCTCGCCTTCCTGCTGTTCCGCGCCTTCGACATCCTCAAGCCCTGGCCGGTCTCCTGGGCGGACGGGCTGGGCGGGCCGGTCGGCGTGATGCTCGACGACATCCTCGCCGGCGCCATCGGCGGCGCCATCCTCCTGCTGCTGGGCGCCTTCGCGCCGGGGATCCTGTGACCATGCTGCCAGACACAACGCTCGAACAGGCGCGCCTGCTGCTCGCCGCCCTCGAAGCGCGGGGCAAGACCCTTGCCACCGCCGAATCCTGCACCGGCGGCCTGATCGCCGCGGCGCTGACCTCGGTCGCCGGCTCCTCGTCGGTCGTGGCGGCGGGCTTCGTCACCTATTCCAACGCGGCGAAGATGCGCATGGTCGGCGTGCGGGAGGCGACGCTCGCCGCCCATGGCGCGGTCAGCGGGCCGGTGGCGCGCGAGATGGCCGAAGGCGCGCTGCGCGAGGCGGATGTGGACATCGCGCTGTCCTGCACCGGCATCGCCGGCCCCGGCGGGGCGACGCCGGGCAAGCCGGTGGGCCTCGTCTTCATCGGCTGCGCGCGGCGCGGCGCGGAGACGATCGTCGAACGCCACGTCTTCCCCGGCGACCGCGCCGCGGTGCGCGCGGCGACGGTCGGGGCGGCGCTCCGCCTCGCCATGCGGGAATGACAATCCAGCCCTGATTTGACATCGCGCGCCCGGTCGCGCCCCGTGGCGACATGAACGCCACGCCAGATGGCGCGAGATGCCGGAAGGAAGCCCAGTCCATGAATCGCCGCAGCCTGTTGCGCGCCATCGGCGCCGCACCGCTCGTTCCCGCCTCGTCCGTCCTTGCGCAAGGCGCCGCAACATGGCGGCCGGACCGCCCGGTCCGCTTCGTCGTCGGCTTTGCCGCGGGCGGCAGCACGGATACCTCGGCGCGACTCGTGGCCGATGCGATCAGCGGCCCGCTCGGCCAGCCCGTGGTGGTGGAGAACCGCACCGGCGCGGCGGGCAACATCGGGTCCGAATTCGTCGCCCGCAGCGCGCCGGACGGGCTGACCTACGTCGTCGCCTCGGTCGGCACCCACGCGACGAACCAGTTCCTCTACAAGCACCTGCCCTTCAACGTGGTCGACGACTTCACGCCCGTCTCCCTCGTGCTGGCGAGCGCCGCCGTCGCGGTGGTGAAGCCGTCCCTGCCCGTGCGCAACGTCGCCGAGCTGGTGGCCCATGCCCGCGCCAATCCCGGCAAGCTCGACATCGGGACCAGCGGCGTCGGCGGCACGCAGCACTTCGCGGCCGCGCTCTTCGAACAGAAGGCGGGCGTCAGCTTCACCCACATCCCCTATCGCGGCGGCGCGCCGGCCATGGCCGACCTGGTGGCCGGCCGGCTGGACCTGATCTTCTCGCCCCTGGCAGAGGCGATGTCCTTCATCCAGAGCGGCCAGGTTCGCGCGCTCGGCGTCACCCGGACGCAGCGCATGCCCGCCCTGCCCGACGTCCCGCCCATCGCGGAGACCGTGCCGGGCTACGAGTTCAATTCCTGGATCGGCATCTTCGGGCCGGCCCGCCTGCCGCCGAACGTCGTGGCCGGCATGTCCGGGCTGATCAGCGCCGGCGTCCGCAAGCCGGAGGTCAGCCGGCGGATGGCGAGCCTCGGCTACCTGCCCGTCGGCGGCGGGCCGGAGGAGATGGCGCGGACGCAGCGCCGCGACCTGGCCACGATGCAGGAGCTGGTGCGGATCACCGGCGCCAGCGCCGACTGACGGCGCGCGCGGCGCGGCGGCAACACCCGCGCCGCGGCAGGTCTGCAGACTCGCAGCCGCGATTGCCGGGCCCGGCCGGGACGGCGCAGACTGCATCCATGTTCGATGCTTCCAGCCTGGCCCGGCTGCGCCGCCGGGCCCTGCTTGCCGGTCTCGGCGCCTCCGCGATCGGGGGCGGGCCGGCCA
>JAFADX010000318.1 GCA_023424475.1 Pseudomonadota bacterium
GCCGCGCAGCCTGACGCCGCGGCACCCGCCGCGCCACAGGCGCCGCCGGCCGGCACGCCGCCGCAGCAGTGACCGGGCGCGAATATCCCGACCGCCCCTGGGTGGGCATCGGCTGCATCGTCTTCCGCGCGGGCCGGGTCCTTCTGGTCCGTCGCGGCAAGCCCCCGCGCCTCGGCCAATGGTCCCTGCCCGGCGGCGCGCAGCATGTCGGCGAACGTGCCGAGGACGCCGCCCGGCGTGAACTGCGCGAGGAGACGGGCGTCGAGGTCGGTCCGCTCCACCTCGCGATCGTCGTCGATGCGATCTCGCGCGACGAGGCCGGCAGGGCCGTCTATCACTACACGATCATCGACTTCGCGGCGGAATGGCTCGGCGGCGAGGCCCGGGCGGCCGACGACGTGAGCGAGGTGGCCTGGGTCCGTCCCGAGGATTTCGGCCCCTACGAGCTGACGGCCGAGACCCATCGCGCCGTCGCCGCGGCACGCGCAGCCCTGACCAGCGGCTGACGCATCTGTCCGGCCGTGCTGCCGCGAGGCAGGCTGCCCGGCCCCAGGCCAGCCAGGAGAGCCCATGATCCAGCCCAACCGCCATGGCCGCCGTGCCGCGCTGATCGCCGGAGCCGGCCTGCTTGCCGCCCCCGCCCTTGCCCAGCCGGTTGCCGGCGGCCGGCCCGTCCGCGTCATCGTGCCCTTCCCGCCCGGCGGGGCCGTGGACATCACGAGCCGCCTCTTCGCCGAGCGCCTCGGGCCCGCGCTGGGTCAGACGGTCGTGGTCGAGAACCGCGCCGGCGCCGGGGGGCTGATCGGCGCCGACGTCATCGCCAAGGGCGACCGGGACGGCAGCGTCGTCGGCCTGCTCAGCGCGACCACCTGGTGCGCGGCGCAGTTCCTGCGTTCCCGCCTGCCCTTCCAGCCGCAGCAGGACCTCGCGCCGGTCACGCAGCTGACCGACGGCGCCCTGCTCTGCGTCGTGAACGCCGAGACGGCACGGCAGCGCGGCTGGACCGACTTCCGCGCGCTGATCGAATGGTCGCGGGCGCATCCCGAGGAGGTCCGCATGGGCTCCTCCGGCTCCGGCACCTCCTCGCACCTGAACATCGCGGCGATCAACCGCTTCGCCGACGCGAAGATCCTGCACGTGCCCTATCGCGGCGGCGGGCCGGCCATCAACGACCTGGTCGCCGGCACCATCGACATGATGTTCGACGTCATGCCGGCACTGATGCCGCATGTCACGAGCGGCGCGTTCAAGGCGCTCGCGGTCTCGGCGCCCGATCCGCTGCCGATGCTGCCCGGAGTGCCGGGCATGAAGTCCTTCGGCGACCTCGGCCTCGCCGACCACGCGCTGGTGAACTGGAATGTCGTGTCGGTGCCCGGCGGCACGCCGGAGCCCGTCATCCGGCGGCTGTTCGAGGCGAGCCAGGCCGTGGCGAAGGAACAGGCCTTCGTCGATCGGCTTTCCCCGCTCGGCTACGGCATCATCCTCAGCGACAGCCCCGCGGCCGCGGCGGCCATGATCCGGCAGGAGACCCCGCGCTGGCAGCGCCTGGTGGAGATCTCCGGGGCACAGATCGAATAGCGGCCGGTGCCCGGCCGGGCCCCCTCAGCCCCGGCCGGGCCGCAGCGCGCTCGTGACGAAGAAGATCAGGCCGATGATGGTCATCAGGAGCCACAGCGGCATGTCGAAGAACGGCCTGATCACCGCCTCCCACAATTCGGGAAAGGTGTAGCGGTAGACGAACGTGCGGACATTGCCGATCGCCTCGGCGTTGTTGCGATAGAACGCGTTGCCGACCGAATAGTCCCAGCCCCAGAAGAGGCCCGCGACCAACGCCCCGCCGAACATCACGATGCCGAGGACCCGGAGCAGCATGCGTCAGGCCCAGAGCCGCTCGTTCTGCAGGCTGGTGTAGAGGTCGGAGACGAACTCCCCATAGCCGTTGAAGATCTGGGTCGGGACACGCTGGCCGGTGCCGAGCACGCGCTCGCTCGCCTGGCTCCAGCGGGGATGCGGAACCGCCGGATTCACATTCGCCCAGAAGCCGTATTCGCTCGACTGGAGCTGTTCCCAGAAGGACACCGGCCGCCGGTCGGTCAGGGTGATCTTCACGATGCTCTTGCCCGCCTTGAACCCGTATTTCCAGGGCTGGTGGAAGCGAATCGGCCCGCCATTCTGCGGCGGCAGGAGCTTGCCATAGGCGCCGACCACCAGGAAGGAGAGGTCGTTCCGCGCCTCGGCGACCGTGCAGCCTTCGATATAGGGCCACGGATACCAGGACTGCCGGAGGCCCGGCATGACCGAGGGGACCGAAGCCGTCTCAAAGACGACATACTGCGCCGAGCCGAGCGGCTTGACCTGGTCGAGCAGCGCCGAGATCGGGAATCCGGTCCAGGGCACGACCATCGACCAGGCCTCGACGCAACGGAGCCGGTAGACGCGTTCCTCCATCGGCATGGTGCGCAGCAGGTCCTCGATGCCGAACTCGCGCGGGGTCTCGACCATGCCCTCGACCTTCACGGTCCAGGGGCGCTGCGGCAGGCGCTGGGCGGCGCGGCTGATGCCCTTGTCGCTGCCGAACTCGTAGTAGTTGTTGAAGGTGGTGACGTCGCGCTCGGGCGTGATGTCGCGGCCGGCCGCGTAGCGCGGGTTGCGCATGGCACGCAGCGGCGCGGCCTGCTGCGCCTCGGCCAGGCTGGGCGCGGCGAGCAGACCCGCGCCCAGACCGAACGCCTTGCGGCGGCCGAAGACCAGGTGTTCGGGCGTGACGCGCGCTTCGGGAATCTCCCAGCCGCGGCGGATCCGGATCGGCATGTCGCTGTCTCCCTTCCCCGGCCGCAACATGAAGTCTCCGGCCGGGATTACAAGCGTGACGTCACGACCCGGGGCGCGGCAGCACGGCCGCGGGCGGCAGGCCCGGGCCGGTGCGGACGCGGTAGAGGCGATAGGCCTCGGCCTCGATGCCGCGCCGGGTGCGGAGCAGCCGACCCTCGGGACCGGCGATCGCCTCGGCGCCGGGCCAGTTGGGGGGCCACTCGCCCCGTCTTTCGCTGCGAAGCAGCAGTCCGGTTACGCCCGGCGGCGGCCCGGGCAGGGAAAAGAAGCGCCAGCGCGGGTCCATCGCCACCACCACGGCGCCCGCGGGCAGGCGAAAGGCCAGGAGGGAGGCAAGGCCATATTCCTCCGCCGCGATGAAGCCGGCGCCCTCCCGGGCCATGTGCGCGGCGACGTCGGCGGTGAAGGCGTCCCAGCCGCCGAGCCGTGCCAGCGTCGGGTCCTGGCCGCGCCGCAGGGGAATGGGCGCGGCGACCGCCTGCAGGTAGACCGCCGCGGTCATCGCGCCGCCGAGCACCAGTGCCGGGCGCCGCAGCCGCATCCAGGTGCGACCTTCGAGCAGCGCCGCCGCCGCGATCGCCGCCGCCGGATAGAGGATGGCCGGCCAGTTCCCCTGCACGCGGCTGCCGAGCGACTGCCAGAGGAACAGTGCCGCGCCAGGCAGGGTCAGGGCCGCGAGCAGCGATGCCGCCGGGTCCCGCCGGCGCCACCAGGTCCAGGCTGCGGCCCCCGCCCCGGCGACGCAGAGGGCGAAGACCAGCGGCGTCGCGAGTCCCGCCTGCCCGCCGATCAGCTCGCCGAGGTAGCGCAGCGAGCGGCCGAACCCGCCATCCCCGGTGCGCCCGCCCTGCTTGGCGAAGGATGCCCAGCCATGGGCCGCGTTCCACAGCACGACCGGCGCGAAGGCGAGCCCCGCGAGGGCCCCGCCCGCCCAGACCTCCCAGCGCAGCAGCCAGCGCCGCGCCTGCCCGTCGAGCAGCATCCACAGGACCAGCCCGATGCCGAAGAGGACGGCGGTGTACTTGCTCGCCAGCGCCAGCCCCGCAAAGAGGCCGACCGCCAGCCACCACCGGCCGTTGCCGGTGCGGTGCAGCCGCGCCACCGCCCAGAGCGCGCAGGTCCAGAAGAGCAGCAGCGGGGTGTCGGGGGTCATGGTCACGCCGCCGACCCCGGCCAGCAGCGTCGCGTTCAGCAGCGCCGCCGCCCAGGGGCCCGCCCGGCGTCCGGGAAACAGGTCCTCCGCCGCGCGCGCCAGCAGCACCGAGCCGAGTGCGAGCGACAGCGGGGCCATCAGCCGCACGCCGAAGGCGGTCTCGCCCGCGATGGCGGTCCCCGCGCGGATGAACAGCGCCACCATCGGCGGGTGGTCGAGGTAGCCGCCCTGCAGGCCGTGCGACCAGACCCAGTAATAGGCCTCGTCCGGGGCGAGGGGCGTGAGGCCGGCCACAACCAGCCGCAGCGCCGTCAACGCCGCGAGCGCGACAAGCCAGGCCATCAGCGCGTGCGCCAGACCAGCGTGGAGGACACCGCGTAGTTCCACACCACCGTGAGCATGGCGCCGGCGGTGCCGGCCAGGCCCCAGTTCACCAGCCCGTCGCGCAGCAGCAGCGAGGCGATGCCGACATTGGCCACCGCCCCGATGCCGCAGACCAGGTAGAACAGCACCAGCCCGCGCAGCAGCCGTGGCCCGCGCAGCCGCCGGTCGCGATAGGTGATGCGGTTGTTGAGCAGGAAGTTCGCGGTCATCGCGACCAGTGTCGCCAGCCATTGCGCCGGCCAGAAATCCAGCACCCCGGGGGCATAGAGCAGCGCCAGCACCGACAGGTTGACCAGCAGGCCGATGCCGCCGACCAGCGCGAAGGCCATGAAGCGCAGGGGTACGATGCCCCCCAGCGCCTTGTCCGCGAGCAGCCCGCCGAATTCCAGCAGCACCGCGGCGTCGAGCTTGCTTTCCCCCGCTTCGCGCGCGCGGAAGGTGTAGGGGATCTCGGCGACGCGCAGCGGCCGGCCGGCGGAGAGCAGGATGTCGAGCAGGATCTTGAACCCCGTCGCGGTCAGGCGCGGCGCGAGTTCCTCGAACAGGTCGCGCGGCAGGGCGAAGAAGCCGCTCATCGGGTCGGCGACCCTGACCGGCAGCGCCGCGTTGGCGAGCGCGGCCCCGCCATCGGAGACCAGGCGGCGGATCGGGGAAAGCCCCTCCCCCTTGTCGCCGCCATCGACGTTGCGGCTGCCGATCGCGACCTCGGCCGCACCGCTTTCCAGCGCCGCGAGCATGCGCGGCAGGATGGTCTCGTCGTGCTGCAGGTCGCCGTCGATGACGGCGACATAGGGGGCTGCGGTGGACAGGATGCCCTCGACGCAGGCCGAGGCGAGGCCGCGGCGGCCGATGCGGCGGATGCAGCGGATGCGGCTGTCGCGGGCGGCGATCGCCCTGGCCCGCGCGGCGGTGCCGTCGGGGCTGTCGTCGTCGACGAAGATCGCCTCCCAGGCGATGCCGGCGAGGGCCGCCTCCAGCCGCTCGACCATCGGCGCGACGTTCGCCGCTTCGTTGTAGCAGGGGATCACCACGGCAAGGCGTGGCGGGGTGGCCTCCGTCATGCGGGCTTCCTGCGCCGGCCGGCGCTGAAGGGCAAGCGGCGGCTGCCCGCACGGCGGCGGAAGCAGCCCGGCGTGGCCATCCGCAGGCCGTCGTCGCGCGCCCAGGGAACAGGCGCCTCAGTGTCCCGGCAAGGCACCCGGCCGGCCGAAGAGGTATCCCTGCCCGAAGCGCGCGGGAAAGGCGCCTTCGGCATCGGCTTCGGCCAGCAGCTCCGCGGCGGCGAAGGCGAAGGCGAGGAACCGGCCCGGGGAACCGACCGGCGGGGGACATAAGGCTTCCTGCATCGGGCGTCCTGGCGAGAGGTCCGCATCCTCGCCGCACCCGCTTACGCACCCGTGAAAGGATCGGTGCGGCGGGAGGGGCGGCGCGCCGCCCCTCCCGCGCGCTTCACTTCACCAGCGAAAACGAGGTCGGCCGCAGCCCCATCACGGTCTGCTGCTTCAGCGCGCCGAGGCCCGCGACCATCTTGCCGAATTCCTGCCACTGCGGGTCGTTCGCCATGGCGGTGCGGCGCTTGTCGCGGTCCCCGTAGCTCTCGTAGAGCCAGCAGAAGACGGCCTGGTTGATCGGGCCGATCTCGGTCACGGCAAAGACCAGCAACTGGCCGAGCAGGCGCTGCTGCACCGGCAGGCCCACCTCCTCATACGCCTTGAGCCATGCCGGCATCTTGCCCGGGACGAAATCGTAGGTGCGATGGTCGACCACCATGCCGGTGCCGCCGATCCTGCGCTCGAACGTGAAGCCCTTGGCGGACTGGATGGGGGAGAAGCCGGTCGGCTTGAGGAACTTCACCTCCTGCTGCATCAGGCAGCCGGCCGAGGCCTTCTTGAACTCGGCCCACTGGGGATCCTTCTCGCGTGCCGCGAGGCCCGCGTCGCGCGTGTCGATGTCGTCCCAGCCGCGCATGAAGACGAAGCGGTTGATCGGGCCGACATCGGCCACGAAGGTGCCGAGCGAGGGCGCGCCCAGGGTGCGCTGCGAGGAGGGGAAGCCGGATTTCTCGAAGGCGTCGAGCCACACGGGCTGCTTGCCGGGGTGGAAGGTGTACTGGCGGTGCTCGATGTACATCGCGTTTCCTCTGGAAGCGGGCGCGGCACCTTCGGCCGCGCCGCGCCGCGACGCAAGGCGGCCTCAGCCGGCCGGCAGGAACACGCCCTTGCCGGTCGTCTGCCGGTCGAAGAGAGCGTAGGCCTCCTCCGCCTGCCCCAGCCTCCAGCGATGGGTGAAGAGGCGATCGACCGGCAGCCCGCGATCCGCGACATAGCGCGCGCATTCCGCCTGCCCGACCGTGGAGAAGGTCCAGGAGCCGATCAGCGTCACCTGGCGGCGCAGCAGGTCCGGGCTGACATCGAGGGTGACGTCCCCGCCCTCCCCCACGAAGCAGGCCTTGCCCCAGGTGCGCACGCATTGCACGGCCTGGCGCCGCGCGAGCGGGTTGGAGGAGGCGTCGAGGGAGGCATGCGCGCCGAGGCCGTGCGTTGCCTCCTTGATGGTACCGAGCACGTCATTGGTCCCGGCCGGGTTGATCAGCAGGTCGGCGCCGAATTCCCGCGCGCGGGAAAGACGCTCGGGCGAGGTGTCGAGGGCGATCACCCTCGCACCCATCCTCGCCGCGAGCAGCGTGGCCGAGAGCCCGACCGGCCCCTGCCCGAAGACCACGATGGTCTGGTCCCCCGTCAGCCCGAGCCGCTGCAGGGCGCCCCAGGCGGTGCCGGTGCCGCAGGAAATCGCGGCCCCGGTCTCGAAGGACAGCGCCTCGGGCAATTCGACCAGGGTCCGGGCGGAGCATTTCATGTAGCGCGCATGGGCCCCGTGACCCGTCGCGCCGTAGACCTCCTTCACGCCCTCGACGCAGAGCTGCATCCAGCCGGTGTTGCAATGCGGGCAGACGCCGCAGCCCCGGTAGTGGTGCTGCATCGCCCGCATGCCGGCCCAGGCCTGGTTGGACGGCACGCCCGGGCCGACGGCGACCACCACCCCGCAGGGCTCGTGCCCCGCGATCACCGGACCCGAGGTGGCCCCGAGGCCGAGCGCGGCCGTCCGCCCCGGACCACCCGGTGCCCGGTAGAACTTCAGGTCGCTGCCGCACATGCCCGAGGCGCGGATCTCCAGCACCACCTCGCCCTCCCCCGGCGTGGGATCGGGAAAATCCATCAGTTCGAGCTTGCGGTCTCCGGTGAAAACGACGCCCTTCATCGGCGTTCCTCCTGCGGGACGATGGGAAGCACCGGCCCCGGGCGGGGTCCAGGCGGCGGCCATGCTGCAGCACCGCGAATCGTAACGCGCCTGTCCCGGAAATCTGCTTTACCTCAATGTCCCGGGATGGCTGCCCATGGGATGCCTTCCCGACAGCAGGATGCGAGATGCCCCATGCCGGCCGATACCCGACCGATCGACCCCCTGCCTACCGTCTGGGATCCGAGCAGCCGCGTCGGGGACATGCTCAAGGGCAAGCGCGGCCTCGTGGTGGGGATCGCGAACGCCGATTCCATCGCCTATGGCTGCGCCGTGAAGCTGCGCGCCTTCGGTGCCGACCTCGCCGTGACCTACCTGAACGAGAAGGCGGAGAAATACGTCCGCCCCCTGGCCGAACAACTGGCCGCGGACATCGTCGCGCCGCTCGACGTGCAACGGCCGGGCCAGATCGAGGCCCTCTTCGATCGCCTTGCCAGGGACTGGGGCCGTCTCGACTTCATCATCCATTCCATCGCCTTCGCCCCGCGCGAGGATCTGCACGGCCGCGTGATCGACTGCAGCGCGGAGGGCTTCGCACAGGCGATGCACGTCTCCTGCTGGTCCTTCCTGCACATGGCGCGGCTTGCAGAACCGTTGATGAGCAAGGGCGGCGTGCTCGTGACCATGTCCTACTACGGTGCGGACAAGGTGGTGGGGAACTACAACGTCATGGGGCCGGTGAAGGCCGCGCTCGAGGCTTCGGTCCGCTACGCCGCGCATGAACTCGGGGACAAGGGCATCCGTGTCTTCGCCGTCTCCGCCGGCCCGCTCAGGACCCGCGCGGCCAGCGGCATCGCGCAGTTCGACGAGTTGGTGCAGATGGCGCAGGAGCGCGCGCCGCAGCATCGCCTGGTGGATATCGCGGAGGTCGGGCGCGTCGTCTCCTTCCTGGTGGGCGGCGCCTCCTCTGGCATGACGGGCGATACGATCTACGTGGATGCCGGGCTGCACAACGTCGCATGAGCACGCAACGCAAGGCGCCGGCGCCGAAGGGCCTCATGCTGCGCGAGCGCGCCCCGGGCGTGGCGATGGGGGATACCACCCCCGCCGCGACCCCCGTACCGCCGACCGTTCCAGACACCGTGCCGGAGATGAGCCTGTGACGATTTCCGCCCCTGCCCTCGTCGGACGTTCCTGGGACGACATCAAGGAAGGCGAGACGGCGAGCGTGACCCGCGTCTGCACGCCGAATGACCTCGTGGTGTTCGCCCATGCCTCGGGCAACTTCAACCCCGTGCACCTGCCCGGCGAGGCGGAGCAGGAGACGGGGCACGCGCCGGTGGCGCCGGCGATGTGGTGCGGTTCGCTGTTCTCGGCGGTCTTCGGCAACAAGCTGCCGGGGCCGGGCACGGTCTACCGCTCGCAGTCCCTGCGCTTCTACGCGCGCGTCGAGGCCGGCGACGGCGTCATCGCGACGGTGACGGTGCGCGAGAAGCTGCCGGGCCGCCTGCTGGTGATGGATTGCCGGCTCGAGAAGGAGAACGGCGTCCTCGTCTGCGACGGCCTCGCCGAAGTCTGCGCCCCCCAGACGCGCCTGGTGACCGATGGCGTGGTCATCCCCGAACTCACCCTGGTCCGCCGCGGCAAGTTCTCGCGCCTGCTCGCGGCCTGCCGCGGGATCCCGCCGATGCCGACGGCGATCGCCGCGCCGACCGACGACAATTCCCTCGGCGGCGCCTGGGAAGCGACCAAGGAGGGCCTGATCGAGCCGATCCTGGTCGGCCCCGAGGCCATCATCCGCGAGGAGGCGGCCAAGCTGGGCTGGGACCTCGCCGGCGTGCGGGTCGAGGCGGTGGGCGCGGACCACGACGCCCCGGCCCGCTGCGTCGCCCTGGTCCACGAGGGCCGCGCCGAGGCGGTGATGAAGGGCAACATCCATTCCGACGAGGTCCTGCGCCACGTCACCAAGTCGGATGGCGGCCTGCGCATGGGGCGGCGCATCAGCCACGTCTTCGTGCTCGACATCCCCGGGCACGAGGGGCTGATGCTGATCACCGACGCGGCGATCAACATCCTGCCCGACCTCATGACCAAGGCGGACATCGTGCAGAACGCGATCGACCTCGCCCAGGCGATCGGGCTGAAGCAGCCGCGGGTCGGCGTGCTCTCGGCGGTGGAGACGATCAATCCGGCGATCCCCTCGACCCTCGATGCCGCCGTCCTCGCGAAGATGGCGGACCGCGGCCAGATCAAGGGCGGCCTGGTGGACGGGCCGCTCGCCATGGACAACGCGGTGGACCTCGAGGCGGCGCGGACCAAGGGCATCCATTCCACCGTCGCCGGCCGCGCCGACGTGCTGGTGGCGCCGAACCTCGAGGCGGGCAACATGCTGGCCAAGCAGCTGGTCTTCCTCTCCCAGGCCGATACCGGGGGGCTGGTGACGGGGGCGAAGGTGCCGGTGATGCTGACCTCGCGCGCCGACGACGAGCATGCCCGGCTGATGTCGGCCGCGCTCGCCGTGCTCTACGGCCACTGGCGGCGGACAGGGACGAGCCTGGTGCCGGAGCTCGGCACCTGATGAGCGACGCGGTCCTGGTCCTGAACGCCGGCTCCTCCTCCATCAAGTTCGAGCTGTTCAAGATTGTCGGCGACGAGGCGGAGACGCGGCTCGAGGGGCAGATGGAGGGGATCGGCGCCTCTCCCCACCTGATCGCGCGCGACGTGCGGCGCCATGTCCTCGCCGACCAACGCTGGCCCGGGCCCGACGTGGCCGACCACGACACCGCCCTCGCCCGCATCATGGAAGGGATCGGACCTGCCATCGAAGGGCGGAACATCGTCGCCGTGGGCCATCGCGTGGTGCATGGCGGGCCGGACCTCGCCGACCCGATGCGGGTGGACGATGCGGTCATGGAGAAGCTCAAGGCGCTGCAGGCGCTCGCGCCTCTCCACCAGCCGCACAACATCGCGGGCATCCTCGCGGCCAGGCAGCGCTTCCCGGATGCGCCGCAGATCGCCTGCTTCGACACTGCCTTCCACCGTGCCCATGCCTGGGAGGCGGATACCTTCGGCCTGCCGCCGGAGTTCTATGCCCGCGGCATCCGCCGCTACGGATTCCACGGCCTGTCCTACGAATACATCTCCCGCCTCCTCGCCGAGGAGGAGCCGGCGCTCGCCGCCGGACGCGTGGTGGTGGCGCATCTCGGCAACGGCTCCTCGCTCTGCGCCATCCGCGGCGGGAAGAGCATCGACAGCACGATGGGCTTCACCGCTCTCGACGGCGTGCCGATGGGCACGCGCTGCGGCCAGATCGATCCCGGCGTGCTGCTGCACCTGATGGTCAGCGAAGGCATGGATGCCGGCGCGATCACCGGGCTGCTCTATGGCAATTCCGGGCTCAAGGGCATGTCGGGCATCAGCCAGGACGTGCGGGAACTGGAAGCGAGCGCCGATCCGCGCGCGGCCCAGGCGCTTTCCTACTACGCCTGGCGGGTGCGGCGGGAGATCGGGGCGCTCGCCTCCGCACTCGGCGGGATCGATGCCCTGGTCTTCACCGCCGGCATCGGGGAGAACGCCCGGAACCTCAGGGCGAAGATCTGCGATGGCCTCGGCTTCCTGGGGATCGGGCTCGATCCGGAACGGAACCGGGCCAATGCGCGCGAGATCTCGCGCGCCGGCTCGGCCACCCGCGTCCTGGTCCGGTCCACCGACGAGGAAGGCATGATCGCCCGCCACGTCCTGCACTTGCTGCACCGCAGCGAAAGAACTTGATGCCCCTTCCCCGGGGGCGCAGAAACCACCCGACCTCAGGGAGTGCCGCCCGATGCCCGCGACCCCGAACCTGCCGGCCCGCGAGCTCGCCGAGAAGGCGACGGAAACCACCACGCGCGTGCTGGACCAGGTCCGCAGCCTGACGGACGTCATGGCGCGCCACGCATCGGCCTTCATGCCGCAGTCGCCCGTTCCGGGCGGCGAGGGCATGAAGGAGATCGCGTCCCGCTTCGCCCGCACGCCGGCCGCGCTGGCCCAGGACGCCCAGGCCTATGCCGCCGACGCGGCGCAGCGCTGGCTGCTGTTCTGGGACGTGATGCGCCAGGCGGGGAACAACTTCGTCGAGCACGAACGCGCCGGCTGTCCGCCCGTGCTGGTCTTCGACTACGAGACGGTGGTGGACGGCCGCGGGCTGACCCGGCCGGTGAACTATGCCCTGGTGCGGATCACCCCGCCCGAGGGCTACCCGCCGACCGACCCGAAGCTGCGCCCCTTCGTCATCATCGACCCGCGGGCCGGCCACGGCGCGGGAATCGGCGGCTTCAAGTCCGACAGCCAGGTGGGCGTGGCCCTGCGCCGCAGCCATCCGGTCTATTTCGTCATCTTCTACCGCCAGCCGGAGAAGGGGCAGACCATCCTCGACGTCACGGCGGCCGAGGCGGCCTTCCTTGGCTACATCGCCAAGGAGCACCCCGCGGCGCCGAAGCCCGTGGTGATCGGCAACTGCCAGGGCGGCTGGGCGACGATGATGCTCGGCGCCGCCGCGCCGGAATCGGTCGGCGCGCTGGTGCTGAACGGCGCCCCCCTCTCCTATTGGGCCGGCGAGAAGGGCCGCAACCCGATGCGCTACCTTGGCGGCCTCGCGGGCGGCGGCTGGCCGGCCTCGCTGATGGCCGACCTCGGCAACGGCAAGTTCGACGGCGCCTCGCTGGTCGCGAACTTCGAGAGCCTCTCGCCCGGCAACACTTGGTTCCGCAAGTATTTCGACCTCTACGCCAAGGTGGACACGGAGGCCGACCGCTTCCTGGAATTCGAGCGCTGGTGGGGCGGCTACTTCCTGATGACCAGCGACGAGATCCGCTGGATCGTGGACAACCTCTTCATCGGCAACCGCTTCTCCTCCGGCCAGATCGCCCAGGGCGGCGGCGAGACCTTCAACATGCGGGAGGTCAGGGCGCCGGTGATCGTCTTCGCCTCCTCGGGCGACAACATCACCCCGGTCGGCCAGGCGCTGCGCTGGATCGCCGACGTCTACCGCGACGAGCAGGAGATCAAGTCGCTCGGCCAGACCATCGTCTATCTGCTGCACGACCAGATCGGGCATCTCGGCATCTTCGTCTCCGGCGCGGTGGCGAAGAAGGAACACTCCGAGATCGCCACCACGCTCGAGATGATCGAGGCGGTGGCCCCCGGTCTCTACGAGATGCGCATCACCGGCCACGAGGGCTCGGGCAGCAACGAGGAATGGCAGGTCGAGCTGGTCGAGCGGAAGATCGCCGATATCCGCGCCCTGTCGGGCGAGGCGGGCAACGAGGCCTTTCCCGCGGTCGCCAAGATCTCGGAGATGAACCAGCATCTCTATGACGTGCTGGCCTCGCCCATCGTGCGCCAGTCCACCACCGAGGCCGGGGCGGAGGCGCGGCGCCAGCTCAGCCCGATGCGCACCCGGCGCTACATGTTCAGCGACCTCAACCCCTTCATGATGCCGATCCGGGCCATGGCCGGCATGGCGCGGCAGCACCGGACGCCGGCGGCGCCGGACAACCCCTTCCTGGCGCTCGAGACGGCCTGGGCGGATGCGGTGGAACGCAGCATCGACGCCTGGCGCGACATGCGCGATGCATCGATCGAGACGGCGTTCCACGCGATCTACGGCGGCCTCGCCGCGGTGGGCGTGACCGGGGACGACACCGCGGCCGAGGCCGAGGCGGCCCGCCGCTCGGTGCAGGTGGAGCCCACGCAGATCGCCGAGGCGCGGGCCAGGGTGGCCGAGGGCGGCTATGCCGAGGCGGTGATCCGCATGATGATCCTGCTGGCCGATGCGCGCGGCGGCGTGCGGCGGTCGCGGCTTGCCCGCTCCAACACGCTGCTCACGACCGAGGCACCCTTCGTCGGCATGAGCCCGGCGGCGCGCCAGGCCATCATCCGCGGGCAGACCGTCATCGTGACCATGATGCGGGAGGAGGCGCTCGCTACCCTGCCGAAGCTGCTGCCGGAGGCCGCGGAGCGGCGCAAGGCGCTCGCCGCCGTCGAGCACGTGGCGGGCCCGGACGAGGAACTCGGCGATCGGGCGCGCGACATGCTGGTGCGGATGCGGGAGACCCTTGGCCTCGGCCCGAAGATCGCCGCCGCCTGAGCGGGACGAGGAAGTCCTCCCATCGCGGGAGCGGCGCGGTCTAGGATGCCCGCTCCGCTTTCCGGCGAGGACCATGGTCGCTGGGCCCGAGACGAAGGACGACGTTCTGGAGCTTGCGTTGCGCGCAGGGCCGGGTGGGGATGCCCTGGCAAGCGCAGAACGCCTGTTGCTCACGCGCCGTGCGGGACCCCCGGACGTGCCGGCGGCCACTCTCTGGGCGTTGCGGGAGGCAGCCGGCGTCGCATCCGGCCGCAGCCCGGCTGCGAATGCCGCGCTCGCCATCGCCGAGGCGGTGGAGCGGCATGGCGCCGCCTTCCCGCATGGCGCCGAGCCCGCCTATCACGACCGTCACCACCAGGCCGAGGCGACCATCGCCATGGGATGGCTCGCCGGGGGCGCGCGGCGGCTCGGGTTGCTCGACAGCGCGCAGGCTGAACTCGCCGTCGCGGCGATGGTCGCGCACGACCTGCTGCATGACGGGCGCGTCTACCGGGAGCGCGGGGTGCTCGAGCGCCGCTCGGCGGAGACCGCGGCGCGGATCGCGGCCGCGCAGGGCCTCGACCCCGTGATGACCGACGAACTGCAGCGCATCGTCCTGGCCACGACCTGGCCCTGGGTCGAGGAGGAGGCGCCGGACCTGATGTGCCGGCTTGCCCGGGAGGCGGACCTGTTCGGGAGCGCCCTGCCGGTGCTGGGGCCGCGGCTCAGCCGGCTGCTCGCAATCGAACTCGCCGCGGCGGGCCAGCCCTCGCCCGCCGATGTCGCGACGCATGCCGCGCGCGTCAGTCTCCTGACGCTGCTGCCGCCGGCGTCGCCGCCGGCGCGTGTGCTGGGGCTCGAGGCCGCGCGGCGGGCGCAGGTCGATGCCTATGCCAATGTCGCGCAGCGCCTGGGCCTGGTGCCCGTCACGCCCGAGGCCGGGGCCGCGGCGCTCGACAGCATGGACAG
>JAFADX010000110.1 GCA_023424475.1 Pseudomonadota bacterium
GGCCAGGATCGCCGCGACGGGGTCCGCGGCTTCCGCGGCGAACAGGATCGCGGGCACCGCCCGCGCCCCGAAGGCGGGCGGCGCGAAGGGGCGGGACTCCAGGCGCAGGATCCGCCCGCCCCAGGCCGCCGGCGAGGCCACGCCGGCCGGCACCATCAGCAGGTCGTCCGCGCCGGCGACGGGCGGCAGCGGCAGGACCCGGCGATCGGGCCAGAAGGCATGAAGTTGTGGCCAACGGCGCAGCAGGTCGCGATGCGCGAAGATCGGGTCTTCGGCGGCTGGGTGTTCTACACGCAGAGGTTGTAAACTTTCGTTATTCAGGACCGATCTATCCTGTGCCGCGAGAGAAAGGCCCGAACAGCGTCCTCATCGCCGATCCACGCGTCTTCTTTTTGCGTAATCCGCTCGGAAAGGCTAGTTTCCTCGGGTCTTGGTGCCAAGGATTGTGCACGTATGGTTCCTGCGCAGAAGCGGTCTGGTGGCGTCATGGCGCTGATGGGTCTGGCGCTGGTCGTGGCCGGCTGCGCGCAGAACGGACTGAATGGCGCCGCGGCGCCGGACGAGGTCGCGGCCGCCCCCATCACCGACCCGGTGGTGGCCTTCGCCGCCGCCGGGGCGCCCGGCTCGGAGGAGAGCGTGCTGCTGCCCTCCACCGGGCAGTCGGCACGCCTGCGCATGGTGCGCGCCTATGCGGCGGCGAGCGGGCGGAATTGCCGCGAGATCCTCGTGCGGACGGACGGATCGACGCAGACGCGCCTCATCTGCGGCGCCGGCGAGCGCTGGCGGGAGGCGCGGCCGCTGATCCAGGGCTCCGCGGCGCGGCCGTGAGCGATACGGCGCACCGCCCGCTGCTCATCGACTGCGCGCGCACGCAGTTCAGGGTGATCGGCGCCCTGGTGCTGCGCGAGATGCACACGCGCTTCGGGCGCCACCGCTTCGGCTACCTGACGCTGTTCTTCGAGCCGCTGGTGCTCGGCATCGCCGTCGGCATCATCCATCAGCTCCACAAGGGCGACCGCGGGGTCCGCGGCAGCTTCGAGCTCTACGCCATCGGCTACGTGCTGTTCATGAAGCTGCGGCAGATGGTGATGCGGTCCGGCAACACCATCCCGGCCAACGGCGCGCTGCTGTTTCATCGCCAGGTCGCGCTGCCCGACCTCTTCTTCGCGCGCCACCTGATCGAGACGGCCGCCTGCACCGGCGTGCTCTTCCTGATGACCTTCGCGGGCATCGCCATGGGCGGCGAATACCCCGACTCGCCGATGAAGATGCTGGCCGCGGCGGCGCTGATGTTCCTGCTGGCGCAGGGCATCGCCCTGATGGTGGGCGCCGCGGTGACGCAATGGCACTCGATCGAGCGCGTCGTGCACCTGATGACCTACCTGCTGCTGCCCATCAGCGGGCTGTTCTTCATGGTCGAATGGCTGCCGCCCTGGCTCGGCGAGCTCGCGCAATGGGTGCCGACCGTGCACATCTTCGAACTGCTGCGCGACGGCCAGTTCGGCGAACGATACCGCACCGTCTACGACGTCTTCTACGTCGTGAAATGGGTGCTGGTGACGCACCTGTTCGGCCTCGCGGCCCTGCGGCTGGTCCGCCAGCGCATCGGGCTCGAATAGGACGCGCCGATGACCCTCGAGCTCATCGACGTGCACAAATCCTATCCGATGAATGTCGGGCGCAAGCACGTGCTGCGCGGCATCAACGCGACCGTGCGCCGCGGCGAGAAGCTCGGGATCCTGGGACGCAACGGCTCGGGCAAGTCGACGCTCGTGCGCATCCTCTCGGGCGTGGAGGTGCCGACCCGGGGGAAGGTGCGGCGCCACATGTCCGTCTCCTGGCCGATCGGCATGGCGGCGGGCTTCCTGAGCGCGCTGTCCGGCCGGGACAACTGCTGCTTCATCGCCCGCATCTACGGCAAGTCCCCCAAGGCGGTCGTGGACTACGTCGAATCCTTCGCCGAGCTTGGCGAATACCTCGCCATGCCCGTCGGCACCTATTCGAGCGGCATGCGCTCCCGGCTCGGGCTCGCCATCTCGCTCGCCATCGAGTTCGACTGCTTCCTGGTCGATGAGGCCCTCTCGGTCGGCGACACCCGGTTCGGCCGCGCCTTCGCGGCGCGCATCGCCAATGCCGGGATGATCATCGTCACCCACCACGCATCGCAGGTCCGCCAGCTCTGCACCCGTGCAGCCGTCATGGACCAGGGCACCCTCACATTCTACGAAGACATCGATGAAGCTCTCGCCACATACAACAGCCTTTGAGCCGGCCCCCCTCGGGTCGGTCGAGACCTGGAGCGAGGCCGCCCCGGAGCCGCCGCCCCGGCCGCGAAGCCGGCTGCGGGGCTTCATCGTCCACCCCTTCACCCTCTGGGTGCTGCTGCCGACGGCGATCGTGGCGGCCTATTTCTACCTCTTCGCGGCGCCCCAGTACGTCTCCGAGGCACGGATCGTCGTCCGCGTCCGCGGCGAGACGCAGCACTCGCCCGGCGTCAGCGCGCTTGCGTCGCTGATGGGCAACGGCGCAGCGACCGCCAGCGCCGGCGACGCCAGCACGGTGCGCGAATACCTCATTTCCCACGACGCGGCGATGAGCCTGCAGGAACGGCTCGACATCATCTCGATGTGGCAGCGGCCGGAGGCGGATTTCTTCGCCCGCCTGCGCGACACGGACCCGGAGCGCCTGACGAAGTACTACAATTCCATGGTCTCCGCCTCGCTCGACGGATCGAGCGGCGTGCTGACCCTGCGCGTCCGCAGCTTCCGCCCCGAGGATTCCAGGGCCATCGCCGAAACGCTGATCTCCCTCTCCGAAGGGCTGATCAACCGGCTCTCCGAGCGCACGCGCGAGGACACGCTGCGGGTCGCCCGCGAAGAGGTCGAGCTCGCCGAGCAGCGCGTCTCCGCCAGCCGCGATGCCCTCGCCCGCTTCCGCGAGCAGCAGCGCGACCTCGACAGCACCAGCACCGCCAATGCGTCCCAGCAGCAGATCGCGGCCATGGAAGGGGCGCTGACCGTCGCCCGGGCGGAGCTGCGCGAGCGCATGGCGTTCATGCGCGCCGACAACCCCGCGCTGCAGACCACGCGCAACCGGATCCAGGCGCTGGAGCGCCAGATCGAGGCCGAGCGGATGCGCCGCACCGGCGGCGACGGCGCGCTCGTGCACCAGCTCGCGGCCTATGACCGGCTCCAGCTCGAACGCGAGTTCGCCGACCGGCAACTGTCCTCGGCCACCGCCAGCCTGGAGGCGGCGCGGATGGACGCCCAGCGCCAGCAGATCTTCATCGCCCGGGTGGTCGAGCCCAATCTCGCCGTCTATCCCCTCTATCCTCGGAAACTTATCGGTGTCGGCAGTGTCTTCCTCGGACTCGCGGTCGCCTTCGGGATCGCCTGGCTGCTCATCGCGAGCATGCGTGACCATGCGATTTGAGGCCCGCCGCTGGGGCGCGGCGATCCTCGCAACCCTGTTCACCCTTGTCCTGGCAGGCTCGGCGCAGGCCCAGCAGCAGCCGCTGCCCAGGGGGATCGGCGGCGTGCCCGGCGCCCTGCCCGGCATGCCGAACCTGCTGCCGCGCCAGCCGGCGCGGGGCGGCGCCGAGGGCGGGGCGGGCGGGACCTCCGGCGATGCCTCGGCCCAGCCGCCGCCCGTCTTCGACCGCCGCAGCCTGGCCGATATCCCCGGCCAGTCCCGCGGCACCGAGCGCATCGGCAGCCCGACCCAGGCCGAGGGCGGCCCCACCCTCGTCGCGCCGCTCGGCGACCAGGGCCGCGTCACCGGGCCCGCGACGGCCGTCTTCGGCGCCTCGCTCTTCACCGGCACGCCGCAATCCTCCTCGGACGCGCCGAACCCGAACTACGTGCTGCAGCCCGGCGACCGCGTCTCGGTCCGCGCCTGGGGCGCGGTGGAATCCGAACTCGTCGGCGTCATCGACCCCGCGGGGAACCTGTTCCTGCCCAATATCGGACCGATCCGCGTTGCCGGCGTGCGCGTGGGCGACCTCCAGCAGGTGGTCGAAAGCGAGGTCCGCAAGGTCTACACCTCGCAGGTCCAGGTCTATGCGACCGTGCTCTCGACGCAGCGCATCGGCGTCTTCGTCACCGGCTTCGTGCGCTCGCCGGGGCGCTATGCGGGAACGGCCTCCGACAGCGTCCTCGACTTCCTGGTGCGGGCCGGCGGCATCGATCCCGGCCGCGGCTCCTTCCGCGAGATCGCGATCAACCGCGGCGGCCAGGCCGTCACCCATATCGACCTCTACCGCTTCCTGCTGGCCGGCCAATTGCCGGTCATTCGCCTGCAGGAAGGCGACACCATCGTGGTCGGCCGCCAGCGCGCCATGGTCGGCGCCGACGGCGCGGTGCGGAACAACTACCTCTTCGAGAGCACGGCCCGCTCCGCCCTCACCGGGCGCGACCTGATCGAGCTCGCCCGCCCGCTGCCCGCCGCGACCAACGCGGTGGTCCGCGGCGTGCGGAACGCGCAGCCCTTCTCGCGCTACATGTCGCTCGCCGAACTCGCGCGGCAGACCCTGCAGGACCAGGACACCGTCACCTTCGTCGCCGACGTCGCCGCCCGCACCGTGCGCGTCTCGGTCGAAGGCAGCCGCCTCTATCCCTCGGTCCTGGTCGCCGACCGCGACATGAACCTGTGCCAGGCGCTCGACCACATCGCGGTCGACCCGGCGCTCGCCAACACCGACGGCATCTTCATCCTGCGCCCGTCCCTCGCCCTGCGGCAGAAGCGTTCGATCGACGAGGCACTGGACCGGCTCGAGCGGCAGCTCTTCCTCGCCCCCTCGGCGACGACACGCATCGCCGAATCCCGCACGGCCGAGGCGGCGCTGATCTCGCAATACATCAGCCGCGCCCGGCGCGCCCAGCCCGAGGGCCTGCTGGTCGTGATGGGCCCCGACGGCGTCTGCGCGCCGCTGCGGCTCGAAACGGGCGACATCATCGTCATCCCCGAGCGCTCACAGACCGTCATGGTCCAGGGCGAGGTCAACGCGCCGCAGGCCATCGTGTGGCGGGAGGGCTGGTCGATCGACCAGTACATCGAGGCCGCGGGCGGCCTGACCCCGCGCGGCAACCGCTCGACATTGATGATCCGCCGCCCCTCGGGCTTCGCGCGGCTCAACCCGTCCGAGCCGCCCCGCCCGGGGGACGAGCTGATCGCCCTGCCCTACCTCGACCCGAAATACTGGCAGATGGGCACCGACCTGGTGACCGCCCTGTTCCAGGTCGCGCTCGCCGCGCGCGTCTTCATCAACAACTAGTCCCGGCATGCGCATCGCGGTCCTCGCCGACGTCCATGCCAACCTGGAGGCCTTCCAGGCCTGCCTGGACCATGCGAGGACCCGCGGCGCCGAGCGCATCGTGCTGCTCGGTGACCTCGTCGGCTATGGCGCCGACCCTGCCGCGGTGCTCGACATCGCCATGGCCGAGGTGGCCAGGGGCGGGCTCGCGCTGCTCGGCAACCATGACGAGGCGGCGACCGGCACCGGCTCCTACGGCATGAACGACTACGCTGCCGCCGCCATCGCCTGGACGCGCGGCCGGATCACCGAGGCCCATCGCCGCTTCCTCATGGGGCTGCCGCTGACGCTCGAGGAGGAGGGCCTGCTCTTCGTCCACGCCGATCCCTCCGCGCCGGAGAAATGGACCTATGTGACCGATGCCGAGGTCGCCCAGCGTGGCCTGCAGGCCACCTCGGCCCATGCCACCATCTGCGGGCATGTCCATCGCCCCGCGCTCTACAGCCTCGGCGAGACCGGCAAGCTCATCACCTTCCGGCCGCAGGAGGCGGCGCCGGTGCCGCTGACGCACGGGCGGCGCTGGCTCTGCGTCCTCGGTGCCGTGGGGCAGCCGCGGGACGGCAACCCGGCCGCCTGCTACGGCATGATCGATACCGAACCGATGCGGGCGGCCTGGCTGCGCGTGCCGTATGACATCGCGACGGCGGCGGAGAAGATCCGCGCCGCGGGGTTGCCGGGCGTCCTCGCCGACCGCCTCTTCCTCGGCCGCTAGCGGGGCGGGACCGGCCGATGCCGCGCAGGATCGCCGGCTTCACGGTCCATGAGGTGCTGCACGAGGGCGGCATGGCGGTGCTCCATCGCGTGACGCATCCCGACCATGATCTGCCCATGTTGATGAAGGTGCCGCGCCTGCGGGAAGGCGAGGACCCCGCCGCGATCGTCTCCTTCGAAATGGAGCTGATGATCATGCCGCGGCTCAGCGGCGCGCACGTGCCGCGCGTCATCGCGCAGGGCGGCTTCGAGGCGGATCCCTTCATCGTCATGGAACGCATCACCGGCCCGGCCCTCTCGCTGCGCCTGCGCGAGATGCCCCTGCCGGCCGAGGAGGTGGCCCGGATCGGCGCGGCGGTCGCGGACGCGCTCGACTCCCTGCATCACCAGCGCGTCGTCCATCTCGACGTGAAGCCGGCCAACATCATCTTCCGCCCCGGCGGCGAGGCGGTGGCGGTCGATTTCGGCCTCGCCCATCACGAGCAACTGCCGGACCTGATGGCCGAGGAATTCCGCCTGCCCTACGGCACCACGCCCTACATGGCACCGGAACAGGCGCTGGGCATCCGCAACGACCCGCGCAGCGACCTCTTTTCCCTCGGCGCGCTGATGTACCAGCTTGCCACGGCCGACCTGCCCTTCGGGGAGCCGCAGCACCTCAAGGGGGTGAAGCGCCGCCTCTGGCGGGACCCGGTCCCGCCGCGCCGGCGCCGCCCCGCCATCCCCCCCTGGCTGCAGGAGGTCATCCTGCGCTGCCTCGAGGTGCAGCCCGACCGCCGCCACCCGACCGCGGCCCAGCTCGCCTTCGACCTGCGCAATCCCGGCCAGGTCGTGCTGACCGCCCGGGCGGAGAAGCGGCGCCGGGACGGCTTCCTGACCGTGCTGCGCCGCCGGCTCCGGCCGGACCCGTTCGCCCCGCGGCACCTGCCCACCATGACCCTGGCGCAGTCGGCGCCGATCATCGCGGTCGCGCTCGACTTCACCCAGATGTCGGCCGAACTCGCCGAGGCCATCCGCAACCATGCACGGCGGATGCTGGCGAGCCGCCCCGGCGCGCGGCTGGCCTGCCTCAACGTCCTCAAGTCGAACATGCTGGGCGCGGATACCTCGCATGACGACCAGGGCCGGAACCGCCACGTGCAGCGCCTGGTCGAGCTGCAGCACTGGGCACGGCCCTTCGCCCTCGGCGAGGGGCGCGTCACCTACCATGTCCTCGAGGCGGGCGACGTCGCCGAGGCCATCCTCGACTACGCGCGCGCCAACCGCGTCGGCCATGTGGTTCTCGGCGCGCGGGAGAGTTCCCTCGCGCGCCGGCTGCTCGGCAGCGTATCGGGCCGCGTGGCCGCCGAGGCGCCGTGCAGCGTCACCGTGGTCCGCGCCCGCCGGTTCGACTGATCAGCGGCCGCTTGATCAAGGCATCGGTTCGGCCCCAAATCCTTCCCGGGATGGTATGGTCGCGCGCCCCGCGCGCCGGCCCCGATGCCGGGGGAACCCGAATGACGTCGCTGCGCGGCCTCGACCTCAACCTGCTGCTGGTCTTCGAGGCCCTGCACGAGACCCGCTCGGTCTCGCGCGCCGGCCAGCGGCTCGGCCTCAGCCAGTCGGCGACCAGCCATGCCCTGGCGCGGCTCAGGTAAGCCTGCCGCGACGAGCTCTTCCTGCGCGCCCAGACGGGCATGACCCCGACGCCGGTCGCCAACCGGCTCTACCCGGAGGTCCACCAGGCCCTCGAGTCCCTGCGCCATTCGGTCGCGGAGGCGCGCGGCTTCGATCCGGCCACCAGTACCCGGCGCTTCGAGGTCGCGATCCCGCACCCCCTGGGACCCGACTTCGCGCTGCGCATCCGCGATGCCGCGAAGGAAGCCGCGCCAGGCGTGACGATGCGCTTCGATACCCGCACCCTGGCCGACGATGCGCCGGCCCTCATGCGCGAAGGGCTGCTCGATGCCGCCGTGGACTGGATCCCGGCCGAGGATGACCGCTTCGTGAATCGCCGCATCTACGAGGACAGCCTGGTCATCGCGGCGCGCGCCGGCCATCCCCGCGCGCGCAACGGCATGGGGTGGCGGGATCTTGCGCATGAGGAATTCGTCCGCTGCCACCGCCGCGCCCCGGAACGCCGGCCCAGGGCCCTGTCGGGCAAGCTCTGGGATCTCATGGCCGAAAGCCGGCTGACGGTCAGCGAATACCTCGAGGTGCCCTTCATCATCAGCCGCACCGACTATTTCGGCGTGCTGCCGAAGAGCATGGCCGCCATCGCCGAGACCGAGTTCCGCATGATCATCGTCCAGGTGCCGGGGCCGCCGATCCGCATCCCGATCTGGCTGGTCTGGCACGAGGGGCGGCGGCGCGATGCCGGCCACCGATGGCTGCGCGAGCTCATCCATCGCGTCCTGCAGGCGATGGCCATCGAACTGGGCCTGCTCGGCGAGGCGAGCCCGGCGAAATGATCAGGCCGGCGCGAGCCCGTGCTGCTCGCGCACCGGCAGGAAGCGGATCATCGGGAATTCCTCCTCCGCCCGCTTGCGGCGCCAGTCGGAAGTGAAGAAGGCCACCTGCTCGTCGTCGTGGTCCTGGGCCATGTCCATGCGGTTCGCGGCGGCGAAGCGCTCGATGGCGCCACGGTCCTCGCTCGCCATCCAGCGCATCGTCGTCCAGGGCGCGGCCTCGAAGGAGGCCGGCACGGAATATTCGGCGCGCAGCCGCGACTGCAGCACGTCGAGCTGCAGCAACCCCACCACCCCGACGATCGGCTGCGAGCCGTCCATCGGGCGGAAGAGCTGCACCACGCCCTCATCGGCCAGTTCGTCCAGCGCCTTGCGCAGCTTCTTGGCCAGCATCGGGTCGTCGAGCCGCACGCGGCGCAGATGCTCCGGCGCGAAGGAGGGCACGCCCTGGAAGTTCAGCGGGTCGCCCTCGGTCAGCGTGTCGCCGATGCGGATGCCGCCATGGGTCGCGATGCCGACCACGTCGCCCGGCCAGGCTTCCCCGGCCACCTGGCGGTCCTTGGCGAAGAAGAAGAGCGGCGCGTTGACCGGCACCTGCTTGCCCGTGCGGACCTGCTTCAGGCGCATGCCCTTTTCCAGCCGCCCGGAACAGATGCGCAGGAAGGCGACGCGGTCGCGATGCTGCGGGTCCATGTTCGCCTGGATCTTGAAGACGAAGCCGGACAGCTTCGGTTCCTCCGGCCGCACGATGCGCATATCGGCCGGCCGCGGCCGCGGCGGCGGCGCGAAGCGGGCGAGGCCCTCCAGCAAGTGCGACACGCCGAAGTCCCGCAGCGCCGAGCCGAAATAGACCGGCGTCAGCGAGCCTTCGAGGAACTTACCGAGGTCGAATTCCGCGCAGGCGCCGGCCGCGAGTTCCGCCTGCTCGCGCAGCGTCGCCGCGCGGTCGCCTGGGACGCGGGCGTCGATGGCCGGGTCGCCGAGGCCGGTCAGCGGGATGATCTCGTCGCTGTCCACCATGCGCAGGGAGGGGTGCAGGATGTCGTAGACCCCGCGCAGGTCCTGCCCCTGCCCCACCGGCCAGGCGACCGGCGTGGCTTCCAGCGCCAGCGTCTTCTCGATCTCGTCGAGCAGGTCGAAGGGGTCGCGCCCCTCCCGGTCCATCTTGTTGACGAAGGTGATGATCGGGATGTCGCGCAGGCGGCAGACCTCGAAGAGCTTGCGCGTCTGGCTCTCGATGCCCTTGGCGGCGTCGAGCACCATCACCGCGGCATCGACGGCCGTCAGCGTGCGGTAGGTGTCCTCCGAGAAATCCTCGTGGCCCGGCGTGTCGAGCAGGTTGAAGACCGTCCCGTCCTTCTCGAAGGTCATGACCGAGGTGGCGACGGAGATGCCGCGCTCCTGCTCGATCTTCATCCAGTCGGACCGGGTGCGCCGGGCATTGCCCTTGGCGCGCACCTGGCCGGCGAGCTGGATGGCGCCGCCCTTGAGCAACAACTTTTCCGTCAGCGTGGTCTTGCCGGCGTCGGGATGGGCGATGATGGCGAAGGAGCGGCGCCGCGCGGCCTCGGCGGCCACGCGGTCGTCCGCGGAAAGGGGCATGTCCATGGCGGGCGGAACCTAGAGCAGATCCCGATCAGGTGGAATGACCTGATCGGGTGAAGATGCTCGCGGAAACAATGGGCTAGAGACGTTGCCGTGAGCCAGGGCGAACGGGAACGCGCCCGCGGGGAATCGCGCCGACGCCCCAGCGCATCATGACCCGAATGCAATGCACACGGCGCTTGTCCGGCGCCGGCCCGCCATATCATAACTATATCGCAACTATACCTTCCGGTTGGCGAACCAAGCCGCCGTCCGGCAGGCCAGCAGCGCGCCGACCATCCCGGGCCCGGCACCGGGAACGATGACGGCCGTCAGCGGCAGCACCGCCATGGCAGGTTGATCTGCCGCATGGACGCCGAAGGCCACTGTCGCGAGTCTGTGAAGAAGCGGCGGGGACGGCGTGGCATGCCCCGAAATGCCGCGGAGCCATGCCGTGCCGGCCCCGGTCGCCACCTTCCGGCCGTTGCGCCGGCGTGCCCATGCCGCCCTATTCGCGTCCGGGGTGTATGCTTCCTAAAGTGCTGCAACTGACACGAGGGATTCGCCAACCGTGCCACTGAAGCCGCTCAAGAAGGCCGTCCTGCCCGTCGCCGGGCTCGGCACGCGTTTCCTGCCCGCCACCAAGGCAATGGCCAAGGAAATGCTGCCGGTCGTCGACAAGCCCCTGATCCAGTACGCGGTGGAGGAGGCGCGTGCCGCGGGAATCGAACAGTTCTGCTTCGTCACCGGCCGCGGCAAGACCGCGATCGTCGAGCATTTCGACATCGCCTTCGAGCTTGAACGCACCCTCGAGGAACGCCGCAAGACCGCCGAGTTGGACGAGCTGCGCGCACAGACCATGGTCCCGGGATCCATCGTCACCGTGCGACAGCAGGTGCCGATGGGCCTCGGCCACGCCATCTGGTGCGCGCGGTCCTTCGTGGGCGAGGATCCCTTCGCAATCCTGCTGCCGGATGACCTGATGCTCTGCGAGACGCCCTGCACGCAGCAGCTTGCCGAGGCGTACCGGGAAACCGAGGGCAGCGTCGTCGCCATCGAGGAAGTGCCGAAGGAACGGGTGAACCGCTACGGCGTGCTCGACGTGGCGGAGGACAAGGGCCGCCTCGTCTCGGTGAAGGGCCTGGTGGAGAAGCCGCCGGTCGAGAAGGCGCCGTCGAACCTGACCATCATCGGCCGCTACGTGCTGACGCCCGAGGTGATGCAGCACCTCGCGAAGCTCGAGAAGGGGGCCGGCGGCGAGGTTCAGCTCACCGATTCCATGGCCAGGCTGATCGGCACCCAGCCCTTCCACGGGCTGCGCTACGAGGGGCGCCGCTACGATTGCGGCGACAAGGCCGGCTTCCTGGAGGCGCAGGTCGCCTTCGCGCTGCGCCGGCCCGACCTGGCACCGGCGATGAAGGCGATCCTCCAGGCCTATGGCTGACCGCGGCGTTGCCCCGGTCATGCCTTGCCGGCGCCGCGCGGCCGGGCTCTGAGATGCATCCCGGCCGAGCGCGCCTGCGGCGATGAAGCGGCGGACGATCGTCGCGGGCCTCGCGCTCGTCTCCGTCGCCTCGCCGGCGATGGCCACCGATCCTCGCCTGGCGCGGGACGTGCTGCGCGGGGTCAATGCATTCCGGGCCGGCGCCGGGCGCGCACCCCTGCGGCTCGACCCGCGCCTGTCCCGGGCGGCGACGCTGCACAGCCTCGACATGCTGCGCACGAACCGGCTGAGCCACACGGGCAGCGACGGGAGCGATGCCGGCCTGCGCCTGACGCGCGCCGGGTTTGCCTGGAGCACCTGTCGCGAGAATATCGGCGCCGGCTACCAGGATACGCGGCAGGCGCTCCACGGATGGATCGACAGCCCGGCCCATCGCGACAACCTGCTCGCCCGGACGGTAACCGCGGCCGGCATCGGGTTTGCCGGCGGCCCCGGCGTCCTGCCCGGCAATGTCCCGCGCCTGTTCTGGACCCTGGTCCTGGCCGCGCCCCGGTAGAACGGTTCCCGCTCGCCCTGGCTCACGGCAACGTCTCTGGAGCATGTTCCGATCGGTCGGAACCGGCACCGGCCCGCACCCCCACCCGGCCACCCGACGACAGTATCCCGGGTGGGGGTGCGGGCCGGTGCCGTCTGATCGAAAAGACCTCTAGCCCTTTGTTTCCGCGAGCATCTTCACCTGATCAGGTGATTCCACCTGATCGGGATCTGCTCTAACCGGGATCCGCTCCGTGAACGCCTCGGTCCGCCCCCGGCGCCGGGCTTCAGCGCGAGACCTGCCGGGTCGATGTCCGGCGCACCGGCGGCGGAAGACTGCCGCGACCGGATGAGATCGGCGTGGCGCGGCTGCTCCGGTCGATCTGCGCGGCGCCGCGCTGCACCGAGGTCCGGCGCGGCGCGGTGGGC